>CALUSJ010000057.1 GCA_944323405.1 Candidatus Gastranaerophilales bacterium
ACCGTGAAAGGGTGTTGTCCTAGGCCTCTAGACGATGGGGGCTTACTGACAATTTCTATAGTACCAAATCAATTTTGAAAGTCAAGCAATCTAATTTTATAGCTTGAATTAATGGTTTGTTAAGCGTAGAATCAGGTTATAGAATTGAGGCAAATATGATAAATAGAAAATCAAGAGACGAAATTAAAAGAATGAGACATGCCGGGCATATTGTAGCATTGGTACATCAGAAAATGAAAGAAGTGGTTGAACCGGGGATCTCAACTAAAGAATTAGATAATATCGCAATGAAGGTTATAAAGGAAAATAAGGCAATTCCTACATTTCTTGGGTATAATGGATTTCCTGCAAGTATATGTACATCTATTAATGAAAAAGTCGTTCACGGAATCCCTTCAGAAACTGAGATTTTAAAAGATGGTGATATTATAGCAATAGATGTTGGTGCAACATATGGCGGAATGGTAGGTGATAGTGCTTGGTCTTATGCGGTTGGGAATATTTCCGATGATAAAAAAATGCTTATGAAAGCAACCGAAGAAGCACTTATGGCTGGTATTTCCAAGATGAGGGCAGGAAATGTACTGGATGATATTTCAGGAGCGGTTGAAGATGTTGCCAATAGCTACAACCTGGGTATTGTCCGCCAATACGGAGGTCACGGTGTAGGGCATAGTATGCACGAAGATCCGTTTTTATTTAACTATAGAGTTGGGGATAAAACTCTTATAAAATCCGGCATGGTAATTGCAATCGAACCTATGTTAAATTTAGGCGGTGATGAGGTTTTTGTAGAAGATGATAACTGGGGCGTTGTTACAAAAGACAGAAAACCATCTGCGCACTTTGAACATACTGTTCTTGCCACAGATGGTGAGCCGATTCTTATGACAACATTATGGGAATAGTATATTCTTGAATGTTTCTGCTATAGCATCAAGTTTTTCGGTGCCCCATTCTGCCAGATTTTCGAGTATGCTTTTGCTTTTTTTGTGCAGCTCAGCAGCTTCTTGCTGTTCTTTTTGCGCATTTTGCTGCTCTTTTACAGCTTCTTGTTGTTCTTTTGCCGCCTCTTGTGTCTTTCTTGCTTGCATTTCGGCATCTGTTTCTAAATCAAATTTTAATACAGCGCCATCATCACACATAATAGTTGTTACGCCAGCATTAGCATCTCTTTTGATACCTGTTACGCCATTTTTACCAACTAAAGATTCTGCTTTCTGAAGATCACTTTCGCTTAAATCATTTTCATTGCCATCAAGTTTTCTTAGTTTATCGAAAATTGCATAACGCTTATTATTTAAATCCATAGTGGCGAGTTTACCGCTTTTTCCATTACTGTATATTCTTGTTGTTTCTCCTGATTTACCATTTTTAATCGTAGTCGAAATATCTCCGACTTCGCCCATTTCTCGTTGTCTAAAATTAGTAATAGTAGTGTTTCTAGCAAATGATACTGTAAAATTTTCGTATGCTCCAGTGTTTGTAACTACAAGTTTGCCGCCTATTGTCATATATGTCTCCTCTTCTATAAATATCCTGTATGTATATATAAAGTATTTCAATAAACAATAATTGCCTATTGAAAACATAAGAATTTAAGAAGAAACTCTCAAATCGAATAATATCGCAAAATAATCGACTTAATATATCTTAATATTTTGTTGAAGTCTTCGTATTTGATTTTTTTATTTGTACAGTTACAGAAGATTTATTAAAAGATTTTAGCCGCCCCAGATTTCATCGTCGTAATATGCTAGTTCTAAATGACCTAAAATAACAGTGTCACCGTTTTTGAGTCCGTAATTGTGTAATTCTTCGAAAACTCCCATACTTTTCAGGATATTTTGAAGTCTTACGACTTGTTCGGTGTTTCTAGCGTCTGTAACTTTTGCAAGTCGGTTTATTTTACCTCCTGATATAAGATATGTTTCTTTATCAAGCTTTGTAACCTCAAAATCGCTGTCATCATTATCATATGCACCTAAATCTTCTTCGATATCAATATCAAATTTGGGCTTGGGGATTTCATCAACTTTTCGGGATATAAAATGCAATAATTCATTTATCCCTTCTTTTGTAACTGCTGATATCGGGTAAATATCGCAAGAATAAGGTTTAAAATCCTCCACCAATTTATTCAAATCTTGTTTTTGAATAGCATCTATTTTATTTAATACAAGAATTTGATAGAGTTCAGCCAAGCCTTTAGAATGTTTTTCGAGTTCTTTATTGATAATTTTATAATTTTCAAGCGGATGTTCAGAAGTTAAATCTACTATATGAACCAAAAAACGGCATCTTTCAACATGTCTTAAAAATTCGTGTCCGAGTCCAACTCCTTCTGAGGCACCTTCAATAAGCCCGGGAATATCAGCAATAACATAAGAGCCGCTGTCATCTTTTTTTACAACACCCAAATTTGGCACAAGAGTTGTAAAAGGGTAATCGGCAATCTTTGGTTTTGCAGAGCTTACAGCGCTAATAAAAGTTGATTTTCCTGCATTCGGCATTCCAAGAAGCCCGACATCAGCAATAAGTTTTAATTCTAACTCTAGAACTCTTTCAATACCAGGTTCTCCAGGTTCACAAAATTGCGGAGCTCTCTTTTGCGCTGTTGCAAATCTTGCATTTCCTCTTCCGCCTCTTCCGCCTTTTGCAATAAGAACGGATTGTTCATTTTCAGTAAAATCAGCAATAATCTTACCAGTCTTAGTGTCTCGAACTATCGTTCCTAATGGAACTTTTATATATAAATCTTTTGCACAAGCTCCATGCATTCCTTTTATACCGCCGTTTTCGCCGGATTGAGCTTTGAATACAGATTTAAGCTTAAAATCAAGGAGTGTAGACATATTCTCATCTGCAACAAAATAAATATCACCGCCGCGACCGCCGTCACCGCCTGCGGGGCCGCCTTTGTCTACATATTTTTCTCTGCGCCAGGCAACCATACCATTTCCGCCATGGCCGGATATTACTCTGATTTTTGCTTTATCTAAAAATTTCATACGATTTGTGATTAACCTTTCGAGCTGGTGTTATCTATTATACTACAACGAATATAAATTTTTTTCATGTATAATTAATTTATGTTCAAGAGAGTATTGTGTTTTTTTGTATGCTGGATTTTTGTTGTTTCGAACTGTGTATACGCAATAGAGCACGATGATGACTTATTTAAACCAGTGGAAATTAAAGAAGGGATGAGTCTTTCTGTTTTGGATTGTGTTGCAAATGCTTTTAAGCACAGTCCTAAAATAAAACGCAAGAAATACAATCTCGATGTTGCAAAAAGTAATGTAGGAATCGCAAGAGCGCAATATTTTCCTGTAATCGGGGCTGGGGCAGGATTTTATAACGAAAATAATTCAGATAATATTTATTATAATACTCATTATCGAGAGCTTCCTAACCTAGGAGTTACTATTAATAAAATGATATGGGATTTTGGCAGAACAACGGCATATATCAAAATGGAGGAATTTTATAAGCTGGGAGCAGAGTACGAATTTATGGACAGCTTATGTTCAACGCTTTTTGATGTAAAAGCTAAATATTATAGTCTTTTGCGTGCTAAAGCTCTTGTTCAGGTAGCGCAGAACAATGTTGAAATAAACGAAAATTTTGTTAAATTGGCTAAAAAAACGCCTGATTTAAAAACCGCAGAATTCCAATTAAGCGAAGCCAAGATTAATCTGATTGAAACAAAAAACAATTATCTAAATTCTAAGGTTGATTTAAGTAATTCAATGTATTTAGATAATCCTCCAAATTTTGATATTCAGAATACAAGGACTTTTGATTTTGATAATTACTATGCCTATAATTCAATGAAGGAACCCCAGAAATTTGTCGGGTATGAATTTAGTTTCCCTCGTGATAAGGCAACAGAGATGGCTTACGACAACAGCCCTGATTTACAAATACTGATTTCTTCTAAAAAAGCAATGGAACAATCACTTTTATATATCAAAAGAACTTATTTCCCGGAACTTTCAGCTGGTGCTGGGTATGGTTTTGTAAATTCCAATCAATCATCTAATAATAATTTCCAGGTAGGAGTGAACCTAAACTCGAGTGTTAACCTTATGGAGCTCAGGCATTCAATTAAAGGAGCTGATGCGCAGGTAAAGCTTGCTGATAATGAAATAACTCTTTTCAAAAAGGATTTGTATTATGAAGTTAGGCGTGCTTTTAATAATTTTGATAAGGCAGAAAGAGAAATTCCGACGGCTCAAATGGCGGCAAAACAAGCTTTAGAAACTCTTAAGCTTGTGGAAGAAAAGTATAAGTCAAATGAACTTAATTATATAGCGCTTCAAGATGCTCGAAAAGATTATATTCACTCTGTGCAAGAATACATAGAAAGCCTTTATAATTACAACCTGGCGCTTATTCAAGTCGAAATGGCAATGCATTACCATATTGTAGATATTCATCACAAAACAGAGCACGCTATGTGCTACCATTCAGAAGAAATCATTAATCATTTGAATGAAGTTTTGAACTGTGATGAAAAAGAAGTTAAGCCGAATAAAAAATCAAAGCGTAAGCCGGATGCTCTATAAAGAGTTTTGTTTATTAAGAGATGTAAAAAAAATTAATAATTTATTTTATAATTACGCAATTTTTGTTACTTTTCTTACTTTATAATAATAAGTAAGAAAAAGTAAGGGTTTATTATGACGGAAATTATTAGCAGTAATAATATTAATTCTTTTAACAAACAGAACTTGCCTCAAAACAATAAAAATACATTTTCGACTATACAAACTCAAAAAGAGTCGGTAGATGCTTTTTATCGTAAGGAGAGGCGTAAAAATAACGGCTTAATAGAAAAACTTTATAATAAAATTAAAAATCTTACAGGTTTGGGTGTCGGCTCTAAGAAAGTCGAAAAAGTTATTGCAGATTCAAAAACGGGTAAAGCAAGCCAAAAAGATGTTTTAGATATAATGCATAAATATCATACATCTCAGGAAAATTCAGCTCAATTATTTGGTGATGCAGCATCTGTTACAGCCGGAGGAATAACTTATTTTGTACTTCGGAGAAAAGCAAAAATGCTTAATTCTACAGCTGTTCTTAATAAAAATATAACTAAACTAGCTGAAAAATTTGGTATTTCTACTAAGCTCGCAGAAAATCTTATAAATTTAGGCAAGTCTAATAAAAAACTTATGGGATTAGTACTAGGTGCATCTGCTTTGACTGCCGGTTATACAAAATTTTGGCTCTTAAAATTCAATAGAGCCGGCTCTAAAGAATTTATAGTTGACGAAAATGCATATGGTAAAAAGAAAACAAGGAATTCTTATCAGAAATATCTTGCAAAGCAAGAAAAGAAAGACTTGAAAAAAGAACGAATAAAAACTAATTTCAAAAACTTTGTATCCGGCATGATTAACGGGCTAATGTTTCCGGCGTTTGCGCTTGGCGGAATAATCGGCGCACCTCTTTATCTTGTTGGAAACAGTTTGAACAGATATTTTGTTGCTAATAAAACAGACAAAAAGAAATCTTTCGGCGGTTATATTGATAATCTAAAAACAGATGGAGTTATAATTGGTGCTGCAACTGCTGCGGCTGCTGTACCTTTAGTTAAAAAAGGTAATTTTATAAAAGTTTTTGATGAAAACTTAAAGAAAGCAACAGATAAATTAGAAAAAGCAACTCTAAAAGCCCCAGATTATGCCGGGAAATCAACTTATGAGAATTTGCAGGATGTTCTATTCAGCAATAAGGCTGTCAGAGATATTATTTATGATTCCAGAATTTCAGTTGAAGATAAGATAAAGAAATTAACTGACGAAAACATTTTTGCGGTCAAATTTAAACAAATCTCAAACGACGGAACTGAATTAACAAAAGCTCTAAGAGAAAATTGTCCGCCAAGCAGGACTTTAGACGAGGCAAAACAATATATAACAAACGCTTTAGGCAGCGGATACGAAGTCAAAAAACTTTTAGGTGTCGGAACTGTTGCAGAAACTTATCTTGCAAAAAGTCCTGATGGAAAGGAAGTTTGTATAAAGATTATTAAAAATGGTATTGATGAAAACAAAATTCTTAAAGATAAAGAAAAATTTATCAACATTGTTAAAAATTCAAAAGATTATACTGAAGACGAAAAGAACTTCTTGTTGAAAAATATTGAAGATTTAGCAAGTGGTATTTCTAAAGAAATTGACCTTAAAAATGAACTAGAAGCTGCAAATAAGCTTGTACCATATACAAAAGTAGCCAATGTCGTAAAACCGATAGAGGTCAAAAACGGAGTTTATATCATGGAAAAAGCGAATGGTATAAGCCTTGAATCTCTGGTTGAACTTAATTCTGCAAAATTATACAAAGAAGCTTTACAAGATGATAAAAAATCCCTTAATTTTTTAGAACCTGCTCGAGTATCAAAACTAGGGCAGCTTATCAGAAGTAAAAATACAAAAGAGGAAAAAATTGAAGCAATAGACCAATATATTAAGCGTATAGAAGCAAGGACGCCGGAATTCGGTGATATAAGCTTGAGCAAAAAAGATGTTGATAACCTGATTAATGAATATATGAAAGTTTTGACAGAGCAATTTGTTAAGGTTGAAAAGAACGGAAAAGCAATACACGCTGATATTCATCCGGGTAATATATTTATTGATATTAATGCTCTTAAAAAGAAGAATAAAAACAAAATATTTACGCTCATTGATACAGGAAATGTTGTAGAACAGAATCTGGAGCAATCACTCAGAGCAGTTAATTTAACTTCTTATACAAAAAGAGCTAATGTTAAGGATTTAACGGATTATCTTCTTGAAGGAGCAAAACTTCCTCAAGGCATGACAAAGGAAGAAGCTGTCAAAAAGATTTCAGAAGAGTTGAAAAAAAGCTTCTTTGATACAGAAACAAAACTTAATACTGTTACAAATGACAGTATTCTGACTCTGGGCTCTAACATAATGAGAAAATATAATATTATTCCTGGTGATACGCAGCTGAACTTGAATAAGGCGAAACAATCAGCAAGCAACTCTCTTGATCATTTATTGGAGTCATTATTTAGAATAAGATTAAAAGATGTTGATGGGTTAATGAGCGGAATGTCATCATTGAGTAAAATTGCTGCAGACATTGCTCTTGTGCATAAAAAAAATACTGCAATGATAGCAAAACAAGAAAAAGCTAATTTAAAAATCCTTCCTTTACAAGAAAAGATTAAGCAGAAAAATAATCCGAATAATCTGGCTAAAAACAGTGAAGATTATTTGACATACAAATTAAAACAAAATATGTTAGACATACAATAAATTCAGTATCCCTGTGTTTTATGCCCAAGATGCTAAGAGTTAGAACTTTGCGTATGAGCCTATTACCCTGATAGTTTTAGCCTGAGGCTCCAAATCACGGATAAGATTTTTGATAATCTCGTCTTCTTTATGTCCGTCAAAGTCAATAAATACAGCCTGTTCTTCTGCATTGTTATTCATCATTTTTGAGTTTATCTGAGTTATATTGATATGATATTTTACAAAAACCTGAACGATATCCAACAAGGCTCCCTGCCTGTCATTCAAGAATAAAACTATACTCGTTTTATCTTTTCCTGTCGGCTGAGTCTCAGCGTCTCCGATAACAATAAACCGGCGCTTATTATCTTTATCATCTTCAATATGTTCACGCAATACATTTAAGTTGTATATCTCAGCGGTTTTATGAGTTCCTATAATAGAATATGTTAAATTATAGCTGTTCAAGCGTCTTGCTGCATCATCCATGCTTTCAGCTACTACAATATTAAGTTGTCGGGGCATTTCTTCTCTTACAAAATTTTTGCTTTTTGCCAGTGCATTAGGATTCGCTATCAGCCCGGTTAAACTATAAAATTCTGTAGTTTTTGATAAAATACAATCATTTACTGGGACAATTGTTTCTGCAAGAATTTGAATATTTTGATTTTTAGTCATAATCAAGTTATCAATAGTTTCTCTGATAATCCCCTTATATGTAGTCTCGACGGGTAATACAGTTATAGCATTGCAATTCTCGTCCACATAATCAATGCAATCCTTAATAGAATTTAAAGATTTTTGATATAAATACAAATCATATGCCTTAAATAACTTATCTTTTGCTATTTCAGAATATGAACCGCCCATGCCGAGACATATAATTTCGTTAAATTCTTCAAACATACAAACTCCATTCCTAAATAATTATATCTTAAATATAAAGACTAGCAAATTTTTTTGTGTTTAAATTTTACTACAATATACAAAGGAGATCCAATATGAAAATAAGACCTGGTAATGGAATTTCAAGGCAATATAACAATGCAAAAATAATACGAAATAGAGGGTGGTTAGTAGGCGGTTCCAGTTTTGTTCTCGCAGGATTGAATGCCTCTCAAAGAAATGGATTTTTCACAGTAGCCTTAGGTATAATAACTTGTGTTTGGGCAAAAATTATAGAAACTTCAATATATCGAATGCAAGGTTTGAAAAATGAATATAAACAAATATTAGAAAGAGCTAATAGTATTAAAAATCAAAAGAAATCTTAAAATGAGCTAAATCTTGACTTGGGGTTATATTTAAAGTATTTTGAAAAGTGTACATAGGTACACTTTTTGAGATTAGAATAAATTTAGGGAAGAGTATATGGATTTTACAACACTAACTATCGATGTTTTAAAAATGTTATCATTTGCCGGAAGCTATGGTATCGGTATTATATTGCTGACAGTAATAGTAAGGTTAGCAATGTGGCCTTTAGGATTATCGCAGCAGCGTTCTATGCGTACAATGCAAATGCTGCAGCCGAAAATGAAGGCTATTCAAGAAAGATACAAAAGCAATCCGCAGATGATGCAGCAGAAAATGATGGAATTTTATAAAGAACATAAATTCAATCCAATGGCGGGATGTTTTCCATTATTGATTCAAATGCCGATTTTTATTTTGTTGTATTCATCTCTTATGAGCCCTCAATTTATTCAAATGGCCGGCGATTCACAATTCTTGTTCATTAATAGGCTTGATGCGACCCTTAAAACATCTGCCGGTGTTTCTAACAATGGGACTTTTGGCCTGTCTAAATATGATTCATTTATGACTGGTAAAACCGCTACCGTTTATCTAAAAGGTGTTGATGAACCTTTAGAGAACGTAAAAATAGAAAAACCAAATAAAGCCGTTGAAGTTCAAGGTGAATTAAATCCAGGTGAACCTGCTGATTTTAAGGTTAGTTTAGATAGCTTAAATCTTAAATTCAGCCAGCTTGATCAGATAGAAAAAGCCGATATTCAAGTAACAGATATTCAGACAAAAGAATCAGAGCAGATGACTTTTGTTAGAAAAGACGGTATTCTGGTAAGCACTATTCCTACAAAGGAAGTTAAGACATCTTTCCATTATGATGTGCTTTTGCTCATAGTTCTGTTTGCTGTGACCATGGTATTTTCTCAAAAGGCCATGATGGCTATGAATAAGAATATTCAGCAGGACGAAGCTCAAAAAGCTATGCAGAAGTCAATGAATACATTTATGCCTATAATGTTAACATTCACTTTTGTTATTATTCCGATTCCTGCCGGTGTTCTTTTATATTTGATTTCAAGCAACATCTTCCAGGTAATCCAGACTGTTATAATAAACAAACAGCTTGAAAAAGAAGATGCTAAAAAAGAAGCCAATGTTGATGATTTGGATTTGGCAAATGCAAAGCAAATTAAAGAAAAATAAGTTTTTTCCGGCTATTTTTTCTAATAGAACTTAATATTTCGTAAAAAACACTTTTGTAAAATGACTTTTAGGTATAAAATAAATATACTGACTGTTACAAATAAAGAAAGGATTTTTAGGAATGGTGCTTGAAATGACTTACCCTCAGCTAGAACGTGCAGTAAACCCGACTCACGATATAAGGTTGTTTGCAGGGCGTTCAAACCCGCAGCTGGCCCAAGAGATTGCAGATTATCTTGGGACAACGGTTGGGCCAATGGTCATTAAAAATTTCGCCGACGGTGAAATTTATGTTCAAGTAAAGGAAAGTATAAGAGGTGATGATGTTTTCATAGTACAGCCTCTTTGTAATCCTGTAAACGAAAATCTTATGGAATTACTCATTATGATAGATGCTTTTAAACGGGCAAGTGCAAAGACTATAACGGCAGTAATTCCTTACTATGGTTATGCAAGACAAGATAGAAAAACTTCAGGCAGAGAAGCTATTACTGCTAAGCTTGTTGCTGATTTATTAACAACTGCGGGGGCTAATAGAGTCCTTGCTATGGACTTGCATACAGGACAAATTCAAGGTTTCTTTAATATCTTGGTTGATCATATTTTTGCAACGCCAATTTTAGTTGATTATGTTAAAGGTCTTGGACTAAATCCTGATGAGATGGTTGCAGTTAGCCCTGATATGGGTGGTGCGAACAGAACTAGACATTTTGCTAAGAATTTGGATTGCCCAATGGCAATTATAGACAAACGCAGAGATAAGCATAATGAAGCAATTGCTGCTCATATTATTGGAGATGTAGAAAACAAAGTCTGTTTAATGTTCGACGACATTATTGACACAGCTGGAACTATATGCGAAGCTTCAAAACTTTTGAAAAGCAAAGGTGCAAAAGCCGTATATGTAGGTGCAACTCACGCTGTTTTTTCAGGCCCGGCAATTGAAAGATTAAAAAACGCTCCTATAGAAGAATGTATTATAACAAATACGATTCCTTGGAAAAAGGAAGATTTGCCTCCAAATGTGAAGCAGCTTTCTATAGCGCCGCTATTAGGACAAGCAATTTCAAGAATCCATGATGATGAGTCTGTAAGTTCATTATTTGGTTTTGAAAAAGAAATGAAAGTATAGTAGTTACTTATAATAATATTTATAGAGATTATAAAGTAAAATACAAATCCTGCTTTATAACTCTAAAGCTATTTGCGCAACACAAAACAGCACCATATAAGCAACATCTATTCATTCGACTCAAAACTTTTAACTAGACTTCTCTAATCAAAATATTAATGTCAACATTTAAAACATTAGCAATATCTATAACCTTTAAAATAGTTGGGTTAATTTTGCCAGTTTCAATTAAACTGATTGAGTTTCTTGAAATGTTTGTCAGCTCAGCTAACTTCTCTTGAGAGATATTACGTCTAAGACGTTCACTCTTAATATTAATTCCTAAATTTCTTAATCTATTCTTTTCTTCCATAACTAATATTTTCTTTTATTGCAGCAGATTTTTCTATATGTTATATTTGGCAAATAAACATTATGCTAGTGTTCATATATAAAAAGAAGCCTAATTAAAAAATAAGGCTTCTTTTTATATATAAGGGCAGACTCAGAGCCGCCCTTTACCGCATCAGACCTCTCGGAGAGTCTTATCTCCTATAAACAAGCTTGCTGGCAAGTGGGTCATAAGCGGCTAATATTTATTTTTGATTACATAAATAATATAATGGTTTAGAAGCTTTTTTTCATTAGACAAACGGGCTATATTGAAATAAACAATATAGCCCGTTTAACAATTATATAATTGGAATAAAATTTATTCTTCTTCAATCTCTCCGGCAGTAGGGCCGTATTTTTTGATTGTTGCATTTAAGAGATTCTCATGATGTTTTTCTCGGTATATCTGGCATAATAATTTGTATGCGTGTTTGTTATATGGATTCTGCTGTAAAATAGTATCTAATTGTTCGATTGCCGAATTAGAACGTTTCATATAATAATCAATAAGCGCTGGCAGAATTATTGTTTTGTCATTTATATCTGTTGCAGTTGCAATTTCTGCACAGCTTTTTGCTTTATCAAACTCTTCTGCATCCAAATACATTACAGCTACTTCGTAGTATACTTCAGACTTGCTTCTTAAATCTGTTTTCATTTGCGCAACAGCCTGATATTCTTGTGCTGCTTTATCATATTCAGCTCTTTTTCTATATTGTTCTGCTAGCGCAAGTTTTGTTGCGATATCGTTAGCAGTAACTTCATCAAGATTCTTAGTTTCATCGTTTACGGGGACATTAAGTGTTGCGAGAATTTCTTCTACGGTAAACAATTGAGATTTTTCTTCTTCTGTTGGAGGAATATTAGTTACATCAGGTACAACAGAATAAAGAAGTGCTAGTGTTTTTAAATCACGAGCTGTAATTTCTGTATTAAACTTTGTGCCAATAGGATACATTACATCATAGATACTTGGGCTTTTGCCATTTAGTCCTAAAGAACGTCCTATTTCTTGTAATGCAGACGAATATAATTGTTTAGAATCGTGTCTATTGTTCTTAGCATCGGTACGTTTAAACACAATTGTCGAATCTATTATTTTGTTTCCGTTAAGAGAAAAAGATTGAGAACCAATAGAAGGGCTGGTGTCTTCAGTGTTTTTAAAATAACATTTCATTTCAGCTTCTTCTGGTGTTTCTACAAAACTAAATCTGACAAGTCCTTCGCTAGCTCGTTCCCAGGACTGGTAAGCTCGCATTACAACTTCTCGATAATATGCAGGGAGATCTGCTGAATCTTCAATATAAACTTTTAGAGGGAAAGTTGTTTTATTCCATCTTATAATTTTACCGTTTGCTGCAACTTCTCTAAAATAGCTGTCAATAACTGCGGCCTTTATTGTTTTTTCTCCCATTGATTTGTCATAACCAAGTGTAATTGCTGAATAAGTTTTTAATTCAAACTTCGGAGAAATAACTTCTGTTTTATTTCCTGTATTTAATAGTGAAATAGCACCGGCTGCTATTAAAAATGTACAAATAACTATCTTTTTCATGTTTTTAGGATACCTCTTATTCTTTATTATCAATTTATATTATACACAAATATTTTAAATTTTTGCACTAACAAAACTATTATTTGTAATTAAAGAAGAATTTATTGAATAAGTTTTAAGCGCAGTATACAGTTTTAGGGCCGAACCATTAGAAATGCCGCGCTCACGCATTTTATCAATAAAATCTTTTGCCGATGGAGAACTCGCATGCTTCTCATTTCCTAATAGAGTATTTAACATGTCAGGTAATGTACTTGCGGACCTATTTCCATACAGAGCACTCATAGTAGTTTTATATGTGCTTAGGTCTGTGTATTCTTCAAGAGAAATATCAAAAGCTCCGTCAACTAATTGTTGGAGAGTCGTTTTATCAAGAACTTCCGGCAAATTCTGCAGCCGATTATTGATGTTTTCCAATCTATCAACAGTCAAGCCGGATGCTTTTAATACTGTAGCATTCTCTATAGATACCATATTCCTAATCCTTTTTAATAATTATACTATATTTTAACTTTTTTTACAATTATTGAGAAAAGAAATAAGATACACTTTAAATATATATGAATTAAACGAGCCCTGTTATATTATCTCTTGTAATTACAGCGTCATAATTTTTATATCCTAAAATATTTTCAATATTATTTGAATGAGCACCAACAATCTTACGGCACTCTTCAGAGCTGTAGTTAACCATACCACGTGCAAATTCAATATTGTTTTCATCACATATAGAAACGACTTCCCCTTGTCTGAAATCATTGATTACATTGAGAATTCCTATAGGTAAAAGACTTGAACATTTTTCTAATACGGCTTTTTTAGCTCCTTCATTTACGATAAGCTGTCCACGTATGTTTGTAGCATAACCAATCCAGCGTTTTTTATCTGACAAATTTTCTTTTGTTGGAATAAAAGCGGTGCCAATTTCTTCTTTATTAAAGATTTTGCTTATGACATAAGGTATTTTTCCGTTTGCAATTAGAACTCTTCCCCCGAATCTTGTCACCAGTTTTGCAGCTTCAAGCTTTGTTCTCATTCCGCCGCGGCCGCCATCAGACGCATCCGAACCAAGTGCCATAATCTCATCGGTTATATTTTCTACAACTGGAATCAGTTTTGCGTCAGGATTTTCTTTGGGATTTGAATCGTAGAGCCCGTTTACATCAGACAATAGTATAAGTAAATCGGCGTCTAATTCACTGGATACAAGTGCAGACAGTTTGTCATTATCTGCAAAACAAACTTTCGTACCAGCAAGAACTGCATTCATTTTAATTGTAGAAACAGTATCATTTTGGTTTATAATAGGTACAACTCCGAATTCTAGAATTTTATTAAGAGTAGTTCTCAGGCTCAAATATTTATATCTAAGTGAAAAATCGTCTTCTGTAAGTAAAATTTGCGCAATAGGAATATCGAAAATCCCAAACCCGTTTTCATAAAATGACATCAAGCGGCTTTGTCCGACGGCTGCACAAGCCTGTTTAACGCCGTCTTCTGCTGTAGAATCAAGGTTAAGTTTCTTTTTCCCTAGTCCAACTGCGCCGGATGTTACGAGAATAACCTCTTTTCCTTGTTGAACAAGTTTTGCCATATCTTCGATAAAAGAATAAATTCTTGATATTGCAACCTCACCGTCTTCATTTCTTAAAACATTTGTTCCAAGTTTTATTACAATTCTTTTAGCACTAACGAAATCATCTCTTTGCATAAGTTATATTCCCATAGCCTTTAATACATCATTAAGCTCTGCAGATGTCTTTTTGACAGCTGAATTTGAATACTTTATTGCATTATCAGGGTCTTTAAGTCCATTCCCTGTTAAAATACAAACTATATCCGAGCCCTCTTTGACCAATTTTTGAGAATGAGCTTGAATAAGTCCAGCCACAGAAGCTGCACTTGCTGGCTCACATAAAATTCCCTCAGAAGAGGCTAACATTTTGTATGCTTCAACGATTTTTTCATCGCTTACGCAACCAATCTTGCCATTGCTTTCATCTCTTGCTGCTTCAGCTTGTTTCCAGCTTGCAGGGTTGCCGATGCGAATTGCGGTAGCAAGAGTTTCTGGGTTTAGAATCCTCTCGCCTCTTACTATTGCAGCTGCTCCTTCAGCTTCATATCCCATCATTACTGGCAGTTTTTTTATAATTCCGATAGAATGATATTCTTTGTATCCTTTCCAATAAGCTGTGATATTTCCGGCATTTCCAACAGGAATAAAATGATAGTCAGGTGCTTTTCCTAGAGAATCACAAATCTCGAAAGCTCCTGTTTTCTGACCTTCAATTCTGTATGGATTAACTGAATTTACTAATGTAACCGGGTATTTTGCAGAAATTTCCCGGACGCATTCTAATGCTCTATCAAAGTTCCCTTGAATTGCAATTATCTCAGCGCCATACATCATAGCCTGTGAAAGTTTGCCCAGAGCAATATATCCGTCAGGAATAAGTACAAAAGTTTTTAAACCAGCTTTTGCTCCGTATGCTGCTGCTGAAGCTGAAGTATTTCCTGTAGAAGCACAAATTATAGCCCCAGAGCCGCTTTCTTTAGCTTTTGTAACAGCCATTGTCATACCACGATCTTTAAAACTTCCTGTTGGATTTGAACCTTCAAATTTTAAATAAATATTAGCATCTAATCCTATTTTTTTTGCAAGATTTTCAGCCTTTATTAAGGGAGTATTCCCTTCATTCAAAGTTATAATTTCTGTTTGTTCTGTTACGGGAAGATGTTTCCGATATTTATTTATAAGTCCTTGATAATACATAACCTATCCTCACTATCCTATTAAAATATACCACAAGAAAACTATTCTGTGTAAAAATGTTTTAAATTTAAATTTTATTTCTCTATATGTGCTATAATAAGAATAACTGGAGGAAAAGATGATATATAAATTATTGGAATTAGTTTTAACGGTTTTTGCGGCCTATTTGATAGGTTCAATTCCGACTGGATATATTATTGTAAAAGTAAAAACAGGAAAAGATATTCGTACTATAGGCTCTGGGTCAACTGGGGCGACAAATGTAAAAAGGGTTCTTGGGAAAAAGTATTTCTTTATTGTTATGCTTTTGGATGCTTTTAAAGGTGCTCTGCCGGTTTTATTAGCAGAACATTTTATCTCGGCGGGCTCATCTTTAGGTTTAGCTCCTGTTTTAGCTGCAGTTGCTGTTATTATCGGGCATAGCAAATCTATTTTTCTTCAATTTAAAGGCGGAAAGTCTGTTGCTTCTGGGGTAGGGACAATATTGGCCCTTAACTTTATTGTAGGAATTGTTATTGCGCTTGTATGGGGCTTGGTAACTTATACTACAAAATATGTTTCTGTAGGTTCAATAGCTGCGCTTATAATTTCTCCTTTTGTGATGTATTATCTGAGTGCTCCTATTGCATATGTTTTATATTGTGCTGTTGGAGCGATATATATTGTATACTTGCATAGAGAAAATATAAAGCGGCTTATTCAGGGAAATGAGAATAAAGTCAGATAAAGTACTATTTTATAAAACTAAAGGCTATAATTTTATCGAGATTTATATGCAGCCAGTCATAGGATGAGCTCGTATATTTGTCACATTCTTCTGAGTAGCTGTCATTTATAAGACAGAGTGTAGCATTTGTTAAGTTTATAAAATTTTCTTTATTGCATTCTTCGCAATCATAAATATATCCAGTTATTCGATAATGGTTTGTAATAAAAACGATTTTGTCAGTGCCGCTTTTTTTCATAATTTTTTTTAATTCTTTTAATTTATCCATAAATTTAATCCTATATATGTATCACATATATAGGATTAATAAAAAGGAAAATTTTCACAATCCCCTAAACTACCATATCATTAAAATCTTTTGAATCGTCATAGTTGAACATGTGTATGAATGTATATAACATTTTTGCAGAAAATCTCTTTGTGCCTACTTCAAGCATGTTTCTTAAAGCCTCTTTGTTATTCATTATTAAAGTATGAGTTCTGTTAAATGCCAGATTATCATAATAATTAGCCACATTAACCATTTGGCTGAATTCTGAGATATAATCACTTGATAACCCTTGAGGATATCCTGAACCATCATTGTTTTCGTGATGCTCAAGAGCTACTTTTGCGATTTCTTCAGGAAGTTCAAACTCTTCCTTAATCATTTTGTATCCAATAATAGTATGTGGTTTTACTTCATCTTCATTCATTGTTAATAAAGCTTGTGAATCGGCAAGATCAATTTTTAATTTCCCAATATCATGCAAAAGACCAGCTAAAATAACTTGATCGATAGCAAGAGTTGAAAATTCTAGTTTTTGAGCGATAAGCCCAGCAATTATAGCTACGTTAAGAGGGTGGCATAGCTCATATTCACCTAAAAACCGAATTTTGGAACCTTTGCTTGATTTTTGGACAAGCTTGTAGACTTCTGTTTTTAAAATTCCTATCAAAGAGTTTAGTTTTAATAGTCCTTCTTCATAATATCCTTGAATTAACAAATCTAAAATTCGTTTGTAAAAATATTTTATTTTAACCTGGGTTTCCATTTTTACATAGGAATCTTTGTTAATTACAGTTTCAAAGTCGGTAGGGTCGAGTCCTTCATATGAAAAATTCATAATTTGAGAATTTGAACTATCAGAAGAATCTGTATTGGAATTTTCCCGGCTGCTGTTATCTTCACTATTGAATTCTTCTGTATAAATTTTAACATAGTTCTTTAGCATAATAAGCTTGCCCGGTGTTAAAACTTCTCCGGCTTCAAGAATTTTACCTTTGTTTTCTGTATATAAATCAAAGGGTAAAACTTTGTAACTGCTTAATTCCTTGGGAGTAACTATTCTCATAATACAATTATAACATTTTTTATATCTAATTCATACTGTATATGTTTTATTTTTCTTCAGAAGTTTATAATGTGCTCTATTTAGCAAAAAAATAATTTACAGGTTTTGTTTATAATAATATAGAATAAGGATATCGCAAAATGTTGGTAAATAATAAACAAAATCTGAGCTTTGGGCAATTAAAAGGTATACAATACTTAAAACAGTTTAACCCGAAGAAAAATGTTTTTCATGCACAAGCCGTGAATGCTTTTTATAGAAATACTGCTTTGCAAAACTTCATGGATAAATTCGATGTAAAAGCAAAATTTGTTTCAGAAGTTGAATTTGGAAGCAGTTCATATATTTCAAGGACAAATTTATACCTGCTTTTTGGACCTAAAGAGAAGAGTTGTTCAAAAAATTTATTTTCACGTATAGCATCATTTTTTTCAAAAAATAAAAAACAAAAATATCCTTATGTAGTTTCTGCAGCAGGAGCTTGTTCTTCATATCGTTCTAACTATGAAAATGTGCAGAGAGAATTTATAAAATCTATTAATTCTATTAACGATGATAGATTAAATTATCTTATAAAAAATCACGGGTATTTTTCTGATAAACCAGCTGAAAAAATTCCTAAGAATAAGATTAGTGAAATTCTCAGTTTTCTTGGAATTCAAAGACATATTACTTCTCGTAATAAAAAAAGAATTGCTGAATATTAATAAGTTTATTTAATTATAAACTCATTAAATACCATGTAACAAGTGTTAGATAAACTGCCAACCCTATAACGTCAATTGTTGTAGCAATTACAGGTCCAGAGGCTACTGCCGGGTCAATCTTCATTTTCTTCAAAATCAACGGCGTACAAGTTCCTATCATCGTTGCAATTGTCATATTAAGAGACATAGCAATACCGACAATAAGCCCTAATTCAAGGTTGTGCTGCCAGCCCCAGGTTACAAATGTAACAAGCATGCCAAAAATAACACCGATGCTTAAACCTGTTATAGTTTCTCTCATAATATGATGCCATCCTGAATTCAGAGAAATATGCCCCGTTGACATACCACGAACCATCAGTGTAATACTCTGCGTGCCGATATTTCCGCCCAAGCCAGCCAAAAGAGGCATAAACGCTGCTATAATGGGCAGAGCCGTAAATGTATGGTCAAATTTATTTGTAACTGTTACTGCTAGGAATTCGCCGATAAGCGTTATAAAAAGCCAGGGAATACGAGCTTTAATTGAGTGCGCAAGACTTCCTGTCAATAAATCATCATCTTCATCACCCAAGTCAGTAACAATACCTGAAGATGTCAAAATTTCATCTGTGGTTTCTTCTTCAACAATATCCTGAACGTCATCCCACGTTACAATGCCTTTCAGGTGGTTATATAAATCAACTACGGGCAGAGCATTGAACTGATATTTCATAAAAATATCAGCAATATGTCCCTGATAATCGTCAACATGAATTTTTACAATATCCTTAGACATAATGTCAGAAATATTCAAATCCATTGGTGCCGTAATCAAATTCCTTAAAGAAGCAACTCCTGCAAGGTGATTATGTTTATCAACCACATAAACATAATAAAGCTCCATGTTTTCTTTTTCAGCCTTGATTCTGATTGTTTCTAAAGCTTCCTTAACCGTCATATTATCATATACAGTAAGTACAAGCGGAGTCATGATACCGCCCGCAGTATCTTCATTATACGTTAGAAGTTCACGAACCTCTGAGGAGAACTTTTTAGGAAGTTGATCCAAATAAGCCTGCGACTCGTCTTCTTCCATATCACCTAAAACATCGGCGGCTTCATCGTGCGGAAGTTTTGAAATTAATCTGGAAGCGAGCTCCGTATCAATATCGCCTAAGATTTCTACCTGCAATTGCGGAGGCAGATATTCAATCATATCGGCGGCTTTTTCTTCGTCTATGAGTGTAATACATTTTAGCCTCTCTTCTGGCTTAATTTGCTGAAAAATATCCGCTAAATCTGCCGAATGGTAGCTGTTCAATTCATCACGAAGCTGCGGCTCGGCCTCCGAGTCGATTAGTTCTTGTATTCTATCTATTGTATTTTCTAAATTAGTCATGGTTTTTGAGTTTAGGAGTTTAGTGGTTTAGGAGAAGTTATAAAATTCCCTTTTAAATTACTCAATTTCTAAACCTATAAACTCTATTCTATTTTTATCTATAGTTTGTAAACTGGAGCGGATAATCATACTTATCCTCATTTTTTCTCAAAATTTGTATAACTTCCTGCAAATCGTCTTTACTTTTGCCTGTAACTCGAACTTGCTCGCCTTGGATTGAAGCCTGAACTTTTAATTTTGTATCTTTAATATCTGCAACAATTTTTTTAGCAAGCTCTTGAGTTAAGCCCTTTCGAAGGTTAAAGACCTGGCGTACATTTCCGCCTAACGCATTTTCAACACTCTGCGGATCTAAAATCTTTATGCTCAATCCTCTTTTTACAAGCTTAGATTGTAGAATGTCATAAATGTTTCTAAGTTTCATTTCATCATTTGTTGTAATTGTAATAGCTTTGTCTGCCTCCAAATCAATTGTAGAATTGGAATTCTTTAAATCAAAACGTGAGGTTAAATCCCGCTTAACCTGATCAACCGCATTCACAAGCTCCTGCTTGTCGAACTCAGAAACAACATCAAAACTGCAATCTTTAGCCATAATGAACTCCTAATTATATCTAACATGTTAATAATAACATGAATAAATATAATGTAGAGATATTATCCGGCAATTTTATTTAAAAACCTTTGCCAAAGTGAAAGCCTAATACTCTCTTTTGCTTTAGGTAAAACTGGTTTGGGGAATTCTTGCCAATACGGCTGGGTTCGGAAATCATTTTCACTACCATATCTGGCCTTGAAATACTGATGCATATTTCCGTAACCCATGCCGCCCATCATTGGATAACCATACATTCCGTAATTAAACATAATTTAACACCTTTTTTTACTACACTATATATATAAAGATTTTTGATGCAGTAAAATTGCCTTAATATTACGAAATGTTACATTAAATAATAAATTTGTTGTTATCTGCTTAGGAGTTTTGAAGTAATTATAAATAGGTTTGCCATTCCAAACCCTAGAAAAGCTCCGGCTATAACATCAATTGGATAATGAACCCCAAGCCATAATCTAGTAACTGCTACAAGCAGAATCCAAAAACCAAATAAAATTATTAAAAAATATCTCCAAAAGTCAGACTTGACATAATGTATTACAAGATAAATCAGTATTCCGTAAAAGCACATTGTGGTTGAAGTATGTCCAGATGGAAAACTAAATTCGGGATAGTCAATCGGGCGTTCTCTGCATACAAAGTTTTTGATGAATACTGTAACAACATATGTTGCCTGAGTAAAAAATATTAAAAGAAATGCTTTTAAGTAATGTTTATGAGATACTAATACACTTCCAGCCGCAATTTCCGGCCAGAGCATTTGATATGAACGTCCGAATTCTGTCACAAATTGGGCAAATGAAATTGGATATGGAGAAAGTGCGAGTCTTATTGAGTGTAAAACATTTGCATCAAACTGGCTCAGTCCCGGCATATAGAGAACCATTAGTGTAAGTACTGCAAGTACTACAACGGATATTATTACATAATTTATATTTAAAGCTATTCCATATTCTTGATGCTTGGCCATAATAATTTGGTTGAGAAGTTTAGAAGTAATTAAAAGCAATCTCTCTAAACTTATAAACTCCTCTCCCCTATATTCCCCCTTTTACTTTTACTAATAAATCAACAGCTTTATTGAAAGCTGCAATCACAAGTGGTGTAATTTCACTTATGCAAACAGCAAAGAAAAATAGAGCAGAACCTGCTGCAATTAGTTTTTGTATATCAGAGAACATAAAAATCTTATTTTTCCTGCTCTCAGCAATTCCAGCATATTCATCCGTAAAAGGTTTAACAGGAAATTTTTCCTCTATTTTTTCAATAACATCTGAATACTTAATTTTTATAAGTGTATTATAAGAATCAACATTCATCCACCATAGAGCACTAATTGAAACTCCTAGCAGTGCAAAAACAAGTGTTGCAGTGATTTTATCCAAAAAGATAATATTACTAGTATAAATCATTGCAAAAATCAGAATTACAATAGCTGCCATATAGAATCTGTTAGTCACAAAATTACGATTGATAAAATTCTCTTTTTGTTTGCAATAAGATTCATATTCTTTAAAAATCAACTCGTCCCTATCCATTTTGCTCTCCTTCATTAGAGTTCTCTTCGGTGCTTTCTTCGTTATTATCAATGCGTACAGCATCAACTAAAGTTATTTCACCACGTTCAACTTTTACATCATCCATTAATTTTTCAAATTCTTTTTCATCCAATGTCTCTTTATCAAGAAGATTTTTGGCAATGTATTCAAGCATATCTCTATTATCATTCAAAAGTTGCTTTGCCCGATCATACTGTGCATCAACGATTTTTTTAACTTCTTTATCAATATCAGCAGCAATTTCTTCTGAAAAATCTCTTGTATTACCAAAATTTCTTCCCATAAACACATGTTCCTGATCTTTTCCATAAGCAAGATTACCCATTTTATCACTCATACCATAAGTTGTAACCATGCTTCTTGCAAGGGAGGAGACTTTCTCCAAATCATTGGAAGCGCCTGTTGTGACGTTATCTTTTCCGTAAATAATTTCTTCAGCAACACGCCCGCCAAGAATCATTGTTATTCTATCTAACAATTGGTTTTTACGCATTGTTAAATGATCTTTTTCAGGAAGTGTAAGAGTTATTCCCAATGCCATTCCACGAGGTATAATTGAAACTTTATGAAGCGGATCGCAATTCTTGAGCAGTTTTGCAAGCAAAGCATGCCCGACTTCGTGGTAAGCAGTATTTTCTTTTTCTTCATCAGAAATAATCCTGCTTTTCTTTTCAGGCCCTGCCATTACTTTATCAATAGCTTCTTCTAAATCAGGCATTTCTATTTCAGATTTATCGTGTCTTGCTGCAAGCAAAGCTGCTTCATTAAGCAAGTTTTGTAAATCTGCGCCGGTAAATCCTGGAGTGCGCTTTGCAAGTGTTTTTAAATCAACTTCCTTTGATAAAGGTTTATTTTTTGCGTGTACATTTAATATCTGTTCTCGTCCCAAAACATCAGGTTTATTAATAACAATCTGCCTGTCAAATCTTCCCGGCCTTAAAAGAGCATTATCTAAAATGTCCGGCCTATTGGTTGCGGCTAAGATTATTATATTTGTATTTTCATCAAACCCGTCCATCTCAACAAGTAATTGATTAAGAGTTTGTTCTCTTTCATCGTGTCCTCCGCCTAAACCGGCACCTCTTTGACGGCCTACGGCATCTATTTCATCAATAAATACAATACAAGGCTGATGTTTTTTTGCCTGCTCAAAAAGGTCTCTAACGCGCGAAGCACCTACACCTACAAACATCTCAACAAAATCAGAACCGCTTATAGAAAAAAATGGAACTCCTGCTTCTCCCGCAACAGCTTTTGCCATAAGGGTTTTACCTGTACCTGGAGAGCCGACAAGAAGAACGCCCTTAGGGATTTTTGCACCCAATTTAACATATTTATCTGAATGCTTAAGAAAATCAACGATTTCTTCAAGCTCCTTTCTTTCTTCATCAATACCAGCAACATCCGCAAAAGTTGTTTTTACTTTGCTGTCCATAAGCATCTTTGCTCTGCTCTTTCCAAATGACATGGCCTGTGCTCCGCCGGCTTGGATAGATTTTATTATAAGCATAATAAAACCAAGAACCAGAAGTATTGTTATTAACGACGAACCAATTCCAAATGCAGAATTGGATTCGTTAGCCCTTTTAGCATTTACTTCTACATTGTTATCCTCTAGAACTTTTAATATTTCTGAATTCTCGGGCAGAATAACTTTGTATTGCAGTTGAGGGAGTTTAACTTCTCCATACCAAGACGAAGTGGTGGTAGGCTTTTTTTCTGTCTCAGGCTGATTGGTTGGTATTGCAATAAGCGAATCTTTGCCTAAATTAACACTCTTTATTTCTTTATTCTCAACTTTTTGTAAAAAAGCTGTATATGAAAGTTCTTGTGTGCTTGATGTTGGTCCTGCAAAAAGCATTGATAAAAATGCTAAAACCATAATCCCCAAAATCACGTACATTCCGATTGATTGATTTTTATTCATATTTCTCCTTTTTATTTGCGGACATTCTTAGCAAGAATTATAACATAAACCTGATACAAAAATGATTAGATTAATGAAGAATTTTATAAATTTTTGCAAAATTATTCATATAAAGAAATAATATTATTGATTCCACTTTTAGCTATGCTAAATAACTCCAGCATTTTTTCATACTCATAAGCTTCTCCTTCTGATGTCGTTTGAAAATCTACTATTTTACCGCTTTTAGTAAGTACAACATTTGAATCAACCTGCGCATGGGAATCTTCTTCATAATTCAAGTCAAGCTTAATTTCTTTATTAACAATACCGATAGAAATTGCCGCAACTGGTTCTATTATTGGGTTTTCTTTTAGCTCGCCGGAAGCTAATAGTTTGTCTACTGCATCTTTTAGAGCCAAATATCCGCCGCAAATACTAGCAGTTCTTGTGCCTCCATCAGCTTCTATAACATCTGCATCAATAGTTATTGTTATACCCGGCATTTTTTCGAGATCCACACAAGCTCTTAGACTACGGCCAATAAGACGCTGTATTTCTTGAGTTCTTCCAGATATTTTTTCACGCTCCCTTTTGCACCTAGTGTTTGTTGAAGCCGGAAGCAGCGAATACTCTGCTGTGACCCAGCCTCTTTGATCATCGTCACTCATCCACTTAGGCTTTTTTAATTCAACAGATGCAGTAACAATTACTCTTGTGTCTCCGAACTCAGTTAAAACAGAGCCCATAGCATGTTTTGTAAAATTGTGTGTAAATTTTATAGGCCTTAATTCATTATTTTTTCTGCCGTCAATTCTCATATCTATACCTCTACTTATATAAATCTATGGTGAAATTCCCCAGTGAAGCTTGTTTCTTAAAACTGAATAAAAACTGTCATCATTAATAAAAGCAAGAACTGCTTTCTTTTTTGATTTTTTTATAGAAATTTCTTTTACGCATTCAGTGGTATCCAATCCGTCAACAGCAACGGAAAGGAGTTTGTCGCTTGTTTTAACGTTAATGATTTCTCCTGAAGGAACGACCAGCGGTCTGGCATTAAGCGTGTGCGGGCATATGGGAACTATTACAAGCGCATCCAGTGACGGGTATAAAACAGGGCCGCCTGCTGAAAGTCCATAAGCTGTTGACCCTGTAGGCGTCGAGATAATTAATCCATCCGCAATATAGTCACAAACAAACTTATTATTTATCTCTAAATAAAATTTCGATGTTCTGGAAGGTGTACAGCCTTTTATTACAAAATCGTTTAATGCTAAAGAATTAGCAGATTCCAGCATAATTCTTTCTTCAATAGAATATTTTTTTTCAAGCACTCTAATTACGGTTTTTTCAATTTCATCAGCTCCAGCCTGTGATAAAAACCCTAGACGTCCGAGGTTAATACCCAAAACAGGTGTTCCTTCATAAAAACGGGCGCTTTTTAATAAAGTTCCATCTCCGCCGATTACAAAGGTGAAATCTCCGTATTTCTGCATATTATCGATATCAAATGATTTAAAATCAATATGGTTTTGAATAAGTATTTTTTCTAAATTTGCAAGAACATTTGAATATGCAGAGATTTCTTTATTAAATACAACATTTATTTTCATACAACCGATTATAACATATAATAAAGTTTTATGATATAATTTATAGATAAGCAGCTCTATCTTTAAATGAAGGGGCGTTAAATTGAGAATATAAAGAGGTTTTACTTATGATAGAAATGAAAGTAATGGGTATAGCACTAGACGTGAGAACCAATTCTCCGATAGTAGTTCTTCACGATCTGGATAACAGAAAAGCGCTTCCTATTTGGATAGGTTCAGCAGAGGCAAGTGCAATCATAAGATGTATAGAAGGTCTTGTTGTTGCAAGGCCTATGACTCACGATTTAATTATGAATATAATTGAAAAGACGGGTTATACTTTAGAAAAAATTGAAATAAACGATGTTGAAAAAGAAACTTATTTTGCAACGTTGTTTTTAACAAAAGACGGTGAAACTCTTGAAATCGATGCACGTCCGTCTGATGCAATTGCAGTTGCAATGAGAGCAGAGGCTCCTATTTATGTAACAGCAAATGTCTTGATGAATGGTTCTGTATCAACTGATACTGCAAAAGATGAAGAAGAAGCACAAGAGTTTAAAGATTTTATACAAAATATTAAGCCGTCTGATTTTGAAAAAATGATGAACGGAAAACATCAGGAAAACGATCAGTAATTAAATGCTCTTATGCTTTAATTACTCCTTCTCTTATCAGTTGCTCTTTTATATCTCTTTTAGTCTGAAATTCTTTACCTGACTTATCTGAATATCTTTTTAGAAGCATTGCAGCAGGAGTAATTACGCCCAAAGCTAAAATAGAGGCTCCTATGTTACCGATAATAGATTGTCTCTTCAATTTTCTTACCTGTTTAAAGAATTTATCTGAAGTTTCGCCTTTACTCAGTGCATCTTTGTATTGAGCATATAATTCTGCGGTTTTTTCTTTTATTCCTTTTACTTCTTCTAAATCAATAAATTCTCTAGTATCAATTTTTTCTGTATTCTTTAGAAGCTTAACGATATCAGATTTTTTGGCTGCCTTAACAATCTCATTTTCAGGATTTTTGTGTATGAATTCATACAGGCTTTCTTTTGAACTATTTGCGGCATCAAATTCCTTAATGCTATTAAGAATAGAAGCGTTTTCGAAAGATTTCTTTAATTCTTCTCCTTCTAAAACCCTTGCATCAAGTGTTATAGACTTGTTGTGTTTTTTCTTCGCAGCATTTTCCATCCATTGCTGGATTTTTTTGCCAGCAAAATATAAGAAAAACAGACAGGAGCCTTCTTTTATTGCATAACCTGCAAATTCCTGCGGGTTTCTTGCGTCAGCTAATCTTTCAAATGTAATAAATCCATCTAATATCCACATATTTTTGACAGAAGAAAACGCAAATTCTTCAACAACTTTTCCAAATCCCTTGAAAGAAGGATTGTTTTGAGGGCTTTGGAGATTTTGAGAATTTTTCTGTGCTTCTTCCTGTGCCTTCTGTTTTTCTTGATATTCTTTTATTAAATTTTTTCTTATCTGTTGATGAGTATAATATTGTTTTAATCTCGTAAATCCAAAATAAGCCGCAGCAGCTGTTAGTGTTGAAAATACAAACTTGGACGCTGCAAGGTTTTTAAACAATCTTCTATTTTTTTCGGCTTTTTCTAAATTCTTTTTAATTTCTTCTGATGGTGCAAACTCTTTTAATTTCTTAAAAAGTTCCATATCTTTAAGATTTCTTGGGTCAATTTTTGAATCAAAGCCAAATGCTTTAATTACTGTTTTATCAAATAACCATCTGAGTCCCGGAATTCCTCCAAGCCATAAAGCTTCTGTTCCAAACTCATCAATTAATCTGTCAACGCCTTCCTCTTTCCCTGTGATATATGAACCTGCTGTCATACCAACGCACTGTGTGCCGTCTTTAACAGCTAAAGGTATGAGTGAATCGGGGTTACCTAATGTAGAGTATATTTTTGCTGCATTCCATATCATATAGCCTACAACCCCCATTTCAAATTCATTAATTTTTTACTGTGTTTGTTCATACTACGACCTTCCTTAAACTTAAAAGTGTATAAATAATAAAAATTGCCTAATTATTAACAAAATTTTACAAAACATATATAAAAAAAACTTCCCGCTTATAGGAAGTTCTTTTTTATATCTAAAACTTTAAAACTCAGCCTACAAGTTCGGTATCGTCCGTTTCAGAGGCTTTAACCATTATTGCGTGCTCAACCGGGTTTTCTTTCTTGTAAGCACTTTCGCTGCCAGCCTCTTCAAAACCAAACTCGTCTCGGGCTTTCTTCATTTGCATTTCATCAACTAATTTCTTAGCTAATTCTGAAATTTCATATACTAATTTATATCTATTATCAGTTTTTTCGTTTAATTCCCATGCTACTTTAATAATTTGATCCATTTCTACCTCATCTACTATTTTACCTGATTGTATAACACACATGAATATTTGTCCATAGGTTAATCGTAATATTTTACATTCTGCATATTCTCTTGCTAAATTTTTTTGTCTTGATTAAAGTTAGTATAATTGCAAGATGGAAATAATAAAAGAATTTTTATTGAGTAATTGCTGGTATAAGGGAAAAGTCGTGCAAAGTGCAATAGAACAAGCTTTAAAATGTATAAAAGATGTTCCAATAGGATGTGTTATAAAAAAGGGCGGTAAAATAGTTGCATCTGCTCATAACCTGCGGGAAGCGAACAATGATATACTTGCTCATGCGGAGTTAATTGCAATAAAAGAAGCTCAAAAGAAACTTAACACATCGAGATTAAAGGGATGTGAACTTTTTGTTACATTGGAGCCTTGTCCGATGTGTGCTTGGGCGATTATTCAATCAGGAATAAGTGCTGTATACTTTGGTTCTTACAATCCGCAGTATGGTGCTCTTATTTCTAATAATATATTTAAAAACTTGACTAATTTCACGCTTAAAGTGTATGGTGGTATAGAAGAAGATAAGTGTAATAAAATATTGGAAGATTTTTTTAAAAGTATAAGATGATAACAAAAAAAGAACTTGATAGTTTAGTATTAAAATATGAAACGGAAGATTTTGTAAAAGATGATCCGATTCAGTTTATACACAGGTATTCTAAAAAAGAGGAGGCAGAGCTTGCGGGTTTCATTGCTTCTATGTTTGCGTATGGGAACCGTAAAATATTTATTTCGAAGCTTAATGATTTGTTTAGTCGTGCAAACAATAATATTTATGATTATATAAAAGCGGGAGAGTTTTCTAACCTTAAAGGTTTTGAATATCGTTTTTCTAAAGATAATGACATTATTCCAATTTTTGAAATCCTAAATAGACTCTATTGCGAATCTAGGGGACTTGAGGAACTTTTTGAATATGGTTTTAGTGAAGGCCGAGATATTTATAAAATGCTTAAAACAGTTGTGGATTATTTTTATTCTCGAGCTCCAAAAACTGCAGGTCAAGGGTTTTATCATATGATTCCTAATCCAGAAAAAGGCGGTGCAATGAAGCGTATGAATATGTTTTTAAGGTGGATGATTAGGAAACCTCCTGTTGATTTAGGGATTTGGAAGTTTATGGAGCCAAAAGACTTATTGATTCCTCTTGACGTTCATGTGGCAAGAGTTTCTCGAAATATGGGGCTTTTAACGAGAAAAAGTAATGATTTTAAAGCTGTTTTAGAGCTTACTGCAAGGCTTAGAGAATTCTGTCCCGAGGACCCGGTTAAATATGATTTTGCAATGTTTGCTTTTGGTGTAGAATTAAATAGTGATAAAAATGAATTAGAAAGGAGCATTAAATAGATGAATCATTATACAGAATTTAATTCCAAGACTTTTTTAATAATATTGCTTCTTATATGTGCAGTGTTTTTGGTTTTGGTAATAAAAGCATTTAGCTATATTCCTGATTCTAATTCTAATAAAATAGTTTCCAGAAATGCTTCTGTTAATGTTGCGAGAAAGACATATCATGAAGACAGAGTGCAAGAGCGTGAGGAAAATATTGAACAAAGTGCTTCTGTAGATTCAGAAGACGCTGAACCGCAAGAACGGCATACTGTAGTAAATTCAGAAAAATCTGATAGCACAGATATGAGAGTAAGTGAACAGGAAGCTCTAGAAAATATTGATGTTCCAGCAGAGTCTTCTGTAAATGAAGCGGGAGGCGAAATCTCTTCAAGTGATTCGCAGTCAGAAATTTCTCCTGAAGAAAAGGTTTTGAGAATATTTTTTGATGCTGGAAAAATGAAAAAAGTTAAGCAATATGTAAAGGCAATAGAGGAATATCAGAAAATTGCAACAGTAACAAACGATACGGATACAATTGCTAAGAGTTATGAAGAGATTGCGACAGTTTATGCAATAGTAAAACGCTACGGTACAGCTCTTTCATATGCACAAAAAGCTTACAATATGTCGCCATCGTCTTCTAGAGAAATGCTTCTTGCAAGATTATATTACAAAACGGGTGATATAGATAAAGCGACAAGACGTATAAATAATGTATTACAGAGAGATTTTTCATCAGACAGGTAGGTATCATGACACCAGAAATATTAGATGCAACAAGGATAAGAAAGTTATTGTTTTTAGGGCCTAGAGGCTCATATAGTGATTTTGCAAAAAATAAGTTTATAGAGGCTTTTGATTTGCATTGTGTAAGTACAAATTTAAAGTCTATTTCTGGTGTTATAAAAGCGTTGAAAGATGAAAATTCTGAAGATATAGCAGCTGTGATTCCTATAGAGAACTCTATAGAAGGTATTGTTCGTGAGACTTTGGATAATTTATCTTCTTTGAAAAAAGAGGAGTATAAGATTATTGCAGAAACGACTATGAATATAGAGCATGCTCTTTTGGGTTATGCTGACAAAAAATCTGATATAAAAATTGTGCGCTCTCATCCTCAGGCTTTAGCGCAATGCAAAAAATATCTTCAGGATAATTTTTCGGATTCTCTTATAGAAGAGGCTACGCTCTCAACTTCTGCTGCTGTAAAGTCTTTACAGAATAGTGAGAAAAATATTGCAGCTATAGGAAGTCTGGAATGCGCAAAGATGTATCATATCCCTGTAATAGAGACAAATATTAATGATGAGCTTAATAATCAGACTAGATTTATTCTTTTGGCAAAGTTTTTGTCACCTCAAACGGGACATGATAAAACAAGCATAACTTTTTCAACCGAAAATAAGGCTGGTGCTTTGAATAAAATTTTAACAATCTTAGATGAGCATAATATTAATATGTCATATATTGATTCCAGACCTTCCAAAAAAGAATTGGGAGAGTATGTGTTTTATATAGATTTTGAAGGGCATATCCTTGATGATAAAATCCAAAAGGCCATAGAGGAATTAAAACCGCTGGTTAAAATGTTTTATGTGATAGGCTCATACCACAATATAGTCTAAATTAGCTATTCATCTATGTAAATTATGGTAAAAACTTGCATTTTAAACTATAATATTATTTAAATATGATGAAATGTCCGAAATGCAATAAAACTATTCCTGAAAATTCAACAGTATGTTCATACTGTCATAAAGTATTAGCTTTGGAATGTCCTAATTGCCATAGCTTAACTAAAAATGCTGTTTGTGAAAAGTGCGGTTACATAATTTTAACAAAATGCTCAAAGTGTTCTAAAACGGTTTCTACTAGCCAAAATAAATGTAAATGCGGCTTTCCTGTTTCATCAAGTCTAGTTTATCAAGAATGCGAAACTGATGAATTTGCGGCAATGATTATAAAATTTTCGGCTCTAAAAGAAATAAGGCGTGGATTGGGTTCGCAAGATTTATTTGCTAAATTCTATTTTCGGCTGAAAAATCTTCTTACTGCACAGTTAAAATCTGTTGATGGAAGAATTATTATATATAACGATGTTTTTGTTGTGAATTTTAACAAAGAGCTATCGTTTCCAACATCTGCTAACAAAGCGGTAAGACTTGCCATTAAAATTTTAAATGCTTTTTCAGAGCTGAACGATAAAATTCTTAGGGAACTTGGAACCTCTTTAAAATTGAATCTAACAATTGTGAAAAAAATAGCTGAAAATTTGCTGACGAAGAATGATTTGGAAAATAATGTTAAGCTTTTAAACGTAAAAAAAGAAAATAAAACATATTTACGTGGTATGCAGATAATTATAGACCAATACGTTTATGATTGTATTAACAAAGAATATAAGACAGATTCTCTGTACTCGATAGAAGATAATGGGAAAAGTATTATGTATTATGAAATGCTTTTAGAGAATTATATTCTGCCTCCCACGGAAAAAGCAGCAGAAGAGGCGCCTGTTGTGAATTTAAAAGAGCTGCCAAAACAAAAATTCGAAGAAACGGAAGATAAATACAGTTTTAAAGTCTTTGATATAAATGCCAAATGTAAATTTAAAAAAGTTCCAACATTAAATTTTTTCAGTGATATTGATAACAACAAGATTATTTCAATAAGGTGTGAAAAAGAGCTAGAAGTTTTTACATCAGATATTTACAATTATTGCGTAGACAAAGGTATGAAGTTTGTACATACTATATGTTCAGAGGAGTTATGCTATAAACCTTGGGGGGCATTAAGTGAAATTTTTAAGGATTATTATGGACTTTCTCCTGTAAAATCTTTTATTCCTGCAAATTTCGATGTCAAAAGCTTTAGTTCTCTTAAAGATCTTTTGTTTTCAAAGCCTAGAAAAGCTGCTACTCCAGAAGATGCAAGATTTGCGTATATGGAAGATTTTGGCAATTTTTTAGCATCACTTAAGAACTGTACTATTCTGATTGAAGGGTTTGAATTTATGGACGATACCTCGATTCAAACTCTGGAGCTTTATTTTGACAGGTTTAAGAATGTAAATGTCAATTTTATTTTTGTTACAGATAGTGAAATATCGCTTCATTCAAAAATAAAGGGTTTGTTAAGAACCAATATTTATACTGAATATGTGTTGCAAAAAACTTCTATTGACACAATTTTGACAACGATAAAAGAGGAAGCTTCTGATTTTATAAATTCGTTTTATTTCGAAAAAATAAAAGAAAATTTTAAGGGTTCTCTTTTATACTATAAAAATGCAATTCTGTATCTTATTGAAAAAGGTATTTTGATAAATTTTGAAAATAGGCTCTTGATACGTAATAATAATTCGGTGCTGCTAGCACCTAACTTAGAAGAATTGATAAGAGCAAGATTAAAATTCCTAGGGAAGAATACAGATGCATCCATGATAATGGCTTATTCTGTTTATTTGGGTTCAAGAATGGATTTTCAAATGCTTGAATTGCTGGGAGTTAAGGAAGTTGCAAAAAATGCTGAACTCTTGAAAAATGGCGAATTTGTTTATATTCAAGATAATGTTATCCATATTAACAATTACAATCTTGTAAAACCCATTATAGAAGCTTCTTTAAAACAGCCCGTTGTGGAATTTTTATGTAAGAATATTCTGGCAAAACTAGGCAAAGATTTGGATGATAAAACAAAAATGCTTATTATGGGTAAGCTCGGACATTTCAAAGAAGAATACCTGTTATTATGGAGAAATTCACAATTTGCAATGAATACAGGCGATTACGATGCCTATTTGAAAAACTGTCTCGGCTTTTTGTCGCTTATTGAACATATTGAAAACAATATTTCACCAGAAGAAGTAGAGAATAATAAAAAAGAAGTTTTTCAAAATATTCTAATGACTTTGTATAGCTATTCTCCTGAGAAAATTTATTCAATAGAAAAACTTTTGTTAATGGATGCAATTAATCAAAATGATGATGAAAAAATTGTAAAGCTTTCTAACCTAATGCTGCAAGGAGCTTTAATTTCGTCAAATTATACTGATGCTCTAACTCTTTTGCATAATATTTTAAGCCGGATGGAACATCCGACATTGATGGTTGATGGAGCGGTTAATACTAAATTTTTGCTCTTGTCATTAATTAATATAGAAATTTTGTTTAATATCGGTGATTTCACTCAATGTGCAGAAGTTGCAAAAGATTTAACAGGAGTCTTGAATCCCAGTATTTTAGAAAAAATAAAACCCGCAAGTTTTTCACTTGATTTTTTTGTCAATCATATAGCCGAGACTTTTCGACTTGTTGGTTTTGCAAAATTATTCAAGATGGACGATGACTTAGAGGACTTCTTTGGGATTGTAAAACATTCTATAGGTAAAGATTTGCCGGATAAAGATTCTATACTTGCAATTCAGGATTTTTTGAACGGGAAAAACTATGCGCCATCTAATGTAGAAAGCGCAGAAGCATTTTCAAAGGTAATATATTTGATTTTGCAGGAATTTTCTGTGCATAAGTCTGATTATAAATCTTTTGCTCAGAATATTTATCAGGCAAAACTCTTGGCATCCGATTTACACGAAAAGCAGCTAGAGTATTTTTGCGATTTATTAATAGCATTTTCATATGCAAATATAGGTCTCGTAAAAAAAGCCGAAAGTATTTATCAAGATATTCTGGAAAAGACAGAGAGTTCTGCTATATTTAATATTTTTATTCTTGCAAAATACTTTTTGGCTCGCCTAAAACGAACAGAAGGGTACATTGAAGAATCTCTTTTAATAATAAATGATTCTCTTGCACTTCTGCAAAAGTTTAATAACCAAGCCAAAATAATCTATGTATTGTTTGAAAAACTTTTCATAGATATTGTAAAATCAGAAAATATTACAGCTGTCAACATCCAATCAGAAGAGCAAAAGCTCACTCTTGCTGCTTCTGACGGCAAATTATCACGCTTGCTTGATTAATGTTTTCGCTCACACAAACTCGGAATCCCGATTAAAGCAAGATAGAATACACATCCAAATAATACTAAATTTAGAATTTCCATAATTTACTATCTCCTTTCTTGATAAAACTAATACCCTATACTTTTTACATTCCACATTTTCAGAATTTATAACACTTTTTGTATAAATTGTTACAAAAATTTACATAAGTTTGTTTACATTGATATCAGTTTGAGTGTAAAATTATATAAGGAGGCTTTATAGTTTTGAGTAAAGGCTACGAAAGTTTTAATAATTCAGAAACATCATCTCGAAAATCCACACTAATTCAAGAGCGTATAGGGCTGGTTTCTACACATATGTATAAACAGTTTTTGGACTATCAGCATGCTACTGTGAATACAGCGGAGATTTTTGTCGAGATGATAGATAATTTAAAAGCCATTGCTGATTCTCTAAAGCAGTCTTTTGCATCCAGAGGAATAACAACTCAAAATATATATGTAAATTATGATAAAGATAAAACCGTGGTTATAATTAATATTCTTTGGCATACAATAAGTTTTACAACACGTTGTAATTACGAACCGCAAGCACTTTTTAGAGAGAGTGCTTCGCCAATGTTTTCAGGGCGTATAATGGCTATCAATGGTGATTACAATGAGTTTTTGGATGGTATTACATCCAGAAAAGAGATGATGGAGATACTTCTGGATAAAGAAGTTGCTTCTTTGTATGTACCTGCTGATAAAACTCAGAATTCGATTTTTAAAATAAGGCACCTTTCAAATAGAGAGTTTTTCCTTAATAATACTGATGCTTCAAGAGAGTTCGTTTTGAAAGTAATTGAGACAATATGCGGCGGCGGCGTGTATCACGAGGAAGGCTCTAGAAAAAGTTTTAACATATAGTAATATTTACTTGATTTCAAGGTGTTTTTGTGTTTATTTATAGATATACGGGAAGTATCCTCTAAATTCCTGTTAAAAGCGGCTAGGGGTACATGTTTCAAGTTCATATACTCCATCTACGTTATTAAAATGAAAAGAAGGAATGGAAAATGCTAAAAATCAGATTAAAAAGATTAGGTGCTAAAAAGTCACCATCATTCAGAATAATTGTTATTAATTCTACAACAAAAAGAGAAGGCAGACCTGTAGAAGAGTTAGGCTGGTACAATCCTAAAACTAAGGAAATGAAGCTTAATAAAGATTCTGCGCTATCTTGGATTTCTAAAGGTGCTCAACCTACAGAAACTGTTAAATACTTGATTACAAATTGTAATGAAGACGGAACTTTAAACTATAAAAAGAAAGAAGTTGTAAAACTTTCTAAAAAAGCGTTAGCAAAAAAAGCTGCTGAAGAAGAAGCTAAAAAGGCCGAAGAAGCAGCTAGTACAGAAGAAGCTTCTGAATCAACTGAGGCATAAGCTTATATATAAAAAGTGGATAAATAAAAAAAGCCTAAAGAGTTCTTTAGGCTTTTTAGTTATAGGATTGACAAAATTTCTAGAATCTCTTATCATGCGTTTGTGTTTATTATGTAGTGGAGTGTTATTATGAGAGTTAGTTCTATAAGTGTTGCTTCGTCTCAGAGAATGAGTCTTTACAAACAAAATAGCTATTTAAAACCTCCGTTAAAACAAGAAGGGCCTAAGTCACAAGATGTAGCATTCAAAGGAGGGTTAAAGCTGGGAGATTATATTGCTGGCGGAATTTGCGGAACGGTATTTGGAATAGTTGCGACAGCAGCATTAGGTCCTATAGCAGGGATTGCAGCCGGATTGTTTGTCGGCAAAGCAGCTGCTGATGCGAACAATGAGACAAGAAAATACGATCCTAATGATAGTAAGTAGTTTTTAGGCTTGTTTTGTATTTTTTTCGTATGCTTTTCTTGTGTTGTAATAAGTAAGTTTTGGTATAAGATAACCGAGAAGTAATGGTGAAAGGACTACTGTTGATAGGAAGCCCGGCACAGAATTAAGTCCTCGAGCCATTTTAGCAATATTGTTGTGCTTAATTTCACCAGAGCCTTTCATTACTTTGGCGATAATTTCATTAGAACCATCAAATTTTTCGAATAGTTCAATAATTTTTTTATTTTTCTCTTTCGAAGAAAGATTTTTTATAGAATCGAGTGTAAATGTTTTATCATTAAACATTAGAGAAGCATTTTCTGATTTAGAAATAATTTTACCGAGATCGCCGCCCTTATCATTTATGAAATTTGAGAAATTGAGTAATTTTGCTTTAGAATCTATATCGGAATATATTGCATCTAAATCAGCAACGGATAAAACTTCTAAGTTACTGTAAGGCCAGATAATATCTGTAAACTTTTTGAACCAATTTTTACCATCAGAAGCTCTGTTGGTGAGAATAAATCCCATTTTGTTTTCATAAGAACGAACTATAGCTTTAGTTAATAGTGGAACAGCAAATACGACAGAGAGTGAAGAAACAGTATCTCTTAAAAGAATTTCATTGATTTCTGTCATATCTCTTTTACCATTTTCATCTATTTGTGCTCTATCCCAGGCCTTTTTCCCTCTCGGAAGCAGCAAGCCAAAAGTAGCAAGAGCAGCGAATGTAGTTTTAGAAAAATTATAGCCCGTATATTCCAGAAGAGCTTGTATTTTTTCCGGCGTATGTTTTACTAAAAATTCTCCAAACTTAGCAAAGAAGCCGTCATTGTTTATGCCTTTTCCTTTAAACGCAGGAGCTGTTTCTGGAGTTTGAATGTTGTTGTTTTGTTGTTTATCTTGAGTTGCTGTACTAGAATTTTTCTTGGCATGTCCATGAACTTTTGCACCAGGCGCAACATCACCTCTTACATATAATTTCGGAATATAAGCCAAGCCAACAAGTGTAATCACTATATTTGCGACGTTGGTCAAGAAACGTTTAGAAGCAAAGTTATTTTTTATATTCTCAATATTATTTTCAAAAATAGAATCTCTTTGTTTATTTCTTTCAACGGCATCTATACCATAATCTCTTATTGCAGTAATAACTTCACCGGAGCTAAATGCTTGCTTTGTTTTTTCGTCACCGACAGTAAGAGTATTAACTTTGTATAGTTCAGAAGAAGTTTCAACCATCTTGCTGTTAATTTTTGCTCGTATACGTCCAAGAGCTTCTTCTTTAACTTTTTTCTTATTATGAGGTTCAAAATGTTTCATTTCGTTCAATATAAAGTCGATTGCTTCCTGCGGGTTTTTATCTCCGGGAACGGAATCTTTATATATGGAACTTATGTGATATTTATAAAATTCTTGTTTGAATTTTTTTGCATCGTTCATTATAGACCTATCAAATTGAGGGTCATTAATCATTTTTTTGAAGCTTTCACTCAGACGTTTGATAAGTCTTGTATTAGTATTTGTAGATCTGCAAAAAAGTCCAGTGACTGCAAGAACAGCCGGGGCAACACCTATTATGTAAGGGCCGGTCATGGCTTCACGTCCTAAAACTTCAAAACCTTCCTGCATATTATATGTGCCAGTGATTTCTTTGTCACGGTTGAAACCTGTTATAACTCGTGGCAGCGTCATCCCTAAACCGTCTTGGATAAGAAAAGAAACAAGATAGCCTTGTTGTTCTATCCAATTCATAATGGTTCCAGTACTGCCCAAAATAGGCATAACTAGTGATGAGCCAAAACTTGGGTGTTGTTTTCTATCTGACTTAACTTGTGCTGGATTGTTAGAAATCCTATTTTGACTATTAATACCGACAATTTTCAATATTCTATTCCTACCCGACTAAGTGTAACCTTGACACTATTATAATTACATATACAGTTTATAACAAGATAGAGTATATACGATTGTTAGAAAAATTTACAAAAATAATTATCAAGGAAATTTTAGGGCTGCTTGATTTGGTATTTATGCTAAAATCTCTATATGAAATATAAGTGGCTTAATAAAGAAAACAATAAGAAGTTAATAATATTTTTCAATGGCTGGGGAATGGATGAGTGTGTTGTCGAACATTTGGAGCCTGGTGATTATGATGTAATTATGCTTTATGATTATAATTCTCTAGAGTTTGATTTTTCTTTTGTGCAAAAGTATAGTGAAAAGTACTTAATAGCCTGGTCAATGGGTGTTATGTGTGCTTCAAATTTTGATATAGAATACAATAGTTCTACTGCAATAAATGGTACACTTAAACCGATTGATAACAGCTTTGGAATCCCAGAAAGAATTTATGATTTGACATTAAATAATTTAAGCCCTGCAAGTTCTAAAAAATTTATTAGAAATATGTTTAAAGAAGCTGTCGAGTTACCTAAAATTAATAGAGAATTTGATAATATAAAAAAAGAATTAGAGGCATTAAGAATGTACAATACGAACTTAAACTTTAAATACAATAGGGTAATAATAAGTAATGAAGATAAAATAATTCCGACCAAAAATCAGCTTGCTTTTTGGAACGTCTTGCCAAATGTAGATAGCGGTCACTGCCCATTTTTTAAATATAAAAAATGGAGTGAGCTAATATGAATTCTGACTTAATACGAAGCAGGTTTGAAAAGAGTCTCAGTACGTATAATGAGAATGCTGCTGTTCAGAAATTAATGGCACAAAAGCTTTATTCGCTGTTAGACGAAAAAAAATATAAAAAAATATGGGAAATCGGATGCGGAACAGGGGTTTTGACAGAGATATTGGCGAAGGAACTGGACTTTGACTCATATATTGCAAATGATATGGTTGAAAAGTGCAAAGATTATATCAAAGGAATCAGTTGTAGAGTTGATTTTATACCTGAAAATTTGTACGATTTAGTTCAAAAACAAACGGGGCCATATAATCTTATTATATCGAACGCAGTTTTTCAGTGGCTTGAAACCCCGGAAAATATTATAAGAGAGTTAATCAAATTTTTAGAACCTGGCGGAAGCTTAATTTTTTCAACATTTGGGCCGGAGAATTTTAAAGAAATATATAGGACATTAGGAAAAACATTAAATTATTATACGATAGAAGATTGGAAAGATAAGCTGGGAGGCTTAATTTATTCTATAGAAGAAGATATTATTGAGCTTTCGTTTGAAAATGCAATAGACATATTAAGACATATGAAATATACAGGAGTAAATTCTATAGAAAGCATGCCTTGGACAAAAACAAAAATGTTAAAATTTGAAAATATATACAATAATTGTTGCAAAGGCACGCCCTTACTAACATATAATCCAATTTATATTCATATTAAAAATATAATAAAATAGGACAGGCGGTTAATATCTTCAAATAAAAAAATGCTATACAATAAATGCATTGATATTAAAAAACAAACGAGGTGATATGGAAACAGCTCACACCAATCCTATTGTAGATTCAAAAGATAATGTATTTGTCAACCACTACCAGTTAGAAGCTCTTTTGAAACACATTCCAGATTTGATTTATATGAAGGATCTAGATGGTAACTTTATAAATGGAACACGTAATGCAGTTGAATTTGTTAAGAGCGGCATAGATACAGAAAACGATATTAAAATTGATATGAAGAGTATCGAGAAAGAGATTTTGGAAGAAGATAATTCTGTAATTACTCAAGGCAAGACTATAAGCAATGAGAGAGAAGTTTATGATGTCAAAGGAATGCCGCATTATTATACGGTTTATAAAACACCGATATATGGCATGCAAAAACAAATAATCGGCATTGCTGTGAAAATTAATAATATAGATAAGTCTAAGTTATTGGAAGCTCAAAAAGAAACTTTTGTGGCGACATTGGGTCATGATTTAAAGAATCCAACATTGGCATTAATTTCGGTATTGACTCTTTTATTGAAAGAGAATTTTGGCGCTTTAGCACCGGCGCAGCGAGAGATTTTGGATATGGCATTAGATTCTTGTTTTTCTATGAAAGCTATGCTTTCTGGATTAATAGCAACATATCGAGACGGCAACGGTATTATAAACTTAAATTACGATCAATTTTCTTTAGAGGAATTGGTTATGGAATGTGTAAATGAGATGGTTTGTTTAGCCAAAGATAAAGATGTAGGAGTTTCTATTCAAAAAGGCTGTAAAATTCCTACTGTTTATGGTGATAGAGTTCAGATTAAAAGAGTTGTTATAAACTTGCTTTCCAATGGTATAAAATATGCTTATAAAAATTCTGTTTTGAATATATCAGTTTATAATGAGGGAAATTATACTTGTTTTAAATTTGAAAACAAAAGTCCTTATATTCCGCCAGATAAGATAGAAACAATATTCGCACAATATGTTTCATACGCTACGGCATATAAAGAACTTGGTATTGGCTTAGGTCTTTACACTTCTCAAAAGATAGTGGAAGCGCATGATGGCAAAATATTTGTTGAGAGTTATAAGAAAGATAAAAATATCTTTGGCTTCAAACTCCCGAATGAACTGAAGAAGACTGATAAACCGAGAACGGTTATATTTTAGAAAGCTTGTTAGCAGCCTCTTGGCGGGTTCTTATAAGCATCGCTCCAGATTTGCTGAACTTTTTTTATAGCTTTGGAAATATTTTGTAATAATTTATCCGGGTTTTGAGCAAATTCTAAAGGTGATACATTCTTAGCTCCGTGGCTTCCGAGATAACCATATCTATGGTGAGCAAAACCAATTTCTTGAAGTCCTTCTGTAAAATATATATCTGTTTCTCTTGAATCAAGTTTTTTGATAAGATTGATATTATTTTCATTAGAAACAAATTCTGAAATTTTGTTTAAGTCTTTAGTGTTGACTCGAGAAGGGAATCTTACGCCCTGAAAGTTTGTTGATGTTTTTTGTACTTGCATGTGATATACTCCTTTATAAATTGATAGCGTATAAATAATATATCACAAAAAATTTTTTTATTATCAAGTAGTAATTTTATAATATTTTACGCATAATAAAAAAAAGCCTCTTTTTTAAGAGGCGAGGGGAATTTAAGTTAATAGGTATACACTTCACATTATCTACACACTAAGAGTTTTTAGAGTTATTTAAACATCTTTTTACGAGAGTCCGAATCTAGGTACATTATCTCTGGCCTCCTGACTTGCTAATTGTTTAGCCGATTCTAACTCAGCCCGTTTCATTGTAATTCTTTGTTCTATAGAATTCATCTCAAGCTGAATTTCTTTTTCTTTTTCGTTTAGAACCTGAATTTCTTGTTGTTTTAGAGCTTTCATTGATTCTTCTTTAAATTTAGCAAAAGCACTCATCTCTATTTGGTATTGTGTCATTGGATTACCTGTCCAAGGCACCATACCGCTCATTTTCATTGCCTGTAAGTTTTGCATTGCACTCATAGAGCTTGCCTGATTAGAAAACTGTGCAAACATTGCAGCTCTAGGCAGAAGCTCGGCAGACATTCCGGCAACATTGCTCATTGTCATTACAGATGAGCCACCGAGGACACTCGCATACTTTTGATAGTTCGAAAGTCTGTTGCGGGTCTCTATTGCCTGCCTTTCTAAATAATTTATTTCACGTGTTAACCTCTGGACCAGCCAGAATGCCATTAACATAGTAAACCTACCTAACTTTTTCTAACCTTTTTTACCTTACATGAATATAAAGTATTTTTACTTTTAAAAATTGCCTTTTTTCTTTTCTTTTGTTAAGATTTGTAAAGATGAATTTTAAAGTGAGGTTTTTATGATAAAAGATACATTGTTAAATGCGGAAGTGTACTATGGGTTATCAGAAGGTATAGAAAAAGGACTGGAGTGGTTGCTAGTTACGGATTTCGGCAGTATTCCAGATGGGAGATATGTTATAGACGGCAATAAAGTTTATGCAAATGTACAAAGCTACGAGACAAAGCTTGATGCACTTTATGAGGCCCATAGAGATTATATAGATATACAATATATGATAAGCGGAGTTGAAAAAATAGGTGTAGTGAATTATGAAAAATGTGAAGTTGTAGAAGAATATGATAAAGAGAATGATATAGAGTTTTTAAAGCCAAAAAGAGCAGAAGAGTTTCTGCTTCTGCAAAAAGAAGGCATTCTGATTCTTTATCCTCATGACGCGCATAAACCTTCAATTGCGATAGAAAATCCACAACAAGTAAGGAAAGCTGTTGTTAAGGTTCACATATAAAAGAGGCGGCGGGAGCATCGAGATGCTCCCGCCTGTATGAGGAGAATTTTTAAGCTGCAAAAATATTTTTTGCATTTGTATCAATTTCGAAGTTATACAATTCACCGTGGTAAGGGTTTTTTTCAGAGGCTTCATTATTAGCAGAGTAAATATTCCATAACTCGCCGAATACAGGTTTTTTTACTTCTTGCCTTTTTTTAGCTTGAGATTTTAAATAATTCAATGTAGCACTAAGGGATTTATTAATGCTGATTTGAGTTGAAGCTTTTAAGGCTGTTAATTGAGGGTTGGTGTAGAGTTCTTTTAATTGCCTGTCTCCTTCAAAAAGAGTTTTTTCAATAATTTTTTGAGTAGCTTCAGAAGTTGCCCCTTTCCTGTTAAGGATATTTTTGGCAGCATTTCTTAGATTTTCCCTATTTTCGTATTCGTAGCTGTAACTATTTGTAGATACATTTAATCCCATTTTCAGATTCCTTTTTTTTATCCCTTTTCAATATATATATCGGCATTTTTTCTGAAAACTTTAGGGTTTTAGCAGAAAATGTTACAAAACTTTACAAAAATTTTATGGAGAATTCAATAAGTGCAATTTTTCTTTTTTGTAAAATCAAGTGCAAATGTAAATTTTTGTAACGTTTGCTATAAAAAAGTGTTATAAAAAATATCCAATGTGGCATTAATAAAGTATAATACTAAAAGGATATAGTATACGATGTCGTCGAATTTAAAAGAGCTTTATACAAGGAAAGGAATGTATATTTGCCTCAAACCC
>CALUSJ010000058.1 GCA_944323405.1 Candidatus Gastranaerophilales bacterium
AAATTTTATGCAACATTATATATGAAATATGATATACTAATACTACCTGACACTTACATGATAAAAGGGGAGGATTATATGGCTAATTACTTGTTAAAACCAGTATTTAAGAGTGTTTTTAACAGAGATTTTCAATCAAACAAATTTGAGGATAGGTTGGAAATGCAAAAAGCTGTCTTTTTGCTGCAAAATATGGGCATATCTGTCGGGGATTATAAGTTTATGTGGTATAAACATGGCCCATATTCACAGACTTTACAAAATGATATTTTGGCTGCTCAAAATATAAAGGATATTAAAATAGAATTTTCTTCTGATGCGAAAAAGGAAATAGATGCTCTTAGAAAAGCCATTTTTAAAGATGGTCTTGACTACGATGTTAGTCAGTGGATAGAATGTCTGGGCTCATTGCAATATATTAAAGAAAATTTATTACCATCTTCTGTCGATAATGCTGCCCTTCTTAAAGAGTTAAAAAAAAGGAAACCACATTTGAATCTTGATAAAGATAATGAAATGGCCTTACAAACTCTGAAGGAATTAGCAATATAAATTAAATAAGAGGACTGAAAATGTGTGAAAATGAGATCCAATTTGTTGGACGTATTTTAGATAACGTACATGGGTTTATTTATTATACTAGGGCAGAAGAACAAATAATGAATACATTATTGTTCAAACGTTTGCAGAGCATTAAACAGTTAAGTATTGTTAATTGGGTTTTCCCGGGATCTGAGCATACACGATATATTCATTCATTAGGGGTTATGTACATAGCGGATAAAATGGCCACACAATTAAACCTCAAAATAAATGAAAGGAAAATTGTGCGTTTAGCTGGGTTGCTACATGATATAGGCCATTATCCTTTGTCGCATGTATGTGAATTTCCTTACAAAAAAAATTTGGAAAGTTTTCCTGATGACTCATTTTGCAATCAAATAAACCAAAGAGTTTTGGGTCAAATTGACTCATTTGTGGAGAAAGAAAATACACAGTATATGGAGCAATCCATGGGATGCCATCATGAAAAAATTGGCGCATATATAATATGTAATAACGAGGAAATACGAAAAATAGTTGTTGATGAGTGTGGGAAAGATGCACCAGATATAATAGCTGATATGATAACAGGTAATATAGAACGAAAAGATACCAATCCATTGTTAGTTCAAATATTACATTCAGAACTTGATGCGGATGGTATTGATTATTTAATGCGTGATGCAATGTTTTCAGGGACTAGCTTTGGAGCGTTTGAATTGGATCAACTGATAGGTTGTATGGAGGTTGGAGAGTATGAAGGAACAAAAATTTTGTGTATAAATCCAAAGGGCATTGCGGCGGCGGATCAGTATTTGATTAACAAGTTTTTTTCATATTCACAAGTCGTTTTCAATAAGCATATTGTTATAACTGAATGGATGGCAGAACAAATTGTAAATTGGATGCAGAAAAATAGTGCTTTTTTTCCTAATAAAAAGAAATTGGAAAAGGAAGTTAAATCTAAATGTTCTTCAGCGGATTATGTAGGATTTACAGATAATTTCTTTTGGGCATCATTGCAAAATATATTAGACAACCCACTAAAAGACACTGAACCTAAAATTATAAAATTTTTCAGTGAAAAATTATTGAATCATACAGAATTAAATTATGTTGATGGAAGTGAAGTAAAAATAGTTTCAAATGACATACAAGAAATTAAGGATAAACTATTTGATTCCGATACATATAAAAGGTTAAGTCATTATGATTCTAAAATAGCATTGTTTAATGAAAGAAAAATGAGTAAACAAATTAGAGAAGAACAATACGAAGAAATTTTAAACGAATTAATTAAAGAAGGAAATGAGAATCCAGAAGCAGAAGATAGTGTTACTCAGGACGATTTAGATAAATTAAGAGCACGTAGGTATATGGAATGTATTACCGTAAAAGATGGGAAAAAACTAAGGTTATTATGTGATGATCATAGATCACTTATGAGAACTTTGTATAATATCCGGTTAGTATTATTAAGAGTATTTGACTGTAATCTACCTGTAGAAATTTAACTGTATGATCTAGCATAAGGAGTTAGGAAAGAGAAAATGGCGGCTCTTGCTGGCTCTGTATTGGCTCTAAAAATTTGGACTGGCATAAATATGAGAGTATTTTTTGAAGAATATGGATAATAAATTCGTTAAAGATTAGAAAAATACGACCAGTTCGAATTATCTGCTGAGGAGTTTGAATAAGTAAAGAAATCTGAGAACCCGCATAAACAGGGCGTTTGCGATGCATTAGAGGACTATTTGATAACAAAATGATAACACTGGATGAAAAGCATTTATTCATTTTTCGTCAGAGGTTATCAGGTAAAATCCAACTGAAACCAATAGAAAAGGTCTTACTGAATTGAGTGAAATCAATTTGGCAAGACCTTTTTTGTTGGCTTTTTTTAATCTGTATTGTTTTCAGCTTTTCGCTTTTCACGCAGAGCGTCCAATTCCTGGCGGGTTTGT
>CALUSJ010000059.1 GCA_944323405.1 Candidatus Gastranaerophilales bacterium
CTTCCAGCGAATCAAGTCCGTATGTGCCGTTTGATGCTTGTTCGGCCAAGTCTCTGATACGCTGAAGATGAGAAGCTACAAAGTTTAGGTTCTCGGATGCGGTATTCAGGATATCTAGGCCCATAAGGGTGTTGTCCTCTGCAACCTGAAAGGCGCCGATTTTGGTTGACATATTTGTTGAAATCGAGTAGCCGGCGGCGTTGTCTTTGGCATGGTTTATCTTGAACCCCGTTGTCATGCGCTCTATAGCCTGGTTTAAGCCCAAGGTAGAGTTGAGGAGGTTCGATTGCACGATGAGGGAGGAGAGGTTAGTATTAATTGTTAGCATACTGACCTCCTGGGGAGTTTAGGGGTTGAGAAGCTGAGAAAAGTTTAGGAGTTGAGGAGTTTAGGGGTTTAGGGGATGTTAATGATAGTTTATCCTTGGAATGCTCGTCAGAGCAGGTATATAGAGCTACCCCCCCCCCCCGAAAGCATGACTACAAGCGGGTTTGAGGCAAATATACATTCCTTTCCTTGTATAAAGCTCTTTGTAATTCGACGACATCGTATACTATATCCTTTTAGTATTATACTTTATTAATGCCACATTGAACATTTTTTATAACACTTTTTTATAGCAAACGTTACAAAAATTTACATTTATTAAAAAAATTCTACTTGCGCAGCTTAAACTTGACATATTAGATATTTATAACGACAATAAAATAAGAAACAAGGGGAGTATATATGACTAAGCAAACTTTTTTACATGATAAGCATGTAGCACTAGGAGCAAGAATGGTCGATTTTGCAGGTTGGGAAATGCCTGTCCAGTATTCTTCTATAATAGAAGAACATAAAACCGTTAGAGAATCTGTCGGGATTTTTGATGTTTCTCATATGGGAGAAGTAATTGTATCAGGCGAAGATGCTCTTCCTTTTTTAAATAAACTTGTTCCTCAAGATATTACAAAACTCGTAAACTTAAAAGCTGTATACTGCCAATTAACGAATAAAAAAGGCGGAATTATAGATGATCTGATTATTTATAAACTTGAAGACAAAAAATATTTGATAATAGCAAATGCTTCCCGTATTGATGACGACCTTAATTGGATGGTAAGGAATAAATGCGGATTCGAGGTTTCTATCATTAACGAGTCACACAACTATTCACTTTTAGCTCTTCAAGGGCCAAAGGCATGCGAGCTTTTAAAATCACTCGGCGTAGAAAATCTGCCTCCGTTTTTCCATATAAAAAGAGCTGAACTCTTTAATATAAATGTATGGATTTCAAGAACAGGCTATACAGGTGAAGATGGAGTAGAAATTCTTATAAGAAATGAGTTTTCAGAATATCTTTGGGATAAGCTTCTTGATGCAGGTAAGCAATACGGAATAAAGCCGATTGGACTCGGTGCTCGTGATACACTAAGGCTTGAGGCAGCTTTGCATCTTTACGGTAATGATTTAGATGAAGAAACAACCCCTATTGAAGCTGGGCTAAGCTGGTCAGTTTCTAAAGATAAAACAGAAGAATACAATGGCAAATCTGTCATTGAAAAACAGTTAAGAGAAGGAATTACTAAAAAACTAATCGGCTTTAAAATGCTTGATAAATCAATCGCAAGACATGGTTATGATATATATTTTGAAGGCACTAAAATAGGAAGTGTAACCAGCGGCGGGGTTTCACCAATGAGAGGCGATAATATTGGTATGGGTTATATAAAAAACCTTGACAAATTAGCTGTAGGCTCTACAATTCAAATATTGATACGTGAAAAACTTCACGATGCCGAAATAGTTAAACGACCTTTTGTAGAAAAAAAGAATAAAAATAATATATAGGAGAATAGTTAAATATGAACGAAAGTATGCTATGTACTAAAACACACGAATACGTACTTGAACAAGACAATAAGTATGAAATCGGTATTACTGATTATGCAATTGAACAACTTGGAGATATTGTTTTTATAGAGCTCCCTGATGTTAATTCTAAATTTTCTAAAAATGAAGCTTTTGCAACAATTGAATCAGTTAAGGCTGCTTCTGAAATTTATATGCCTATTTCAGGAACTGTTGTTGAAGTTAATGAAGAAATTGTAAACAGCCCTGAACTTATGAATGATGAAAATTATGAAAATAAGTGGTTCATAAAAATTACTTCTGATGCAGATCAAGTCGAATTTGCAGATTTATTAGATTACTCAGATTATTTAGAAGAGATTAAATAATGAAAAATTTTATAGCACATACTGATGATATTAGAAAAAAAATGCTTGAAGAGATTTCCTGCTCTTCAATTGAGGATTTATTTAAGCAGATTCCCATTAAAATCAAAGAGTTTAGCTTAAGCAATCCATTAAGTGAGCTTGAAACTCAAAGAGAAATAAAAGCTCTTGCAAGGAAAAATAAGACTGAATATTCAAGCTTTATAGGCGGCGGAGTATATAATAAATTCATTCCGGCGGCTGTAAACTATGTAGCACAAAGGTTTGAATTCCTTACTGCTTACACTCCGTATCAGCCTGAAATATCTCAAGGAACATTACAGATTATATATGAATATCAGACAATGATTGCAAGACTTACAGGCATGGATATAGCTAATGCATCAATGTATGATGCAGCATCAGCTTGTGCAGAAGCGGTTTTAATGGCTCATAGAATTTGTAAAGGCAAAAAGAATAAAGCTCTTATTTCAAATAGACTCAATCCCGAATACAAAGAAGTCATAAAAACTTACTGCTGGGCACAGGATATAGAAATCGAATGGTTCGAAAACGAACTTCCTGCTAATACTGAGAATTATTTTTGTATTTTAGTACAATATCCTGATTACTACGGAGAGATTCCTGCATTAAGCAAACCTAATACTACTTATATAGTTTGTGCAAATTTATCAGCACTTTCAATTTTAAAACCGCCTGTAGAAGCTGATATCGTTGTCGGAGATATCCAGCCTTTAGGAATTGCAATGAATTTTGGCGGGCCGCATGCGGGTTATATGGCGTGTAAAGAAGCTTATATGCGTCAGATGCCGGGAAGATTAGTCGGACGCACTCTGGATAAAGACGGCAGGCAAGCCTTTACTCTTACTATTCAAACCAGAGAACAGCATATAAAAAGAGAAAAGGCCACGAGCAATATCTGTTCTAACCAATCTCTTATTGCTTTGTCTGCGACTCTGTATTTAAGTCTTCTCGGTGAAAAAGGCTTCAGAGAAACAGGAGTAATTTCGGCTAATCTTGCCCATGCTCTTTCAAGAATGCTAAAAGGAAAAGGTGTAAAGACTCTTAATGAAAACTTCTTCAATGAGTTTGTAGTTGAAATTGATGATGCTGATAAGTATTTAGCAAACCTAAAAGAACAAGGAATTTTAGGCGGTATAAAGATTGATAAGCGTCATGTTCTTGTCTGTACGACAGAGATGAATACAGAAGAAGAGATTATAAACTACGTTGAAGCAGTTTAGATTTTTGTAAATTATATTGAAGCCCGCTTATTAAAAAAACTGCTTTTTTGTTATAATTAAAATATTCAAAAAGAAAAGAGCAGGAGCCAATATGGAAAGATTTGTCGGTATAATAGGTATTGTAGTTATATTTTTAATTGTTTTTCTGATGTCAAATAACAGAAAAGCTATTAATTACAAAACAATTATTACGGGTTTTATACTACAAATTCTGTTTGCTGTATTCATTTTTAAAGTTCCTCTCGGACAAAAGCTTTTTTTAATGATAGGGCTTTTTATCCAAAAGATTCTTGAATTCGCAACCGAAGGTGGATTATTTGTATTTGGGCCATTATTGCAAAAAGCAAAATTAAGCGAACTGTTTGGCGCTGGAAGCAGCATTTTTGCAGTTCAGCTTATATGTACAAACATATTTATGATGGTTTTGGTTAATATTTTATATTACTACGGAATTATGCAGAGAGTCGTTGCAGCTTTAGGTAAAGCAATGAATAAAATTATGCATGTATCAGGAGCGGAAGCTCTCTCTAACGTTGCAAGCTCTTTTGTTGGTCAAATATTAGCCCAAATAATGATTAAACCGTATTTAGAAAAGCTTACACGCTCTGAGCTTCTTGCTTCAATGTCAGGAAGCATGGCCTGTATTTCCGGCGCAATTATGCCTATTTATATAGGTATGGGCATTCCTGCACATTATATATTAGCATCTTCAATTATGGCCGCACCGGGAGCTATGATTCTATCCAAAATTATCTACCCCGAAACAGGAGAGCCTGAAACCAGAGACCACATAAGAGTTTCTAGAAGAAGAACTTTTACAAATGTGTTTGAAGCAATTTCAAACGGTGCTTCTGAAGGTATGAAAGTTGCAATAAATGTAACAGCAATGATTTTAGCTCTCGTTGCCCTTGTTGCATTCATTGACTGGGTTTTAGGACTTAGCGGGCTGTTTCTTTACAAATTCTGCCCAGGCTGTTCTCATTTCGTATTCTTAAGCCACCTTTCCTTAAAATTAATTCTAGGTAAAATATTTGCTATATTTGCTTTAATCATAGGCGTACCGCTTCAAGATGCTTCAACAGTAGGTGCGCTTATGGGAACAAAACTTGTGCTTAATGAAATGGTTGCATATGTAGATTTAACCCACGTTGCTCAATCAATTTCGCCCAAAAGTTTTATGCTTGCAAGTTTTGCACTTTGCAGCTTCGGAAACTTTGGCTCAATTGCAATCCAAATCGGCGGTATAGGCGAGCTTGCGCCTAACCAGAAGAAAAATCTGGCTAGATTAGGGCTTAGAGCGCTTATATGCGGAACTTTAAGCTGTTATCTATCTGCTGCTATTGTTGGAGTATTGCTCTAACATGATTTCTTGCTCTAGTGACAAGTTTAGATTCTTCATATTTGTTATTCTTTCTGAGAGCATATCCAGCATATTTATATAATGGTTTCTCTCTGCGCTCAGCTTTGAAATCATATCTGCAGGTATTCCATAATATTGTCCGCTAAACTCTCTATCTTTACAGGATTGGCGAGTCATTTCAACTATCGTATCTGCAAAATAAAGCTCATTAAATGTTTTTTCGTGAATATCCTGCAATCTACTGTTGTGGTATTTCTCCATAACATCCTCCATACGGTTAACTATCTCTTTCCTAATTCCAATCTATAATATTAGTATAAACCGTACATAAAAAATGTTATTAATATATTTTCCTATTAATAATTATTTACAAGTTATAAATGCATTAAGATATTGTATAAGTTCATTAAATTCAATATTTTTCCCAGAATTCTGCCTATTTTGAAGATATTCATCTATTGTATTTAATATTTCAAGAAATATAGCTTCTGAAATGTTATTCTCATAATAATCTTCATAAACATCCAAAATATATGCGTATGTATCTTCGCCTGAATGTTTTTTTATTTGAATAAACGCCCGCTTTAATTCATCATTGTTAAAATTTACATTCAAAATATTATAATAAAGTTTTGCAGAATGTTTAAAACGTTTCATCAATACATCCTCTGACATATATTGCATCATCGTCTCAAAATAATTCACAAAACTTTCATACAATCGCTCAGGATTAAATTGTTTATAATGAAATTTTGTTATAAAAAAATCTTTCAAAAAAGCAACTACGTCATTATCAGCAGGAAAATACAACTTTCTTATTTCTAACCATTCATTTTCAATTCCGTTCTCTTTTAGAAAGTTCTTTATAAGAGCCAATTGATCTAATTTTCTTGTGCTATTTAGCTTATAATATAAATTTCGTTTTGAAACATTATCAGTCTCTACAAGTGTCACAGTAATCTTTTTTAGCATAGTAAAAATTTTTGATGCTTGAAGCTTCTCTTCTTTTATCTGTGACCAAAAATTATGCAAAAGAACAAACATCGGCTGCGCTTTTTCATGACCAGATAACCTTTCGCCATTAATTATCTTATTGTATAAATCATTATCAGACTCATTTAAATGTAATTTTGATTTTGTATTTCTTATTAGATATTTGTTTCTAATAGTTTTTATAGCTTTTTCATTTTGCTCAGTAGTTTTCTTATAACATTCACAAACTGCGTGTAAAAGCAAAGATAAAGAAACTATTCTATTTAGTCCATCAACAATCGTATATTGATCTGCACTTTTTTGATTAACAAATATGATTCCTAAATCGATTCTTTGAGTGAATTGTTCATCTTCAGTCATTAAGTCAAGAAAATTAACCAGTTCACCATCACACCTTGCATAATCCAAGGTGAACAAATCTCGTGCACTATTAATAAATTCAAGAAAATTAACAACCTTCATATTTAATCAATCAGAACAAATCCGCCAGAAGGAGCATTTCTTAATTTATCCCCATCTATCTTGGCTCTTAAATTCTTAATATATTTGTATATATAATCACGAGGCAAGTCTAGCAATTTAGCCAAATCTTTAGCATATACAGATTTTCCCCTATTATTTAAGAAATACTCAAATACCATTTGTTCTCTGTCTGTCAAAGCTTTCTTCAATACTATTGTATCACTATTAGCTGAACTTTCCTCTATTCTGTTTAAAATTACTTCTTTTTCACTATCTTGCTTACTAAGAACCTTGTCTTTCTCAGTTAAGTCAGAAATAGATTCCTGTGTATTATTTTGTTTTACAGAATTTCTCAATGCCGTTTGAGATAATAAATCTTTTTTATTTATAGAAAATGGCGTATGAGATATTTGTCGTTCTCTCTTAAATGCACGCTCTGCAATTCTAGAAAAACCATCTTTTACATTCCTATTTGTATTAGAAGAGGTTCCTCTAGACATAACTATATCTACAACATCATTAGTAGTCTTGCTCTCCTCTACTACTTTTCCAAGTCGTGCAGCATACTCCTCCAGTGTAATTTTTTCTAAAGAACTTCTCCACTGTCTTATCTCTTCCTTCGTTAAATAATTAGGCATCAAATATCTCCTATACTAACCTATGATAGTCTAACTTAATTCCCCATAACGGATTCTCTTTTTATAATGTACCATAAAATCTTGAAAAATAATCAAAATATTTCACGATGTAAAGATTTTTTTCAAAATTTAATAATCCTGTACGATTCTCCCAGGCAGATTGTTCTGTTGCACAGTATATAACAGAGTCTCAGCACTATTTTTATTTTTAAATATACCAACTTGCAAAGTATAATTATTTGAACCTATACACTTTACAATTGGAGTCAAACCAGTTCCAGACTCTTGGATAATATCTTTTGCAACCTTTGCTTGCTCTGCTGATGTATATGTACCAACAAAAACCTTATATACCGGCTCTGCGGCTGGAATTTGCGATGTTGAAGTTTCAACTGAAGAATCATATGTCACATCCATTTTCGAAGTTTCATCATCACTTACGGGTTCTACAGGCTTTTGTTTTGATGTATCATCAGGATGTGCCATTAAATCAGAAAAGCTTCTTCCTTGATCTTCATTCTGTATCATCTCTAACCTATTATCAACAATTTTCTTTGTTTCTTCCGGCTGTTCAAAAGCCGCTTCTTCCTGCTGATAATCGCCTATAGAAGTATCAACTGTTGGCGAAAAGGATTTTATCAAAAACGTAAATACCAAAAGCATGCCAAAAAAGGAGATAACAAAAATCTTAAGAAGTCCATTTTCTTCTTTTTGCGCTTCTTTTTTCATATACTTTTTGTAGCCGAATTGTTTTCCCATTAATTTATACTCCGCGCACTTTTGTACCTGCTAATTCTATATCTTCTAATTCTTCTGAATACCGCTTCATTACTTCGAGTGCAAATTCCTTTGTATCATTTATACCGAGTTCACTTGCAAGTCCTGACGCATTTACAGGAGCATTTTCTGACAATATATTTAACCCTGTATGAATAAGTATTGAAGTTATTGATTTTGTTGCAATAGAGACCGAAAGTTTTTTCCCATCTATCATTAAATCATCCCCATTTCTAACAACAAAAACACCTTTTTCTTCTAAAAGCTCTTTTATAATACATATCAGAAGCCTCTGCCTTAATACGCCTTCTGTAAGCTCAATACCAAATTGCTCAGTTATAAAACTAAGCATATATTTGCTGTAAATAGGTTCATTATTTATAACATCCTCGATGTCAACCATTTCAGGCAAATCTACCTTGCACTCTCCACGAAATGCTACAATTGCATCGCCTTGAATTTTAAAATTTTTGTAAATCCAATGAGGTGCAAGCTGAGAGCCTATATATTTTATCTCTTCTTCTATAAATTTAGTCTTCATCATTTGTCAAATAATATATCTAAATATTTTTCCCCTTGATTTGCGATTAAAGCTTTTTTTAGATGATTACACGATTCGCATACTCCGCAATGTTTGTTGCCTTTTCTGTAACAACTCCATACAAACTCTAATGGTATAGAATTCTCCATTGCAATTTTTACTATATCATTCTTAGAATAATTAATCAAGGGTGCAATAACTTTCGGATGTTTAAGAGTTGAAAATTCAAAAACTTTTGATATTTCATTTCGAAAATTTTCGGTATTATCAGAAAAAGTACTGCCTTCGTCCTTATTTGCTCCAAATAATATATAGTCATATCCGAAAGAATCAGCAAAAGAGGCAGCAATGTTCAAGAAAAGTCCGTTTCTATTTGGAACCCAGACGGATTTTGCACTTTTTTCCGTTCCAAAATCATCACACGGAATAACCTCTTTTGAAGAAACAAGCGAAGTCTGAGTAATTTCTTCTAACCAATCGAGCTTTATTACTTTATTTTTAATATTATAAAATTCACAAATCTTTTTAGAAGCTTCTAATTCTTGTTTTACAGACTTCTGCCCATAATCAAAAGTCAGAGCGAGTTCAATACCGCATTTTTCTTTTGTATAACCTAAAGCTACAAGTGAATCTAACCCTCCTGATAATAATATTACAGACTTATTCATTATCATCCTCATACTCTTCAATTATAGATTTAGCCTCAGCTTTCAAAAATTCAGAATATCCTGGCAAAGAAATAACCTCATCAAGAATGTCGCGGCCTTTCATATTATACATCGCAATAAGAGCATTTCTCTGAACCTCGTTGTCGTCGTCGCTAAGTGCGGTTCTTATTAAGTCATAAGCTTCTTCATATTCACTATTCATAAGAGCTTCGATTGTATTTATTCTAACCATCGGGGAAGAATCCATCAAAGACTCTTTTAAGACTTTAAATACTCTGCCATTGTTTATATTAAGCTTTCCTAAAGCTTCTACTATTCTTTCCTTCAAGAAAGAAAACTTATCCCATAAACCTTGCTTTGCTTCCATTATCGAAACGAGAGGATCAATCGCACTCTCATCTCCCAAAAGTCCCAATGCAAAAGTCGCAGATTCTTTAACATATACAGATTTTTCATCTTCATCTTTTATAACATTTATTAGAGGAGTAACAGCAAACTTATCTCCAATACGCCCGAGGGCGTCTGCACAAGCAAGCCTGATTTTATAATTTTCTTCTTTATTGTTAAGACAATATAAAAGCGCACCGACTGTTGATGTATCTTTATAATTAGATATTGCTTTAGCGCACAATACACGTGTATTTATAAATTCATCTAATTCTTCGCACTCGAAATTTTTAAGCAAAAGAAGATCTACAAGAATTGAAAGAGTTGAATTCATTCTATACTTATCAGAAAGTTTAATAACAGCAGAAAGGATTTCTGCTTTCTTCACATTTAATAAGATATAGTTATATATTTCTACAAGCTCTTCAGGCTCATAAAATTCTTCAAGATTTACAATATTAGAAATAACAACAGACGGCGTATCCTTGCCTACACCGCACTTATCTAATATACCACCAAAATCCAATGCTTTATTAACCACAAAAACACAATACAATAAAAATATATATTTAGCAATTAATTAACAATTAATTATTGTTGAACTTCACTGAAAATAACACAGCGACATATAAATCATATAGATAATTTTTTATAAAAATTTTTAACTTTTGCCAGCAATACATGAAAAATAGATTTATACCTTGCACATTCAGGATCCAAAAGATATAGCTTACCCGTTTTAGAGAGTCCAATTTGGTTTACATCTTCATCATATATATCAAAAGGCCTATACCCTGAACTACGGATATTATCTTTTATTTGTTTTACAAAATTTTCAGACAATCCGTGTTGGTAGAGCTTTTCTTCAAGATAATAATAAATCTTTCCTGATTTACCTTTCTCAAAAACTGGTACATCAAAGTTTTCATGCGGTCTATTGTTAGGGTAATGATTTCCCAAAGTTAGTTTCAGAATATTATCATCTGGTGTCAAAAAAACAATCGCACTAGTACCTTTAGCTAAGAATCTTTCAACTTTTTTTGAAGCTAAATTACTATTTTTAGAAACTTCTTTTATGAATATATCCGTTTCTAATAACCCGCCGGGATTACACTGCTGAACATTCTTAAGAGCATCAATTAATTTCACCGATTCAGATTTTAAACCCACGGGCGGCATTTGTGCCTTAAAAGATATAAATGGTAACGCCATATTTAGATTTGCATTCATACATATATATAAAACCTGGGAATAAAAAAGTTGCTTATAAAAGTTATACTAAGTTAATCCAGTTTTTTTAAAGATTTACCACGGAGCTGGCCGCAAGCAGCATCAATATCCGCACCACGTTCTAATCTTACTGTAACTTTTTTACCAGAATGCTCAAGAAGATATTTAAATTTCATAATGTCATTATTAGAAGGTTTTTTGTAATCATTTTCAATTACAGAATTATATGGTATCAGGTTAATATTACATTTCAAATCTTTCAGGAGAAGAGCAAGCTCTTTGGCAACCGAAATTGTATCATTAAATCCGTGTATTAGAATATACTCTATTGTAATCCTGCGCCCGGTCATATCAATATAATTTTTTAAAGCTTTCTTTAAATCAGAAAGCGGGTAACGGTTTTCTATCGGCATAATTGTTTTTCTGAGTTCATGATTAGGAGCGTGAAGAGAGATTGCAAGTGTTGATTGAAGATTTAATGCAGCAAGTCTCTCGATCCCAGGAATTATACCGCTTGTTGATATAGTAATCCTTCTTGCGCCTATTTGGAAATCATTATTAAATATCTCAAGCGCTTTTAAAACATTATCTAAGTTGAGCATTGGTTCTCCTTGCCCCATAAACACAATATTTGTGACTTTTAATCCAGTATCTCTCTGAATTGTAAGTACTTGCTCAACAATTTCTTTATAAGTAAGATTGCGCCTAAACCCGCCTTTCGCTGTTGCACAAAAAGAACAATTAACCGCACACCCAACTTGAGAACTCACACAGGCAGTTAAATTAGCCCGGTTATCGAATCTCATCAGAACAGTTTCAACACATTCACCATCAGGATATTCAACAAGATATTTTATTGTTCCGTCTTTGCTAACCTGCTTAGCTTTTATTTTTATATCAGTTACAACAGCAGCTTCTTTCAACTTTTCTCGAAAATCTTTTGACAAATTGGTCATTTCATCAATAGAAGAAACCGATTTTGAATAAATCCAGTTATGAATTTGCTTTGCACGGAACTTTGTAGCACCGAGCTCATTCATTAAACTTTCCAACTCATCAAGCTTCATCCCGGAAAGTATAATCACTGCAGCTTACTCCTGTAGAATTCAATTATATCAGTTTTAGCTTTCAGAAGCATAGCCTCATGCGCAATCTCATTTTTCCACTCATTATATGAACAAGCTGAAGGCAGTAATTTTAAAGGATTATGTGGAAAATCTTTACATATAGAGGGACGGTTTTCATAATCTGAACATAAATTCCCATCCAGCTTTGGACAATAGTAATAATATATTTTTTCATCTGCTACCAGCTTGTTTAGAAGTTCAAAGTATTCTGGATTAGCTGCTTTTGCATCATCTTCAGTTTTAAAAGGAACAAATACAGAAATAAAATCTTTTGAAAATTTATCTCCTCGCATTGCTTTTTGTTTAAGCTGGTCATAAGAATACTGGCTTGCCGCAAGCTTGCAGCAGGAAGCACATCTTGCACAAGTATAGTTATTTTTCTTTTCCATCATATTCTTATATATAATCTTTAATTTTTGTTTGTAATCCCCTGCTAAAAATGTTAGAATCTTCAACTGCCAGTCTCTATAAGGACAATTTACAGGATAGGAAGTAAATACATCTTTATTCTCTATTTTACATTCTTTTACAGCACACTTATCACAAGGATTTTCAGGTTTAAAAGCATTTATTTCACGCCTGATACTTTCAGCAGCTTCTATAAAAATTTCTTCATAATTATCTTTCAAATTATCATATTGCGAACTCAAAGAGTTCACTGTTTTATTATTTGTTTGAGCTGAGAAAAAATTATCCATACAAAAGATAGTAGCACAAATAACCCATTGGAGCAATGATAAACGATTTTAAACCGATAAAATAAAAACGTATAAAGAAAGGACTAATTTATGTCAACAGAGAAATTACAGCTATACAAATGTGCGATTTGCGGCAATCTAGTTCAAGTAATTTTACCCGGAGCCGGAGAGCTTGTATGCTGCGGAGAGCCGATGAAACTGCTTGAGATACAGCATGACTCTTCAGCTTTGGGTGAAAAACACGCTCCAAAGATGGATTTTAGAGAGAATAAAAAATTTGTTCAGATAATAAGTCATCCTATGCAGCTTGAACATTATATTCAATTTATTGAAGTTTATACAAAAGATAAGAACGAACTGCATTTAAAATATTTTAAACCTAATGATATTCCAGAATTCGACATTTCATACCTTGGAGAAGAGATAGAAGCAATCGAACACTGTAATATACACGGTTTATGGGGGGAAGATAAGAATGATTAGTGATAATATTAATAATATAATAAACGAGCAAATTAATAAAGAATTTTATTCAGGCTATTTGTATCTTTCAATGTCAGCACATTTAAAAGAGCTAGGGCTTTTCGGGTTTGCTAAATGGACACGATTGCAGGCCAAAGAAGAAGTCGAGCACGGGCTCAAACTATTTGATTATTTAATAGAGAGAAACAGCTTTGTAACACTCAAACAAATTAAGACACCAGAATTTGAATTTAATGGGATATTGTCAATATTTAATACTATCTATGAACATGAGAAATGTATTACCTCATCTGTAATGAAAGTGGCAAAAGCGGCAGAAGAAGAATGCGATAGGACAACACTATCATTTATTGATTGGTTTATCAATGAGCAAATCGAAGAAGAACAGAATGTCAAAAACATAATAAAACGCCTTGAGTTGTTTGGAGATGATAAAACCTCATTATACTTAATGGATAACGAATTAGGAGAACGCAGCTAGCGTTCTCTTCGTATTTATAGGGGCTAGTGACTAGTGAATAGTGATTAGGTGAAAAAGTGAAGAGTGAAGGGTGAAGGGTGAGGAGAACATTTTAGGGTTGAGAGGTTGAGGGTAAATAGTGAATAGTGACTAGTGAGTAGTGAATAGTGAATAGGTAAATAAGGGCGTAGGTCATGCAATGCCTGACTTCCTGTCATTGCGAGGACGATTAGGACGAAGCAATCCAGCTGGTTATTAACTATTACAGTTTAATCTAAAATACAGAAATATTAGAGTTTATGAGACTAGGGAATAGGTGAATAAGTTAATAAGTTAATAAGCAAACAAGGTTCAAAATAAGAATATTCTTTAACTTCTTCTAAACCTCTCAACTCCTAAACCTCTCAACCTCGCTATGGCTGTAGGCTGTAGATCAGGCAGTGCCTGACTTCCTGTCATTGCGAGGACGATTAGTCCGAAGCAATCCAGCTGAGTATTAACTTTAATATTTTAGTCAGGTTTAGAAGTTTAGGGGTTTAGGAGTTGAGGAGAAGTTAAAGGGTATTTTTAACATTTAATAAAAATTTTGATGCTAAACAGCACTAGTATCCAAGATAAATTAAAAAATCATGTCATTCTGAAAGTGCAGAAAAATTAAATTATTTAAGACGGTTAATTTTTCGCACTGTTCAGAATCTTACCAATCAGGTATTATCTTTTTGACTTCGGTAAGATCCTGAACAGATTGAAAAACTACGCTAGCGCTTGTTTTTCTAATCTTTCAGGATGACAGTAATAGTAAGTCAGGCAGTGCCTAACTTTCTGTCATTGCGAGGACGATTAGTCCGAAGCAATCCAGCCGAGTATTAACTATTACAGTTTAATCTAAAATGCAGTAATAGTACCGTTCTTTTTATTAAATAGAGTATCTACATAATATTGTCTGTTATTCATAAATGAAGAATATCAAAATATTAGAGTTTAGGGGGATTAGGGATTAGGTGAAGGGTGAAGCGTGAAGGGTAATTAGTTAGTAGAACAGGCAATGACAGGTGTTTGTTATTCATAAATAAATAATATCAAAATGTAATAGTTAATAATCAGCTGGATTGCTTCGTCCTAATCGTCCTCGCAATGACAGAAAGTCAGGCACTGGCTGACCTACAGCCTTAGCAAGGTTTAGAGGTTTAGGGGTTGAGGGGTTGAGAGGTTTAGGAGTTTAGAAGAAGTTAACAATTTTTTTTATTTTGAACATTGTTTTATTGAAGTATCCAAGACTGTAGCCCCAAGGGGAAGTCCACCCACCCTAACCCTGTCTTGGATTTGCATCTCGCTCTCAGAGCTCCGCCTTGTAATATTTGCTTGCTGGCTGCAACACCCACCCTAACCCTGTCTTGGATTTGCTTCACGCTCTCAGAGCTCCGCCTACAGGCCTAAACGGCCTTGCCGGCTACGTCTGTTCGCTACCCGGACTAACTCTCTCTCGTTCGTGTCGTCCGTCCGCAAATCCGCTCCCTAGCAAGGGAGGGGGCTCTGCGTGCGCTTTGTTTGCTTATTCACTTATTAACTTATTTACCTATTCACCTATTCACTATTCACTATTCACCCTCAACCTCTAAACCCTAAAATGCTCCCTTCACCCCTCACCCTTCACCTAATCACTATCCACTTATCATCAATAAAACAAAGCTCAAAATAAGAATACCCTTTAACTTCTCCTCAACCACTAAACTCCTAAACTTCTAAACCCTTTAGTTTTTGCCTGACCTACAAACTCAACCCCTAAACTTCTAAACCTCTCAACCCAACTTGCACACACCCCAGCCCCCCTCTCTCCCTTGTTTGGAAGAGCAGGGGGGCTGGAATAGATGAATAAAACCATAAAACCACTTCTATTTACTTAAAGCTGTTAAGATAGACTCCTTATAATCTGGTTTTAAAATCCCTTTCTCTGTAATTATACCTGTTATAAGCTCATGCGGTGTTACATCAAAACCCGGATTTATTATATTCACACCTTTTAATGGACATATCGGCTTGCCGTTTATATGAGTAACCTCTTCATGAGCACGTTCCTCTATCGGGATTTCTTTTCCTGATTTAATTGAAATATCTATTGTTGACAAAGGCGCAGCTACATAAAACGGTATATTATGGTATTTAGCAGCTATTGCTACTGTATACGTACCTATTTTATTTGCAGTATCTCCATTTGCCGCAATTCTGTCAGCACCAACAACAACCATATCTATCATACCTTTGTTCATAAAATATGAACACATACCATCGGTTATTAATGTAACAGGAATCCCATCCATTGCAAGTTCAAATGTTGTAATTCTCGCACCTTGCTGGCGGGGTCTGGTTTCGTCTGCAAAAACTTGAATAGTATTGTCCTTCGCATAAGCTGAACGCACTACCCCTAGAGCTGTACCATAACCTACTGTCGCCAACGCACCTGCATTACAATGTGTTAGTATCGTTGCACCCTCCGGCACAACCTCCGCTCCATAGTCTCCAATTCTCTTGTTTATTTCTATATCTTCATTCTCTAGCGCTATTGCTTTTTGTTTCAACTCCTCTACTATTCCTTCAATATCAGAATCGGAAGCTTTTATAACTTCTATCTGCTTATCCACAGCCCACATAAGATTCACTGCAGTAGGACGAGATGTCTTTATATATTCCGCCTTCTCTATAAGCTTTCTTACAAATTCTTCTCTCGTAAACTTCTCTTTTTCTAGCTCCTGCGCATAAAGAATTACGCCATGTGCCCCCGCTATACCTATAGCCGGAGCCCCTCTTACTATCATATTCCTTATTGCATCAAACATAGCATCGCCAGACGTTATATTTACATACCTGTACTCATAAGGAACAATTGTTTGATCTACCATTCTTGAATAGGTATCCTGCCATTCTATTGTTTTTATCTTTGATTTAAAATCCATTCTAACCTCTTATTCAGACCAAACCCCTCTAACAATATCACAAAAAAAAGAAAAATAAAATATTTTTAACTTTTTTTCTACACACTCACTACAAATATTATTTTAAATAGCAAAAAATTTTTTTTCTGGTTTTATAAATATATGAAAGTAAATAATAGTACAAATATTAACTTCCGTGCAGGGTTAACTTCTCAGATAAAAAGAGAAATTGCAGCAACCGATGTAAATAAAATCTCACGTGAATTATTTATCAAAGGAATTAATACCGATTTTAAAGGCAACAAAGTTATAGCCTGGAGCTCACTACAATGTTATAGAATTATCCGTGCGCTAAATAACTGGTACGGATTAAATTTGGGCTTGCCAAACGAGATAATTGTCGAAGATTTTAATAAGCTTAAGGCAAGAAATAAAAATGCAACAGGATTCATAAATATGACTCCTACCAAGCTATATTTGAATGATGACAAGGTTATCCCAGAAAAAACAATTTTCTTTAATGAATTCAAGGGGTTTAACTATTCCGGCGGCAATGAGTATTGGAATAAAATAGACGAAATCTCTGATAAGAATTATGAAACCAGGTTTTCAACAACAGATTATTTTCTTGAAATATTTCTACACGAGTTTGCGCACGCTGCTCACGAAGAAAATTTAATCCAAAAATTAGGCGGTACAAATTTTGTAAAACAACTTCAAAAAACTTTGAACCCACATCAGCTGAATATTTTTAGGGCAAAGTACGAAAATTTACTAGAAAAAATTTGTACATATGCGACAGAGAGTCCTTATGAAGCTGTAGCATGCGATATATCAAAAAGAGCAATCGAAAATATTGATAAGAATATGTTGCTACCCAAAACAGATTTTATAACCCCAAGCCCTTATAGACAAAGCATTCCTTTAAAACGACTTTTTATCTACGAACCAGAAACAAAGCTCTCCAAAACCCTTCGCCGATTCTGGAACGGAAAGATGGAGTAATTATATTTTGATAATATTATTTATTCCGGCTGATTTTTCAGGGACTTGTTTTTTAGCCAAATTTGTACAGATTTTGAGATTTTCACAAAGAATGCCGGCTATATAAGGATTTTGTTCACGTCCTTTTAATGGTATTC
>CALUSJ010000060.1 GCA_944323405.1 Candidatus Gastranaerophilales bacterium
ATCCTGAAGATAATAAATATCGTCAGGACGAAATTGGCAGCAGTGACGCATATCAGCAAACCTCCGTCTTTATATTTTTTTGTACGGGTAAATTATTCCCTGTACCCTTGAAAGATTTATCCTACGCAGTTTACGAACCTTGTTTCAAAATCAAGTACAAGAATATACTACAACATTTTTCAATTTTACATATGAATTATTAAGAGTTTTTTACATCTAAACCCAAGAGTGAGTTTTTACAGGCTTTTTGGCAAAAAATTAAAACCCTGTTATAATATTTACGATAAGGATTTTTATGATGAGTAAATATGATTTAACAAAAATTTTGCCGCACAAGCCTCCAATGATACTCATTGATGATATTAAGAGCATAAATCCAGATGAGCATTATTTAATTTCGGAATTTAGAGTATATCCAGAAAAAATATTTTACGAAAAAGGCAAAGGCATAAATTCACTTGCCGGTATAGAATTTATGGCTCAAACTATTGCTTGTTATTCTTATTTCAAGAGCGGATGCGAAGAGCCTCAGCCTGGGCTTCTGTTAGGCACAAGGCTGTTTAATAATAAAACAGATTATTTTACAGAGGGGAAAAATTATCAAGTAAAAGTCCACGAAGTTTTTACAGATAATGAAATTGTCGTTTTTGATTGTTTAATATATGATAATGATAATGAAATAGCGAGTGCAACAATTAATGCATATCAGGGTGGAAACGTAAAGGAGTTGTTACCAAGTGAATGATATTTTAATAACAGGTTCAAGCAGGGGTATAGGAAGAGCAACAGCCTTGTATTTAGCCAATAATGGGTATAATATTGTTTTGCACTGCTCAAAAAATATCGAAAGACTTGAGCCATTAAGAGACGAAATCAAGAAAAAAGGTGTAAACGTGAGATGTTTGGCTTTTGATGTTTCAGATAGGACAGAAGCTCAAACTTGTTTGTTAAATGATATCGAAAAAAATGGAATATATTATGGAGTTGTTCTCAATGCAGGAATAACCAGTGACAATCCTTTTCCAGCAATGGAAGACAGCGATTGGGATAAAGTAATCAAAACAAATCTGGATGGATTTTACAATGTTTTGAAGCCATTAATTATGCCAATGATACAAGAAAAATGCGGAAGAATCATTGTAATGTCTTCAATTTCTGGCCAATGCGGAAACAGAGGACAAGTTAATTACAGCGCTTCAAAAGCAGGTTTAATAGGAGCCGCAAAAGCTTTAAGCCAAGAAGTTGCAAAGCGCAAGATTACAGTAAACTGCATTGCACCCGGACTTATTGAAACAGATATGACAAAAGAAATTGCTCCAGAAGCAATAAAATCTGTACCGATGAAAAGAATGGGCAGCGGAGAAGAAGTTGCAAGCCTCGTTAATTATTTGCTGTCAAAAGATGCTGCCTATATAACAGGTCAGGTAATCGGAGTGAATGGGGGACTTTATCTGTGAAAAGGCGTGTTGTTATAACAGGTATGGGGCTGACTTCCCCGCTCGGCTCAACATTAGAAAGTGCATATGAGCGTTTAAAGACTTATGAAAATTGCGTTGAGCATTGGCCTAAGCTTGATGAATACGAAAGATTAAATACATCTCTCGGGGCTTTTGTATGCGACTTTCAAGTTCCAGAACATTTCACAAGGAAAGTAACACGTACAATGGGGCAAGTTTCTATAATGGCGGTAGCTACGGCAGAAGAGGCCCTAAAACAAGCTGGGCTTTTAGGTAATGAAATTGTTTCTCAAGCAGGCGTAAGTTATGGTTCATCAACAGGCTCTCTTGATGCAGTTCTTGATTTTTATTCAATGTGCATAGACAAAAAAGTTAAACTGCTTAATTCCGGCTCATATATAAAAATGATGCCCCAAACAACTGCCGTTAATATATCGCTTTATTTTAAAACCCACGGCCGATTAATTGCGACTTCTACAGCCTGCACCTCCGGCTCAATGGGAATCGGATATGCGTATGAAGCAATAAAAGACGGGTATCAGGATTTGATGATAGCCGGCGGCGCCGAAGAAATTCACCCCACACAGGTTGGAGTTTTTGATACTTTATATGCAACAAGCAGTAAAAATAATACACCTAAACTTACTCCCTCACCATTTGATAAAGACCGAGACGGACTTGTAATCGGGGAAGGAGCTGGAACAGTAATTTTAGAAGAATATGAAAGAGCTAAGGCACGTAATGCAAAAATCTACGCAGAAATAGTCGGTTTTGCCACCAATACAGATGGTTCGCATATTACAAACCCTAATAAAGATATGATGGCCGAAGTTATGAGGCTGGCTCTTAAAAACGCCGGGTTAAGTCCAAAAGATATCGGATATGTTAATGCTCACGGCACAGGCACTATTAACGGAGATATCGCAGAAAGTCTTGCTACAGAAGAAGTTTTTGGCAAAAACATCCCCATTAGTACTCTTAAAAGTTACACCGGGCATACTTTAGGCGCAGCTGGAGCTATAGAAGCCATTTTAAGTATTGAGATGATGAACAAAGGATGGTTTGCTCCGAATCTTAATTTAAAGAATCTTGATGAACAATGCGGAGAACTTGATTACATTGTTGGAGAAGGCAGAAACATTGACTGCGAATACATTATGACAAATAATTTTGCTTTTGGCGGAATCAATACTTCAATTATTCTTAAGCGTGTGAACTAATTGATTTATATTATAATTTTAATATGATAAAAGATTTATGTAATGCTATTTGCCATAACAAAAATCTGCTTATGCTGGCAACTGTCGGAATCTATATTTTGGCGCTATTTTCTGCTCTTTCAGGAAATAGCATATACTTTGCATTCACATTGACAGTATTATTTATAATTGCGCTTTCAAAAAATCTGGTTTCTCCTAAATATATTCTTATCTGGATTTTTGTTTTCTATTTCGGGATTTTGAACACTTCTTGCAGAATCAAAGTAACAAATGAACTATTGAGTACTGCACCGACAAATGCGGTAATATACGGTAAAATAATTTCCATACCGCAAAATAAAGGAGACAGCAAACAAAAGTTTTTCTTTAAAGTTAATAAAATAGAATATGATTCAATAGTTAAAAATATTAATAACGAAAAAACTTTTGTAACAATTACGACTGATAAAAAATTAAATATATATGATTCTTACCAAATAAAAGGCCGCCTTTCTATTCCATTTAAATCAGGCAATCCTTCTCAATTTGATTATGGAAATTATTTAAGGAATTTTGATACGTATTCAGTATTTTACGCTAAAGATTTTACATATATTAATTTACCGCTCAATAATATAGAAAATTTCTTAAGACATATCAACAATTACCGTGAAAAAATCATATCGCTTCACGCTAAAAATCTAACATCACCAAATCTGGAGATTTTAGGAGGAATCGTATTCGGCGATGATGCAGTTTCTCCTCCAGAAAACATTAAACAATCTTTTATAAACTCAGGCTTATTGCATATATTGGCTGCTTCGGGAATGAATGTTGCATTTATATTCTCATTTTTCTTTTATTTTCTTTCTATATTTAAAATTAATTACAAAGTTAATATATCTTTTTGCATACTTATGGTTATTATCTATTCACTGATGACCGGCCTAGGGCCGTCTGTTGTAAGAGCAGCATTTATGCTCATATTCGTGCTCATCGGTAAGCTTATTGACAGAGATACCCATAGTATCGCACTCTTAGCATTCGTCGCATTTTTAATGCTGCTCTACAACCCTTTGTATATAAATGATGTTGGATTTCAGCTATCTTTTATCGTAACCTTAGGCTTACTCTTGATGACTCCTTATTTGATTAAAAGCAAATCAAAGTTTTTGAATTGGATAATCGGCTGTATAAGTGTGCCTATTATTGCGCAGTTGTGGGTTATACCTATACAAATATTTTATTTTAATAACATAAGCGTCTATTCTGTATTTGCAAACATTATGAGCGTTCCTATATTATCAATTATAAGCTTTGGCGGCTTTATAGGTTCTCTACTTGCTCCGATTTTACCTGATATTATATGCAAAATTTTCGATATCACCCTAAACCCGCTTATTAGTCTGCTTGTTAATATATCCGATTTTTGGGGAAATATCCCTTATTCAAGATTTCAGACTACACATCCAAATATTTTTCAAATAATTTTATACTATATGATTTTACTTAATATCACAGCATTCTGCAGCGATTTAGCCCAAAAGCGGAAGAAAATATTATCTTTTTCTTTGGTATCGCTAATTTTTATTTTACTGCTGAGTTTTATCCCAATACAGAACAAGAACTTGGAAATTACAGCTTTTGATGTCGGAAATGCAGATGCATTTCTTATTAAAACCCCTGATAATAAATATTTGATGATTGATACAGGAAAAAGCGGATACAATGGAGGAAAATCTCAAGCCGAATTTTTAATACTAAAATATATGCTTGATAAAGGAATTCACCATCTTAACTCAATAATTGTCACTCACTTTGACAACGACCATTGCGGCGGAAGTGTTGACATTATGAACAAAACAAATGTAAAAGATTTATATGTTAATACTCTCAATCATCCTTCTTTGTCCGCAAAATTAATTTATAAAACCGCACAAAAACAAAATGTTAAAACCATTCCTGCTAAAAACAATCAAAATGTGTATAATAAAGACGGGCTAAAAATAACCAATTTTCTTCTAGACCAAAATCCAAAACTTGGCGACAATGAAACTTCCATAATTACACTTATTGAATACGAAAAATTTAAAATGCTGTTTACTGGAGATTCAGGGGTTATGGCATATAATAAGCTGAAACCATTTCTACCCAGAAATATAACTGTCCTAAAAGTTGGTCATCACGGAGCATTAGGTGTTACAAATAAAGATATGATAAAGTATTTGAATCCGAAAATATCATTAATATCTGTAGGGGAAAATAAATTCGGGCATCCCGCATTATATACACTTTTTACGCTTAAAGATACATTAATATTAAGAACAGATATTGATAACTCGATTAAATTTGTTGTAAATAAAAACGGATACAAAGTAAAAAAATATAACGCAGCAAAAAAAGATTATGAAAATGCCTATACTTTTAATTTTAAATAAAAAACACAAGCCGATATAATTGTTTTAATTTATGTACGTTGTATAATATTATTTGTTATGGGGATTGGAAGAGCTCTAATATTATTTTTCACATTTATATTATTATGCTGCCCGAGTTATGCTATAAAAATCGGGCTTCAGACACATGTCAATAAAACATTCATAGGAGCCTCAACCTCAGCACAAATTATAAACTGCGACACTAACAAACTGATATTTGTAATGGAAAAAATGAAGGGTTACGAATTAAAACCCTATCGAGGAGTAATTGCAATAAAAGTTGATGGCCAATGGAAAAAAATGAAAGCCAATAAAATAGTAATAAAGCCAGAGGAGAATGGTTTTGTAAGTGTCAAAAGAAAATGGTATCGAGGGCATTTTAAGATAATAAATGACGGCCCCGGATTAACAGTAATGAATGATATCCCTCTAGAGAAGTACCTTCGAGGCGTCGTTCCTTCGGAAATGCCATCCGGCTGGGAGCATGAAGCACACAAAGCACAGGCAATAGCCGCCAGAAGCTATGCGATAGCGAATATGGGAAAGCGTGCTAAATACGGATATGACTTAAAAGACACACCCGAAGATCAAGCTTACGGCGGAGCAAGCGCAGAAAAAACCAATACTAACGATGCAGTAGAAGAGACAGCTGGTATAGTTCTAGTATGTCAGGGGAAAATTGTTCCTGCTTACTATTCAGCTTCAGCCGGAGGCCAGACAAGAACGGGAAAACAGGTTTGGTCATCTGATTTACCATTTCTTAAATCGGTACCTTCATTTGATGAAGGGATAAAGAAAAACGGCCACGGAGTTGGTATGAGCCAATATGGCGCAAATAATTTAGCAAAGAGAGGATATAATGCATACCAGATTCTAAAATATTTTTACGCAAACACAAAATTTGCAAGAGTAAAAGGAGAATACTAGTGAAAACGGCACAGGTTTGTGAAGATAAAATCGTAATAAAAGAAATAGAAGATATAAAATTAAATAACAGAAAAGGAGCAATTGTAAGAGTATTAGGATGCGGACTCTGCGGCTCTGATATTGTAAAATTTAAACATAAGATTGTTCATAATGGTGCCGTTTTAGGGCACGAGATAGTTGCAGAAATCATTGAAATAGATTCTGACACGGATTTTAAAGCCGGAGACAAAATAGTTACTTCACATCATATACCTTGCGGAGAATGTAATTATTGCCGTCACGGAAATGTTTCAATGTGCCTGCATTTTAAAAATACAAATATAAAACCGGGAGGATTTAGTGAAAAAGTATTTGTCTCAGAAGAGCATTTAAAAAATGTTGCATATAGAGTTCCTGAAAACATTAGTAATGAAGAAATTTCTTTTTATGAACCATTAGGATGCTGCATTAGAGCAATCAAAAGATGCTGCTTGCAAAAAAACGACAAAGTTTTAGTAATAGGTCTTGGCTCAATAGGCCTGCTTATGGGAGAAGCTTTACGAGCATTGGGATACACTGTTTTCGGCTGTGATTTTATCCAAGAAAGAATCACACTTGCAAATGAAATGGGAATTCAGGCTTTCAATTCAAAAAATTTGGAAGAATTTTGCACTATAATTAAAGAAAAAACACAAGATTATGGTGTCGATACAGTTTTCTTAACCGCAGGAGCAGACAAAGCAATAGAAACAGCGCTAAAAACTGTAAGACAAGGCGGGAAAATTCTTGTATTTTCAAGTACTCCAAATAATAGCGGATTTCCTAACAATGAAGTCTACTATAAAGAACTAACCGTATTAGGCAGTTACTCCCCTTCTCCTGCTGATTTAAAAGATTCTTTCGAACTTCTCACATCAAGACGTGTAAAAGTAAAAAATCTTACGACAGTTTATCCAATAGAAAAGATTCAACAAGCATTTGATGACACAATATCAAACAAAATATTCAAAGCTTATATTGAAATTTCTAAAAATAGTACCGATTAAAATTTATGCTACAATAATCATATGATACAGAGAAGAAAATCAAAACAAATATCAATAGGTAATGTAAAGATAGGCGGGGGTGCACCTATTTCAGTGCAGTCAATGTGCAATACAGATACGAGAGATGTAAACTCTACCTTAAGCCAGATTGAAGAACTTGCTTCTGCGGGCTGTGAAATTGTACGGCTTGCGGTCTTGAATAAAGATGCGGCTTCGGCGATAAAAGAGATTGTAAAAAAATCACTCGTACCTTTAGTTGCAGATATTCATTTTGATTACAGACTTGCACTCACTTGTATTGAAAATGGAATACACGCACTAAGAATAAATCCTGGGAATATAGGCAAAAAAGAACATACTATTAAAGTTGTTGAATCGGCTAAAATCCATAATGTACCAATAAGAATCGGGATTAACGGAGGCTCTTTAGAAAAAGAATTTGCAGAAATGGACATTCCTCTAGCTGAGAAAATGGTTAAAAGCGCCCTCAGACATATAGAGATTTTAGAGGACTTAAATTTTTATGATACAAAAATTTCATTAAAATCATCAGATGTTCCAACAACTATAGAAGCGTATCGTTTAATTGCCACTAAGGTTGATTATCCACTTCACCTTGGTGTAACAGAAGCTGGGACATTAAAATCAGGCTTAATAAAATCTTCTATAGGTCTCGGAACACTTTTAAGCGAGGGAATTGGAGATACGATAAGGGTTTCTCTTACAGAAAACCCTGTTGAAGAAGTTCATGCCGGATTTGGGATATTAAAGGCATTAAACCTAAGACAAAGAGGAGTTAATTTTATATCCTGCCCGACTTGCGGCAGAACGCAAATTGATTTAATTTCACTTGCCAAAAAAGTAGAAGAAAGGTTTAAGAACTTAGACTTACCAATAACTATAGCCGTTATGGGATGCCCTGTTAACGGGCCGGGAGAAGCAAGGCATGCTGATTTTGGGATAGCCGGAGCAATAAAAGAAGGATATATTTTCAAAAAGGGAGAAATTATTGCAAGAGTTCCCGAAAGTGACTTGATTAATTCTTTAGAAAAGATTATAATGGAATCATATAGTTCAGTTAAATAAGAATGGGTGTTATGAGAAGAAATTTATTATTAGTATTGGCTTTATTTTCAGCATTGTGCATAAGTGCACGAGCAGAGGTTACTCCGCAACAGCTTACAGACCCGGAATATATGATTAACGGAGGTTATTCTGAGCTTTCAGCGGAAGAAGTTATGATTCAAAAGAATCGTATGGATGGCAAACCTTGCGAACCATTATATGAAACAAAGGGTAGTAACAACAAGTTTGTAAGATTTTTGAAAAATTGTTATTCATACTTAGATCCAGTTCAAGACAGCGAGCAAAGGTATCATCACGATATTCAGCCATCACCGCATTGGTCTGATTTATAGTTTTTGAATAAAAAAGCACTCCCTATGGGTGCTTTTTTATTATATAATATTGGCATGAACAGATTTAGATTTTTAACATCAGGTGAAAGCCACGGGAAATGCCTAAATGCAATAATAGAGGGGATTCCAGCTGGAATTAGGATAAAGGCATCAGTAATCAATGAAGATTTAGCACGCCGTCAGGTAGGATATGGCCGAGGCGGGCGGATGAAAATAGAAAAAGATACGGTTGAGATTAAGTCAGGTGTAAGGTTTGGCAAATCAACCGGCGCACCTATATGCCTTGAGATAAAGAACAAGGATTATGAAAACTGGCAGGATGTTATGAATACAGAGTACCAAGAATATCCTGCTGAAGAGACTATAAAAAAGATAGAAGAAAAAGCTTTTACAACCGTACGCCCCGGGCATGCCGATTATGCCGGCTCTGTCAAATATAATTTTACGGACTTAAGAGATGTTCTTGAACGTTCAAGCGCAAGGAAAACAGCTATAGAGGTGGCAGTGGGCTCTGTTGCTAAACAAATACTTAAAGAATTCGGGATTATGGGGTTTTCACATGTAATACAGATTGGAAATGTAAAACTGGACTTTTATCCTAAGACTTACACACTTATAAAAGAAAAAGCTGAGCAGTCAGACGTCAGATGTGCAGATGAACTTACGGCAGATAGAATGCGAAATGCAATAGATGAAGCCTCACAAGTCGGTGATACTTTAGGCGGGAAGTTTGAAGTAATATTTGGAAATCTGCCTGTTGGTTTGGGTTCTTATGTACATTGGGATAGAGCTTTAGACGGGCGTTTAGCGCAAGCTGTCATGAGTATTCCAGCTGTAAAAGCTGTAGAAATCGGAGCTGGAGTTGAGGCAGCGTCTTTAAGAGGTTCTCAAATGCACGATGAAATTTTTGTTAAACATAAAGATGTTTACCGGCAGACTAACAATGCTGGCGGGCTTGAAGGCGGCATGACAAATGGAGAAGCTCTTGTTATTAAAGGCACAATGAAAGCTATTCCTACAATGAGAAAAGCTTTGGCAACCGTAGATATCAAGGATATGAAACCTGCAAGTGCGCATTTCGAACGCTCTGATACCTGCGCAGTTCCGGCTTGTGCTGTGGTTGCAGAAGCTAGAGTGGCTATAATTCTTGCAGATGAACTTCTTACTAAAATCGGCGGAGATAATTTTGTTGAAATGAAGGAGCATTATGGGCTCTAGTATTATTCTTGTCGGCATGCCGGCTTGCGGAAAAACAACTATCGGCGCCAAGCTTGCCGAAAACTTATCCGATTATATTCATATAGATGTGGACAGTCTTATTGAAAGAACAGAAGGCAAAGCAATAAGTAAGATTTTTGAAGATTGTTCAGAAGATTATTTCAGAAAGCTTGAATATGATACAATCAAAATGGTTTGTACAGGAAAAGATAAAATTATTTCAACAGGAGGCGGAGCTTTTCAAAACCCAGATAATAGAGCAATGCTTTTGAATTTCGGAAAAGTTTTCTATCTTAAAACTAATATTGAAACTTTATACAATAGAATAGCTAATGATACGACAAGACCTCTGCTTGCAAAGGAAAATCCAAAAAAAATTTTAGAAGATATGCTTTCAAAGCGGGAAGATAATTATAAAAAAGCTCATTATACAATTGATACGAATAATTTAAGCGAAGATGAAATTGTAAGGTTTATAATAGATGAAACAAATTCTTAAAGTAAAAATAAGTGATGAAAAAAAATATAATATAGAAATCACAGATGAGAGTTTTGAAACTCTTAATAAAGGGATTTCAAAGCTTACACAGGGGCGGAAACGTCTTGTCATTATCTCAAAAAGAGTATATGAGCTTTATATAGATAAATTAGATTTCAATGATGAAGAAATATTTATATTAAAAGATGGTGAAAAAGAAAAGAATATAAAAAATTATATCAAAATAATGGAACGAGCGTTAAAACTTGGGCTTACACGCAAGGATGTAATAATAGCAGTAGGCGGCGGGGTAGTTGGAGATCTAGCAGGCTATGCAGCATCTACTTATATGCGGGGGATTGATTTTATCCAAGTTCCAACTACTCTTCTTTCTATTGTTGACTCGTCAGTTGGTGGAAAAACAGCGATTGATTTAAAAGAAGCCAAGAATATAATCGGCTCTTTTTACCAGCCTAAAGCGGTCTTTATCAATATCAATTTTTTAAAAACTTTGGATAAAAGGCAATATCTTTCGGGGCTGGGAGAAGTTTTAAAATACGCATTTATTGAAGAAAGCTGCAAGTATGAAACACCAATGTACTTATTTGAGTTTTTGACACTGGGATGTGACAAAATTCTTGAGAAAGAACCTATTACAATAATTCGTATGATTGAATATTGCCTCAACCTCAAGATTGCAGTGGTAACTCAGGATGAAAAAGAGAGTGGATTAAGAAAAGTTCTTAATTTTGGGCATACTTTAGCACATGCATTAGAAACAATTACAAAGTACAAAAGATATACTCACGGGGAAGCCGTTGTTTATGGGATGTTTTTTATACTCAAGTGGGCTTATGAAAAAGAATATATTACATACGCCTACTACAGATTATCAATGGAATTACTAGAAAAATATGGGTTCAGCCCGCTTTCTGATAAATATTCGGCAGACAAACTCGTTGAAATAATGAAAAAAGATAAAAAAGCAAACGGTGATAAAATAACATTCGTAATTCCAAGCGGCAAAAAGCAAGTGACAACAGTAGAATTATCTGCGCCGGAAACTCTTCTTATGTTCAAATAAACCCGTTTATTTAATCAATCTGTTTTATCCATCCGCTAGGAGCATCTATGCGTCCCAACTGAATACCGATTAGTGTATCATACAGCTTTTGCGTAATCTCACCCGGCTTATCCATTCCAGAAGGGAAACAGATTTCTTTTCCGTGATCAACTACTTTACCAACAGGAGAAAGAACAGCAGCGGTTCCACATAGAGCGCATTCCGCAAAATCTTTTACCTCAGTAAAATAAACTTCTCTTTCTTCTACTTGCAAGCCCAGATATTTTTCAGCAACATACATAAGCGAGCGTCTAGTAATTGAAGGTAGAATTGTAGAAGATTTGGGGGTAACGACTTTTTTATCTTTTGTAACAAAAATAATATTAGCCCCGCCGGTTTCCTCTACTTTTGTTCTTGTAGCCGAATCCAGATACATGTTTTCATTGTAGCCCTGTTTATGAGCGTCGACTATCGGGTGCAAACTCATCGCATAGTTTAACCCAGCTTTTATATGCCCTGTACCGTGAGGAGCGGCCCTGTCAAAATCTGGAACTCTTAAGGTAATGGGTTTTGCTCCGCCTTTAAAATATGGGCCTACTGGAGAAGTAAAGATTCTAAATTGAAATTCTGAAGCCGGTTTAACCCCCATAACAGGATTGATACCAAACATATACGGTCTTATATAAAGAGAGGCCCCGGAGCCGTATGGCGGAACATAATCAATATTCTTCTTAACTGTTTCTACTACAGCATCAACGAATCTATCTTCTGGGAATACAGGCATTTCAAGATATCTACAGGAATCAGCCATTCTTTTGGCGTTCAAATCAGGGCGAAAACATACAATTTTGTTATCAACAGTTCGATATGCCTTCATACCTTCAAAACAGGTTTGGGCATACTGTAAAACACAAGCACACTCGTTCATTACGATATTTTCATCGGTAATAATCTCACCATCATCCCATTTTCCATCTTTGTAGTTTGCAACATATCTGTAATCAGTTTTTATATATCCAAAGCCCAAATTAGCCCAATCGATGTTCTTTTCCATACAATCTCCTCCAACAGTAAGAATATTATATAACAAAATTCTACCACGAAAAAACTCTTCGGAGCCGATACCCCGAAGAGCAAAATTCTCAATAAAAAAACTAAACAGCCTTTTGGACTTTACCAGCTTTTAGGCAGGAAGTACATACAGTCATCTTTTTAGTTTGACCGTTCACATTAACTTTTATCTCTTGCAAATTGGGAGTTTGTCTTTTTACAATTTGTTTATGAGAAAATGTTAACTTAGCTGCTTTTAAAGGTTTTTTGCCGCATACTTCACATTGTTTTGACATAATTATATTCCTTCTTTCTACCAGTGTATAATTAGTCTAGCGTAAAAGGATTTATTTTACAAGCCATGTTCGTAATCTATTGTTACAATTCTTGTGGGGACTGGTGAAGGGTGAAGAGGTGACTAGTGAATAGTGAATAGTGAATAGTGAATAGTGAATAGGTAAATAAGTTAATAAGTGAATAAGGGCGTAGAGCAAGCAATGCCTGACTTTCTGTCATTGCGAGGACGATTAGTCCGAAGCAATCCAGCTGATTATTAACTATTACATTTTGATCTAAAATACAGAAATATTAGAATTTAGGTGAGTAGTGAATAGTGGCTAGGTGAAGGGTGAGGGGTGAAGGGTGAAGGGAGCATTTTAAGATATAGTAGTAGGTCTGGGAGTGCCTGACAAAAACTAAGGGGTTTAAGAAGTAAATAGGTGAATAAGTGAATAAGTTAATAAGCAAACAAGGTGCAAAATAAGAATCTTCTTTAACTTCTTCTCAACTCCTAAACCTCTAAACTCCTCAACCC
>CALUSJ010000061.1 GCA_944323405.1 Candidatus Gastranaerophilales bacterium
CTGATAAAAAACTGAGTGAATAAGCAAACAAAGTGGTGTCATTGCGAGGACGATTAGGACGAAGCAATCCAGCTGGTTATTAACTATTACATTTTAATCTAAAATATAAAAATATTAGAGTTGAGGGTGACTAGTGACTAGTGACTAGTGAATAGTGAATAGGTGAATAAGTAAATAAGCAAACAAGGTTCAAAATAAGAATATTCTTTAACTTCTTCTCAACTCCTAAACCTCTAAACTCCTCAACCCTGCTAAGGCTGTAGGGCAAGCAATGCCTAACTTCCTGTCATTGCGAGGACGATTAGGACGAAGCAATCCAGCCGATTATTAACTATTACATTTTAATCTAAAATACAGAAATAGTACCGTTCTTTTTATTGAATAGAGTATATACATAATGTTGTCTGTTATTCATAAATGAATAATATCAAAATGTTAGAGTTTAGGGGATTAGGGAATAGGGAATAGATGAAACGTGAAGAGTAATTAGTTAGTAGAACAGGCAATGACAGGTGTTTGTTATTCATGAATGAATAATATCAAAATGTAATAGTTATTAATCAGCTGGATTGCTTCGTCCTAATCGTCCTCGCAATGACAGAAAGTCAGGCAATGGCTGACCTACAGCCATAGCGAGGTTTAGGGGTTGAGAGGTTTAGAAGTTTAGAAGAAGTTAAAGAATATTCTTATTTTGAACCTTGTTTGCTTATTAAGTGAATAGGTGAAGGGTGAAGCGTGAAGAGTAATTAGTTAGTAGAACAGGCAATGACAGGTGTTTGTTATTCATGAATAAATAATATCAAAATGTAATAGTTATTAATCAGCTGGATTGCTTCGTCCTAATCGTCCTCGCAATGACAGGAAGTCAGGCAGTGCCTGATCTATGCCCTTATTCACTTATTTACCTATTCACTAGTCACCCTCAACCTCTAAAATGCTCCCTTCACCCTTCACCCTTCACCCCTCACCCCTCACCCCTCACTCTTCACCTATTCACTACTCACTAGTCCCCTAAAACATGCCTGCAATTTGCACAAGAAATCTTTCCACAAGAACTGCTATATATTCTGCCATCGGGCGCATAAAGATTAAAGATAACAGCAATCCAAGATATATTTTCAGAGGAATAGAAACCATAAATATATTCATTTGTGGCATCATCTTTGAAGTAAAACCCAATAAAACATCTGTAATAAAAAGTATCCCGAATATCGGAAGAGCAATTGTTAACGCAATACTGAAAACTTGACCTGAAAGAGCTGCGATATGCCCGACAAGTTCTGGTGAGAGCGGAAATGTATAGCCGACAGGCATAGTTTTAAAACTGTTATATATTGCGGAAAAAAGCCACTGATGTGCACCGAGGATTAAAAAAATCATTGTTGCTAGAAAAGTATATGCCTGCGTAATAACCGGCGAATTTCCGCCTGATGTTGGGTTAAGCGCCTGGTCCGCTGACAGTCCCATCTGGACGGCAAAAGTATTTACCCCAAGTTCAATCCCCGCAAAAAGAATATTGGCGCAAAATCCTATTGCAAAACCTATAACAAATTCCTTAAAAAGAATTAAAGTTAGAGCCGGAACAGAGTTGGGAGCTACAAAAGCAGTATTATACTGAACGATAGGAAACAATATAAACGCAATTGAAGCAGCAAGCCATATCTTAACCTGAGTAGGAATCGGAAATGTCGAAAATACCGGCGCTGATGCAAAAAGGCCAGACAATCTCGTAAAAATTGCCATAAATAAAATTATATTAGCAGGTGAAAATAGAATATCCAGATTAAACATCAAATTCCGCCAATCAATTGTGGTATCATATCCATAAACTCATTAACCGTAGTAACAAACATACTTATCATCCAAGGCATAAGAAAAATTAGCAATAATACGCAGCCTACAATTTTAGGTACAAATGTTAAAGTTGATTCCTGAATTTGAGTAACAGTTTGAAAAATACTGACCAACAACCCCAGTACAACACCGACAAGCACAATCGGAACTGATATTTCTAGAGTTAATATAAACATTTTCTGCAAAAGAGTTATAACTACATCCTGATTCATAAACTTCTCCCTACCTTGCAAAGCTTTCTACAAGTGATTTCACAACTAAATACCAACCGTCTACCATTACGAACATGATTAACTTAAACGGGAGCGCAATCATTGTCGGCGGTAAAAACATCATCCCCATTGATACTAGTACCGATGAAACAACTATATCAATAACCAAAAACGGAAGATAAACAACAAACCCTATTGTAAAAGCTGTCTTAAGTTCACTCAAGATGAACGCCGGCAGCAAAACATAAGTCGGAACATCATCTTTATTTTTCGGTTTTTCAATTTTAGCCATTCGGACAAACAAGGCGAGTTCTTTTTCATGCGTTTGCTTAAACATAAAGTTTCGAACAGGAATAACACCTTTATCTAGTGCAACCTGCTGAGTAATCTGGTTTTTCATATATGGCTGTAATGCCGTTTCGTTTATCTCGTTAAATGTCGGCGCCATAATAAAGAAAGTTAAAATCAATGCTAAACTTGTAATAACCTGATTCGGAGGAAGGGTTCCTGCTCCAAGGGCTTGCCTTGTAAGAGATAAAACAACAACAAGTCTCACAAATGATGTTGTCATAATAAGTATACTGGGAGCAAGTGTCAAAATCGTCAACCAAATTAAAATTTGCAGCCCGTTTGTAAAATCCTGCGGTGTATTAGCAGTACCCAAACCAATATTTATATTGGGAAAAGTCATAGCAGCGTGCGCTGGAATTGCTGACATCAATACTATTCCAAGTATCCCTCCCCACTTTTTAATACTAAATTTCATTGTATAAATCCTTAAAATCGACTATTATCCATTAATATGCTAGCAGATTATAAAGGTTTATTGCAAATCATTAAGTTTTATTTCATCAATATTTTGCTTGACAATATCCGGGATATCAAAATTTTGCAGTCCTTTCAGCGTTTTGGGACGTAATTTCTTGAACTCTTTTTTTATTTTCTCAACCTGTTTTGTATTATAAACACTGTATCTTTTAACATACTGAACTGCAATCGTACCGCATTCTGGATGTTTTTCATATTTGAAAACATTAAACTCTAGTATAATAGGGAGTTTTTGGCCATCTATTATTATAAAATCAAGCAGAGCCGAATTTTGTTCTTCGTTTAATTCAAGGGCATTAGGACAGTTTTGCGAATTTAAGTAATTGCTAAACTCTTGGGCATGATCCAGAGGAGAATACGCATTTGGAAAATGAATAACATTAATGATTTCGCTCCAAGAATTACGATTTTCTCCAAGCTTAAAATATTCGTTTATATAACCCGAATGCTCAGGAGTTTTTTCACTATAAAGAAGTTTGTAATTATTGCCACTAAACTTAAGCTCAAATGCGCAAGAATACTGGATACCAAAACAAATAAACAAAAATAATAGAACAAAAATAAACCTTTTCATACTTAAAGTATAACATGGTTATATTATTTAAAATCAACCAAACTTCTTCCTATCCAACAATAGCCCTTGCCAAAAGCTCCGCCGGTTCAGCAATAGCTGTTGAATATTCATAGAATTCACTATCTGGGGCAAAATATTTACGCATGGCATTGCGGTTTGTTATTTTTTCATAACAAACAAACGAATCCACATTATCCTTTAAGTAGCCGGCAAAAATCCGCTGCTTGTGGGACAAATTATAGTCCTTCAAGTTTTTGACGATATACATACATTTATATTATATATCATATTAATATAGATTTCACGCATTGCAATAAATGTTTACAAATAACCATGCAGATTTTATGTTCAATAAATATTAGATACTCGGGGAATATACTACGCAGTTTGACTATTATTTAATAGAGGGGTAAAGGGCAAGAGAGAGTATAATAAACGCCCGATAGGAGGATTAATTAAATGGTAGCAGCAGTTAGTACAGAAAAGAAAACAATAAGTATTATTATAATTGAGGATTTTAAGCTGACTCGTGTAGGATTAAGATGCGCTCTTAATTCTAATGAGGATATTAATGTTGTAGCAGAAAGCGACAATGCTATTGACGGCTTAAAACTTATAGAACAACACACTCCAGATATTGTACTAATGGACTTAGGACTTGCCGGCATGAATGGAATAGAAGCAACTTTAAAAGTAAAAGAAATGAATAAAGATATTAAAGTTATTGCACTAACATCTCACGACAGAGAAGAAGAGGTAATTGCAGCACTATCTTCCGGCGCAATGGCATACTGTTTAAAAGATATTGATCCATCCAAATTAGCAGATGTTATAAGAGATGTTAAAAATGGTGTCTGCTGGCTAGATCCTGTTATTGCAAGAAAAGTTTTAGATGCTTTTCCTAAACAGGAAACTTTAGGTATACTAAAAGACAAGTCTTCTGATGAAGGACGGGTCCCATTAACAGACCGAGAATATGAAGTTCTAAAACATCTTGTAGATGGCAAAAGTAATACCGAGATTGCCAAAGAACTTATTGTAAGTGTACATACAGCAAAAGCACATGTTTGTTCTATTCTCCAGAAAATGTGCGTTAATGATAGAGTACAAGCGGCAGTAAAAGCCGTAAAAGAAGGTTTAGTGTAAGTAATTGTTTAAACTTTTTAAAAAAGGGCAGCTTTTAGCTGCCCTTTTTATTTGGTTTTGCGGGAGTTATATTAAGAAATTTTAATTTCTTTAAAGATTTGTAAAAAAATTACAAGAAACAGTTTACTTTTGTTATATAGTGTTGCAATAATATTATTGTAAGAAGTATATATCACAAATCTAATAAGTAGAGAACATTTATTGAAAGATGATGTTCGCAAGTACATGGAATGTACGTTTTGAATAAGTGGCGCAGGCAAAGGATGCAGGCAAGCTTATGAAAAATGTGTAGAGAATCGTTTAAGAAATCAAAGGGTAAGTAAACGGGATAAACTTGTTAGGTAGGGTATATTAAAAGACAAACCTCCGGCATTGGAGGCAAAGGTGAGGGTGAAGCCCGAACCATAATAAGTACATATCAATAATAAGGAGAGAAATTTAAGAGAAAAAAAAGAAGCCATTGAAATACTATATTAAAGCGTGAGGCGTGAAGAGTGAGGTGTGAAGCGCCCCTTCCCAGAATAGGGAAGGGATGAGTATAGTCTGCACAATCGACACCCAGCTCTGGTCTTCCTCAAATGGATAGAATAAGCGAAATATAGTAGTTCAACAGGGCTTAGTTCAGGCTGTCTGTTTTTCTAAAAACAAACAGTTACGGGGAAAACTGCGCCAAAATTCGGTGTATGTATTCCGACTATCGCAAATATAACGAGTGCTGCACAACGGATGTGCAGTT
>CALUSJ010000062.1 GCA_944323405.1 Candidatus Gastranaerophilales bacterium
AGTTATTTCTCTATAATTAACAAATGTATCGACATTTTCCTTAAGCTGCTGCAGGTTACTCATACCGCTAAGAATTGTAAATACCCGCTCTTTACCCGCAATCCATCTTAGCCCGAAAGAAGCCTGTGTATCATTCGGGCATTTTTCCTTAAGGTGATTTGCAGCTTTTTCGGGAAGGTTACACAAAACCCCGCCTCTTAAAGGCTCCATAACTATTACCGGCACACCGGCTTCGTCTGCAATCTGATAGAGCTCATCCGCATTAACGACTTCCCAGTCAAGATAATTAAGCTGCAGCTGGCAGAAATCCCATTTGTGTTCGCTTATAACTTCTCTTAACATTTTAGGATCACCATGGAAAGAGAAGCCTAAATGTTTAATTTTGCCTTCTTTTTTGAGTTTGAGAAGTTCTCCATACATATCATTATCACGGTAATTACGAATTGTATTTTTGTTTATATTATGAACCATGTAATTATCAAAATATTCGACCTGGCATTTTTTCAGCTGTTCATTAAAAAGTTTATGCACATCTGATGGAGAATTAACTAAATAAGCAGGGTTTTTGTCGGTTAAAATAAAACTTTCTCTGGGGTATTTCTTTAAAACTTCGCCGATTGCGTTTTCAGACTTGCCGTCAACGTACATATAAGCCGTATCAAAATAGTTGGCTCCGTGCGCCATTGCGTATTCAACCATTTTGTCTAATTCAACCATATCGATTTTACCATCTCGCATAGGAAGCCGCATACAGCCTAATGCAATCAGAGGCATTGTTGTATTATCAAATTTCCTCCTTACAACCTGACCTTTAGCTTTTTTAACCTCTTTTTTCCCGCATCCTGCAAGCAGTGCTGTTCCGCCTACAGCTATAGCCGAATTTATAATAAACTCTCTGCGTTTCATAATCCGTTCTCCTAATTACCTTCCCTCAAATATTTTAACTATATTATAAAAATTTTACAACTTAATAGCTGCTCTCAGGCAAGAAAATTATTAAACATATACCCAAATAGCATGTACTAAAAGAGCCGCTCTATAATCTTATTAAATTACTCAGGGAACTCATCCAATATAAATAACCCCAAACGGCCTTCCCTAAAGTCTTTTAAAACATATATTGCAGTCCGTTCCACATCAGGCTGCCCGCCTTTCAGAATCCAATTTCTTGTCTTAGCAATATTTTCAAGTGTCAAATCATCCGTTTTATAATATTCTCTTAGAAAATCACTCTTTTTAAGCATTTCCAATAGAGCTTTTGCAACAGGCTCAGGAGAGTATGCGTTTTCAGAAACAGAACTTACAAAAGCAAGTTTGACTGCCTGCATCTGGTCATCCTGCTTTGTCGGAATAATGCCCGGAGTATCCAATAAATCAAGCTTCGGATTAATCCGAACCCATTGCTGCTGCCTTGTAACCCCAGCTTTAGCTCCAATTTTTGTTTTTGATGACTTTGTAAGTTTATTTATAACACTTGATTTTCCTACATTTGGCATTCCAACAACCATAGCTCTAGCTGGACGTCTTAAAAGACCTTTTGCCATAAGAGCTTGAATCTTAGGCTCACTCAACTCTACAGCTGTTTTTACCACCTGTGATAAATCCTTAGAGCCCTTAGCCTCTGTAATAATTACTGGACAGCCTGTTGTCTGTTTTAAATATTCAACCCATTTTTTTAGTTCGTTTTTATCAGCTAAATCGGCCTTATTCAACAAAAGAAGCCTTGGTTTATCTCCCAAAAGCTTCTTTATGTCACTATAACTACTTGATAAAGGTAATCTGCTATCACGAACTTCAATAACAACATCAACTAAATTAAGTTTTTCTTTAAGCTGACGCTCCGCTTTAGAGATATGTCCGGGGTACCAGTGAATATGTGTTTTTTCTTTAGCCATAACACTTCACCTATCTTTTCCTTTGCCTCTTTAACCCTTTACCCCTTTAGCCTATCTTTTTTCAATTTTTTCCTTAATACGTGTAGCTTTACCAGAACGTTCTCTTAAATAATATAACTTAGCACGTTTTACATCACCTTTTCTTTGAACAACAATTTTGTCAATACGAGGAGAGTGTACTAAGAAAACACGTTCAACGCCAACACCCTGGAATACTTTTCTTACTGTAATAGTCTTATTAATGCCTGAACCATGCTCAGCAATAATAGTACCTTCGTAAGCCTGTATTCTTTCTTTGTTACCTTCTACGATTTTAACAAATACTCTGACTGTATCACCAGGATTCATATCTGGTAATTCTCTTGTTGTGTATTCTGATTCTAAATTCTTAATAATAGGATTCATTTTTGCTATTCCTTATATTTTGACTAACTGTACATTTAAAATTTATCATATATAAAACAAAATAGAATTACAAGTAGTGCTTAACTTTTGTAAACAAAATATTTACTTTTGTAACAATTTTTATTAGAATTGACAAAAAAAGATTATTAGGGATTTTACAATAACAGCCGATTTAATAGAAAGATTTTTATGGTTAATCCAGTAGGAAATAAAATAACATTATCAAAAGTAATAACAAGAATGACAAAGGCTGATGCTTTAGCTCCAATTGCTGCATTAGAAGCTACGGTAGTTGCAGGGCGTACATATCAGGCTTACAAAAGAGGCAAGGGGGATGAAGCCAGAGAGCGTTTTATTGAAGAATCAATGGGGTCTATTGTTTGGCTATTCGGAGTCAAATCATTAAATTCTCTCGGAGACAAATTACTTGCAAAATTGTTCCAATCTAACGGCAAAAACTTCGATGTCGGAACAGATAAAATTTTAAGAACACCTTTTGATAACTTTATGAAAAAAGTTGCTCCAAAAAAATTCAAACCAAATCAAGTTGCTCTGATAAAAGGCGGAAAAGTTTTAACAAGTATTGTTCTTGCAAACTTGTTTATAGGTTTTATTGTTCCACCGCTTAACCAAGCTCTTACGAGAAAAGTTAGAAGTAAAAGAGCTGAAGAAGCAAAAAATATACAAAAAACTGATAATCTAGCTTTTAAAGGGGCAGGTATTGGAAATATTAATAAATTCACAAACTTTATAGAAAATACTAATACGGGCCAATTATTATCCAGCGATGTCGGTATAGCAGGCGGCCGTATGTATAATGCCAGAAGAAAAGAAGAACGAAGAGAAATCGCAATACGTGATATCGGATCTATATATTTCTATATGTGGGCACAAGGACATGTAAGAAACCTATTGAATCTGGCTGAAACAGGGAAAGCTACACGGCTTAATCCAGGTACAGCAGAAATCTTTAGCAAGCATCTTATAGATTTCATTGGCAATAAAGAAATAGGAGTAAACGAATTTAAAGAAGCAGTGTTAGGCAAAGAAACAAAGCTCCCTGATGAGGTTCTAAATCTTAACAGCTGGGAAAAAGGAAAAGGGAAAAATCCTTTAGAAGTGATAAAGCTTAAAGATTTGGAAAAAGTGATAGTAGACAAAGAAATCCTTGAAAGAATCAAACAAATGTCCAAGCTTCAACCCGATAGAGTTGGAGTACCTGTTATTACAAAACAACAAGTCATAGATGCATATAATAAAGCAGAAATAAATAATCCAGAACTTCTTAACAGAGTCTTTGATGACTTTACTGGCGGCGACTACAACAAGGAATTCAAGTTTGTTTCGAATAAAAAATTATACAATCTAAAAGCCGAAATGGAACATTATATAGAAAGGTTTTGTAAATCAGTAAAAGATGGCAAAATTAACAAATCAGCACTGGAAAAATTTGAGCGCAAAAATCTGATTATAAGTGGTATTAATTTTGCGGCAGGATTTGTTGTTGCAGCAGCATTTTTGTCAACACTAATCCCTAAATTCCAATACTGGTTTACCAAAAAAACAACCGGGATTGACGCTTTCCCTGGTGTTTATGATTTCGAAAAAGAAAAAAAATAAATAAAACAAAGCCCCCGCATAAAGCGGGGGCTTCAATACACTATCTATTAAGATTATAATAAGTTTAATGCAATACTTGGCGTCTGGTTTGCTGTTGAAAGCAATGTTGCCGTTGACTGCTGTAATATT
>CALUSJ010000063.1 GCA_944323405.1 Candidatus Gastranaerophilales bacterium
AACGGTGATGGAGAAATCTCCAAAAATGAATTGTCTTTGTTCAATAAATTATTTAAAAAAGCCGATAAATTAATTAACCAAACAGCTGAAAATCATATTCTCGAAAACGAAGAATTAGAAGCTCTCATAAATGACATAGATAAAGGTAAAATTAAATTACCGCAAAGAGAAATTTCCAAAATCCCGCAAAATTACTGGGGAAACGGATATATTGAGATTCAGCACTCAGACGAACAATTCAAAAATATCAAAGATAACCCGCAAGCTTTTTATGATAATGAATTAGAAAAAATTAAAACAAAGCTCCAACAGAAATACCCATCTGAAGAATACGAACTTGAGATATACAGAAACGGGCGCGGCTACAGCTACGATATTTACTGCCTAGATGGCGGCAAAAACAGAGGTGGTAAAGCAGAAAAAACTCTATCACAAGGAATAAACATATTAAGAGCAGATGGTTATGAAATAGAATTGAAAGATAATTACAACGCTGAAATAAAAGATGATGAAAATCAGGATTATAGTTCAATACACCAATCAGCTTCTTGGGGAGATTTTACGATAACAGACAAAGACGGAAATAAGCATAATTTGTCTTTTGATTTACAAGATTGCTTTGATAGAGACATCCTTGACTGTAGAAGAGTTTTAGCTCAGGTAGGAGAATATTTAGCTAATTTACCTGAAGATAAAATAAAAGAACTTATTGATAACAAAGTTGAACAAATTTCTTTCTCAAGCGACTATAACGATCCCTTCCTTGCCGATAAGGATTATTTCAGAAAAAAGATGGATAAGGATGGTAATGTAATTGATATTATTGATGGATTTGCAACAATCATATCGCCCCAATTTAAAATTCCAGAGAGGAAATATCAAGAGTTATCATTTACAAGAGATGACGGGTATAGGTTTGAAGCAGAAGCTCTGGATGATACTTCATCACTCCTAAAAATGACAACGCCGCAGGGTAAAGAAATAAATATAGAAATACGTGGAACGGATGCTATTGCTTATCAGCAGTGGCAACTTCCAAAACTCAAAGATATGCTTAGCAAATTACCCATTGATGTTTTAGATGATTTGGGAAACGAAATTTCTAAAATTACATTTATGGACAGCTGGGCTGATATGCGAGGCGCATATGTAATAGGAACAAATTCATTTGCATTTCAATATAGTTTTAAAGAGGATACACCAATAATAACATTTGTTCATGAATTAGGCCACGCAATAGATGATAAACAAGGACAAATGTTTTCTGAAACAGAAGATTTTTCAAACAAATTTAATAAGCTTAAAACACTTATTGATACAGATAATCACGCCTTAAGCAGTCCAGCTGAATTTTTCGCCAGTACATATGCAGATATGAAACTACCAGAACACGAAGAAGCTAACCACATATTCAAATTAGATAAAATCATTTTACCGCTAAAGGATTCAAGTAACCCTAAAGAGCGTGAATGTTATGAACTCTATCTGGATCTAAAACAGGATGTTAAAAACCAGGTAAATAAAACTCAAGAACTGCCGCCTAAAGATAGAGCAGATAATACAATAAGGAATTTAGTCAGAACTGAATGTGCTGATTTAATAGAAAAAATAGATAGTTACGGCTCTTATTTAAGTCATTATATGGCAGGACAAAGTGCTGAGTTAGAGCTAATTGGAGCTTTAAACAGCGATGACGAAGGCTTCAAAAAATGTATAGAATTTTATGAAAAATTTAGCCAAAACAAAAATACAAATTTCGTAGGTCAACATATTGAAACACCAGAAGAAATAAGAGAGCTTTTCTCACAGGTAATAGAAAAAATAACAGAGCTTAGAGTTAAAATCCAAGCTGAAAATTACTAAAAAGCAGCTATTCCACTAGCATAGCTGCTTTTTTAATCATTTCTCTATTTACCCCTTTACCCCTTTGTCCCTTTAGTCCTCGTCAACATCTGTTAGTTTAATCAAATGCCAGCCGAATTGGGTTTGGACAGGTTTTGAGATTTCACCTTTCTTCATAGCAAAAACAGCATCTTCAAACGGCTTAACCATCATACCTTTGCCAAACCATCTTAAATCTCCGCCACTGCGACCAGACGGGCATTTTGAATACTCTTTTGCCAAATCTTCAAACGCAACACCTTTTTCAATATCAAGCAAAAGATTCTCTGCCTGTTCTTTTGTATCTACTAAAATATGACTCGCTCTTACTTTCATAATTTGATCTCCTATCTTTTTAACCATAAATATAACAAAAGAACGGTAATTATACAACCGCTCTTTTATTATAAAAAAAAGGCTAACCGATAGGTTAGCCGTAAATATCAACCAACAATATCCTTTACTTCTGCTTGCAGGTTCTTCGAGTCAATTTTTATACTCGGTCCCATTGTTGTTGTCAAATATATTGACTTAACATAAGTTCCCTTTGCTGCAGATGGTTTAGCTCTAAGAACCGCATCAACCAATGTGCCATAGTTCTTAACCAAATCTTCGCTAGAAAATTGAACTTTACCAATCGGACAGTGAATCATACCCTGCTTATCAGCTCTGAATTCAACTTTACCTGCCTTTGCATCTTTAACTGCTTTAGCTATATCTAAAGTTACAGTACCAGTCTTAGGGTTTGGCATCAAACCTTTAGGCCCTAAAACTCTACCAAGTTTACCCAGCATACCCATACAATCAGGAGTTGCTATTAATGTATCAAATTCAAACCAGCCGTCAGCAATTTTATCGATAATATCTTCTGTACCATAGAAATCAGCACCTGCGTCTTTTGCTTCGTTAACCTTCGGTCCTTTTGCAATAACGCAAACACGAACTTCTTTACCTAATCCAGCCGGTAATACAACAGTTGATCTGATTTGCTGTTCAGCGTGCTTAACTTCAATACCCAATCTCATATGGCATTCAACTGTTTCATTAAACTTAGCCACTTCTTTAGATATTTCCTGTAATTTTACAAGAGCATCACGACCGCTTGCCGGTTGTTGGAAATCCGCAAGCAATTCCTGAAGCTTTCTTTGTTTTTTAGTTATTTTTGACATTTTTTTATCCTTTCATGGTATTAGCGGACAAAAGTCCTTCCATTGTTGTTCTAACTCAGCCGGGGATTCTAAAACCGACCCCCGCCCGCATCCGCACCTCACTTTACGTTCGTACGGCTGCTCCCTCCCCATCCAGGGAGGGGAAAAGAGAGACTATGCCTCCTCTTTTACAGTAACGCCCATTGCTCTGCAAGAGCCTTTAATCATATTAACAGCAGCTTCCATAGAAGTAGCGTTCAAATCGTTCATTTTGATTTTAGCGATTTCTTCTAACTGAGCTCTTGTAATTTCAGCTACCTTAGTTTTGTTAGGTACAGCTGAACCCTTTGATATGTTCAATGCTTTCTTAATCAAAACTGGAGCCGGAGGTGATTTTGTAACAAAAGTAAAACTTCTGTCTTCATATACATCAATAACAACAGGGATTATGTAGCCTGCTTGAGATTCAGTTTTTGCATTAAACTGTTTGCAGAAATCCATGATGTTAACACCGTGCTGACCCAATGCCGGACCTACCGGAGGTGACGGGTTTGCTTTACCTGCTTCAATTTGCAGTTTAATTTTTCCTACTACTTTTTTTGCCATTTTGTTGTTCTCCTTTCGTGGTGCAAACGGGAGGCATTCCCTTCCACGCTATTTGTATTGTCATACATTGAGATAAATCTAAGGGGAGTGAAAGCCACAACCCAATATATTTACCCCCTACAGTTTTTGTATCTGCTTATATTCCAGCTCAACTGGAGTTTCACGTCCAAAGATTGATACCATCGCACGAAGCTTAGCCTTATCAGGATAAACTTCCGTAATATCACCGACAAACTCTGCAAACGGGCCGGAAACAATTCGAACTTTTTCACCAACTTTAATATCCATTTCAACTTTTTGAGTTTGAGCAGTTGAGCGGTGAATAATCTTCTTAATCTCACTGTCTTTTGCAGGAATAGGCTTTTTAGCAGAACCTACAAACTTTGTAACACCCGCTGTATGTCTTACTACATACCAGCTGTCCTCGTCCATAATCATTTCAACCAATACATAGCCCGGGAAGATTTTTTCTTCTTTTTCCTGCTTTCTTCCGCTTTTTATCTGGGTAATTGTCTTTTGAGGAACTTCAACCCTAAAAATCTTATCGGCCATATTCATATATTCAATACGCTTTTCAAGATTGCTTTTAACCTTGTTTTCGTAACCTGAATAAGTGTGAACAATATACCATCTTTTCTGATTTTTCTTTTCAGAAGAGGGTTTGCGGCCTTCTGTTTCTTGAGTTTCTTCCGTCAATTCTTCATTATTAGTAATATTTTCGTCTTTTTCACTCATTATTCTTACCCTTTATTTTGATTAAATTTTTGATAACAGTGCATTAAATATTATATCAACAACATAAATAAAAACAGTAAATATAAAAACAATTGCAACAACAAAGAATGTTTCAACAATAACCTGATGCTTCTCCGGCCAGGTAATCTTGCCCCACTCAGTTCTAACGCCTTTAAAATATGTTACTATGCTGTTTTTTACTGTATCTAATTTATTGTCATTCATATTAACTATTACCTTATATAAATCGCGCCCTGAAGGACTCGAACCCTCGACATCCGGTTTTGGAGACCGACGTTCTACCAACTGAACTAAGGACGCCTGGCTGGTGATTAGTGACTAGTGAATGGTGAATAGAATTCTACTTACTATTCACTAATCACCGTTCACTATTATTTTGTTTCCTTGTGAGTTGTGTGCTTCTTACAAGTCGGACAGTATTTGCTTAATTCCATTCTGTCCTTAGTATTCTTTTTGTTTTTTACTGTAGTGTAGTTTCTTTCTTTACAATCTTCACAAGCTAAAACTACCATTCTGTCGTTTTTACCTTTGATACCCATTTTGAATTTCCTTTATATTCAGTTATAAAATGCTATTTAGAGGGTTAAACCTAGTGTATGCTCGTTTTTACAATAATAGTATAAACCGTTTTTTAAGAATTAAGTGGTTTTACCTCTTGATTGACCTTTTTAAAAAGAATGTGCAAAACACATTCTTTTAAAATCGGCGTATGAGTTTATATTATAATAAACATAAATAAAATGCAAACAATTGTGAAGTTTTTTTAATTGTTGCATTACTTAACTATATTAAGTTTGATTTTTTGCATTCTTAATAAAATCTTTTAATGTACGAAGTGTCAATAAATTGTATAATTGCCTAATCATTAAAAAACTTAGATCTATAAAATTTAATTCTTTAGGTCCCTTATACAAATGAAAAATTTTTTCTTTATTTGTATATTTTTTGTTCTTGTCAGTAATTGTATATAAAGCCCGGAATTCTTTTATGCCGAAATCAAAGCGATTTTTCAACTTAGCTCTCATTAGATCATCTTCTAATAAATCATGTATTTTGAGATAGGCGTTATTTTGTATAGAATTCCAATAAGAAGCAAACCTTTCAGCGAATTTCGTTCCTAGAATAGAAGATAGCATATAATGTGCAATTATAAATTCAAACGCCCATACCTCATTTGGGGTTATTTTATTTATAAATGGACTTTCGTTACAAATAGCTTTCAAAAGCTCATAATCTTTAATTTTGTAATAAGTATTTTGAGCAGAAATAACTTCAAAACCTGTAGCCTGAACACTGCCTAAATCTCTAAAAACTGAAGTTATTTGATTCTTGTTTCTTCTATATAATATAAGCGGCTTTGGTATGACCTTAACCTTTGCTCCAGCAATAATCAAATTTGCCCAGAGATTTACGTCAAAGAGATGAATAAATGATTTATCAAGAAATTCCGGCTTGAGCAAACTTTTTCTTATCAACACAGCAGGAAAAGGTATTGGAGAATGACGCATAAACAGGAGTTTAAGAATCTCTTTTTCGTTCATATCTAATGAAAACCCAATCTCAGATTTTTCCTCTGACCATAATTGTTTTTTGCGATGTCCATTCTCATCTATAATGTAAGTATCAGAGAAAACAAACCCAATCTCTTTATGCTTTTCTAAATAATCAACCATAACCTCAAGACAATCCGGCTCCATAACATCATCCGCACAGAAGAATTTTATATACTCTCCATGCATTTGATTAAGTAGATTATATGAATTTAGTCCTGAACCGGCGCCAAGATTTTCTTCGGCATCATAATGCTTAATTCTAGAATCTTTGAAAGAATGAGCAATCTCTCTTGAAGAATCGGTTGAAGCATGATTGAATAAAATCAGTTCAAACCGTTCATATGTTTGATTAAGTATTGAACTTATTGTTATTGCCAAGAATTTTTCATCATTATAATATGGCAAAAAGATTGTTATAAATGTTTTTTTCACCTATTTGCTCCTATCTATTAAACTATACCTAAATTTATTCAAAGGTTTCTCCAGCATAAAATGAATAATCATCCCCCATATTATTGAGAAACAAATTGTCAGCACTGCAATTATATATAAAATTGCAGCTTCACTTGTTATAGATATTTTCAAAGGATACGTAAGAAAACCAAAAAAATTATTTGTATATATAAAATCTTTATTTATGTTAATTGATTTATTAAGATTAAATATCGTTTGACAATGAGCAATAAAGAATCCCATTGAAATAATACCAAGATATTCCACCCATCTGAATGGATTCCACCAAGCTAACTTATTTATATTATCTGTCTTCTTATAATCAAAAGAATATATCAAAAGTAATGTCGTAAATATTGTCGCAATAACTGCATAAATTTTTATATCTTCTGCACCAATATCTAACATCCAATGTTTTTGCATATGTTGTATATTTATTAAAAGAAAACTAAAAAATAGGAGCAAAGAAACTGGCATCATAATCTCTTTAATTTTATTAAATGTATTTTTTTCCATAAAAATATTAAACAAAAATCCACAAAAGAATACATCTAGGTTAAATATAACATTCCCATATATATACCCACTCCATTCATGATGCCCAAGATTTACAGACCTCATTATATATTCAAATATAATCAATGCTAACATTAACATAGTAGTATAAATCTTACAATATTTCAGTTTTCTTAATGGTTTTAGTACTAATAAATCAACAAATGGTGCAATTAAATATAATTGTGACAATGTACATATAAACCATAAATTTCCTGTCATACTTGTTAAATGCCCTTGCTTTAAAGTAAGTGTAAATGAACGAAATAATATCTCATTCTCTAAATTGAAATAAGCTTGCGTATTTACAAAAAATAAATCAATTATTATGATAAAAAAATATAGTGGTAATATTCTTATAGTTCTTTGAATATAAAAACGAATAAAGTCTCTGACTTTATTCGTTTTGTATCTTAGAGATACAAAACCTTTACCAATTAAATATCCAGAAATAATGAAAAATATCCAAACTCCTGTCCAACAAGGCATCGTAAAAAAAGCATTCATTGGTACTTCTGGATGTATTTTATTTGTAATCCAAACGATATGAAACATTATTACTAATAATGCTGCAATACCACGAAGAAAATTAAAAATATTTAATTTTTTTAACACATATTCTCCTTTTTATCCATTTTAGTTAGAAATTTTAAACTTTAATTTAATTCCAAGAATCTTTATAACCTTATGATTATTTTCATTATTTACAGAAAATATTTCTTTTATAAATTTAAACCGTTCTGCAATCTTTGGGGAAATCGGAGGATAACTTAAGATAGTTTCCTTGCTTAAAGGAGCTTTTGTCTTCATCGAATTAATTTCATTAAACAAAGCTTTTTGATAATTCCTAAATTTTATATCCCCCATAGATGAAGTATAGTCTATAACATCTACTCCTAAATATTTTTCCAACAAATACCACAATTTTGCCGCAAATTTAACCGTTTCTTGTGGAATTTCTTTATCACCATAAGGAAAATCAGGAGAAATCATAACTTTATTAGGCTTTATTGCTAGCATTGCCAATAAAAAACTCCAGAGATCATCTTCTGTTCTATTAGATTCAGTTATTACATATTTCAACCACAAATTATTCGTACCTGAATTTCTATATTTTATTAAATTCTCAATAGTTTTTGGAAAAGCATTTGTTCCTCTTAACTTTTGATACGTAGAAAACATCCCTGTGTCCAATGATGTCGTCAGTATTATTTTATTTTTCTTTAAAAGCTCAAAAATCTTTTTACTATATATAGATGCATTACTATAAATCACAACAGTACCTAAATTGTTCTTATAGAAATACTGTAAAATCTCATCTATATTATTTAGCATTGCAGGCTCGCCACCAGAAAAATCAATCCAGTTATTACCTTTCAACTTATTTTTTGCTTTATAGATATTAAGAAAGTCTAATATATTATATTGTGGTTTGTCAAACTTATTTTCTATTGCATAACAACAATAAGTGCAACGATAATTACACATAGTGTAATGTTGTATCCCCATACCTCCAGGTAAATGCTCTCCTCCTAAAATATCAAATCTTACATCCCTAAATTTTTTTTCTACTAAATTACAACAATTTTTACAACATCCTACATCGTTTGTAGTTATACCATTTATTCCCGTAAAAATATCTTTTCGTCGTTGAATTATAGTATTGTAATCAATAGTTTTATTATTAAGTTCATCGTTGCTTGCTATTATTGGAGAATAAAATGTTCCATTAACACAACAATGCACACCGTCAATAGCAAAATATACACCATGCTCTACATACGGGCAACTTTTTACAATATCATCAGGTTTTAAATCTTCTATTGAATTTATTTTGTTTATAGTCTTCAATTTCATAATTTCCTTTCTGCTTGTCTACAAGCTATCACACATACAACATAAAAATGTTTTTACGTTATTAAAACTTATAAATTTTTGTTACTTTTGTAATAAGCATATTTTGCTTGATTCTTGAACCTTTGAAAGAATAAGCAATTGCTCTTGGAGAATTTGTTGAAGTGTGATTGAATAAAATCAGTTCAAACCGTTCATATGTTCGATTAAATATTGAACTTATTCTCACTGCCAAGAATTTTTCATCATTATAATATGGCAAAAAAATGATACTAATTCTTGTTCAAACATTATCTTTTATTCCTTTTTATTTTTATTTTTATTCCTAAAATTCTTAAAATTTTATGATTATTTTCATTTCTTATGGACAATAATTTTTCTAAACTTGAAATATTAGTTTGTCTTATTTTTGATAAGCCATCATATGCAACATTAAGTTTATTATTTATATTCATTAAGTTAAAAAAATACGGATCATAAGATTCTTTATTCTCGCATATTATAGCGTTTGTTAAAAACTTCAAAGAATCACTTCTTAATCTTTCTATATTTGTATTATAAAATTGATAATCTATATCAACAGGCATCTTTAAAAGAGATCTTACATCTTGTTCATTACCTTGAGTTGTTAATAACTTCTTTGGTAATCTGAACAATTCTAATAACGACTCTATTCTGTGTGCAAATTTTTTATCTTTTCCTATACATAAAAAAGGCTTATTGAACATTATCCTAAAACATACAGCATGAAATGAATCAGTAACTACAAGAGGAGAGTACATCATACATGCAAGCCATTCTTCAATTTTAAAATTATTTATACATTCAAAATCTAAAAATTTTTCCGACAATTCTTTATAGTTTGCTGAATATAAAACTTTTGTTTTTGAAAAATCTCTAATATTAGCTGGAATTAAACTTTTCCAAGTAGCTATGTTTAAAAGAAAAACTGGATCAAGAACATGCTTACCATTCTTTATATTAAAAGTATCACTTAACAATTTTACACCACTAGCTTCTCTAACACTAATATCATTAAATCTTGACAACCAATATCCAACATATGGCAAAATATCAATAGGCCCTTGGAATTTAGGTGCAAAAAAAGAGGCCGCATAAGCTATTTTTTTATTTTCATTATCTACGAAATCCAGATATAACTTAGACCATGGAATATTATTCCAGAAAAACACAGTATCCGAACCAACAATAAAAGTTCCAAAATAATTATTTAACTGTCTATAGTCTTCTTCCGTTTTACAAAAATAAGTTTTAGGAATATATTTTTCTCTGAAATCTTCAAAATTGGAAATATCATCACAATTTGAACTAAAATCAATATTATAAGCATTATACCCTAAATCATTAATAACTTTATTTAGTGCATATGATGTTAATACGCACCCAAAATTATTATTGCAACTTCTAAAATTTAATAAAGCAATATTATTTTTTTTATCCAACAGCCTTTCAGTCAAACTATTAAAATTTTCTTTCCCTAATTCCTCAAAAAATTTTTTCCTATTTGGATGAAGTTTTTGTTTGTATCCAAGCATCCATTGATAAATCTTTGGTTTATATTCTTTATATTCTAAAAACCCTTTAATGCTATTAAATAATTTCTGGCCCTTTTTATTATTAACAAAAATAACACTAGTGCCTAAATCACTATCCATAGATTTATCAATATTTTCAATCTCCCAAAAATCACCAATTGTAATATCTCCTGGGCGATATGTTTCTCTAAATAAACAATCTCCACAACATTCTCTTAAAGACAAATTTTGTAAAAATGATTTACCATAAATATCTTTAAATATACTTTTTGAATATATAAGTTTCCCTTTAACCTCTATAGACAAATTTAAATTATGCCATCCTGTAAAGTGGATATCATTTTCATCATTTAAAGCTTCCTTACCTTTGAATATTCTACAACTTTCATCAAATAAATATTCATATAAATTATTTACTTTAGCAAATTCATTATAAATTTTCTGCGAAGTAACACCATGACATATTAAATCCACTGTATATAAATTCTTATAGTCCTTTTTTAAAAATAATTTTAAACCACTTACCTGACACGGTGTACCTAAAAAGATCACTTTTTCCTGCTCTTCTAATATTCTTTGTATTTCAGGGAATGATTTATATACAATACTTTGAAAATGCTTAGACCCCCTCATTTTCTCAAATTCTTTATAATTATCAATTATTTTATGTTCTAACATGCCATTAGAATATAACGCACCACAAAAATACCCCTTTTGAGATATTATATACTTAGAAAGTAATGCCGCAATTCCGCCTGAAGTAGATTTTCTTCTTTCTTCTGCATTTTTTTGATAAGCTGCATATAATTTTTGTTTCTTTGAAGAATTCACACTTGATTTATATTGTTCGATTTGACATACTTGATTACATAAACTGCACGATATACATTTTTTATAATCGATCTGAGGGTATAAAAAACCCTCTTCATTTTCTAACATTGAAATTGCACCTACAGGACAAATATTTGCACAAGCACCACATCCACTACAATTTATTTTATTTTCTACTACCATATACTATTTCCTTCTTAACTTAATCTTTATACCTAATAATGTCATAATTTTATGCGTATTAGTCTTTTTTATAGAAAAAAGCTTACTTATAAAAATATTATTTTTTATACCTAATTCTTTTAAAATCAAATCGGAATTTTCTTCAGAAACAGTAATAATTTTCTTAACATCTTGTTCTCCTTGTTGCGAGTGACAAGATAATCTATCGCCAAGCCAGACAACATCTATACCTAAAATATTCGTTACATATGTATATATAGAAGCTGCGGCCTTTAACATCCCCTCATTTATTGGTTTATAGTTATATACATTGTACAAGGTATTATCATCTTTTTTAAAATATGATTTATCATCATTGACAAGAGCTGTAACATCTGCATCTATAATTATTTTTGTTTGATGTCTATTTATTTTTACGACTTTTTTTACAAATTCACAAAATCCTTTAATATCCTCTATATTACCATTAGACCCATCTTCTAATAAAATATATTTTAAAAATATTGTATCGTATATCCCTTTTTTCGCACTTGACAAAATATTATTTGTTACATTCAAATACAAATCTCTCTCTTTCAGTTTTTTATATGTTTCTCTTGTACCACAATCCAATGAAGTTTTGAGCCAAGTTTTTATACTTCGATTTTTCAATATCTTTTCAATCTCTTTAACTCTGTTATCTAAAGTGTAATTTGATGTGATTGCCAATTCTGCATTTGGACATTTTTGAGATAATAATTCTATTGCAGGTTTTATATTATGGAATAGCAAAGGCTCACCTCCACCTATCTCAAAACTAACATCTTCTTTTAACAATCCAATATCAGTAAAATGTTTAACCGCAGCATACAAATCAGCAACCTTGTCATCAAGCTTTGCTGATAATTCCTCATGATTAAAAAAACAATATTTACACCTTATATTACAAGTAGTAAATGGGTGATATATTAATGTTGACAAAGGGCCAATTTCTATGTTACTTTCATTATCTTCATATAACAAATTGCAATTTTTACATTGTGGAGCACAATCATTGTTAATTGCATTGTACAACTCTTTCCTTTTTGCTTGAATTTCGTCATAAGTTAATTTTGTATAGTCATATTTCTTATCTATTAAAAGAGGAATTTCTCTAGCAACACAGCTATAAATTCTACAATCTCTCATCGCCAAAAGACCTCTGATTTTACTATTTAAATTTTCGCAAACTTTCTTTTTCATCTCAATATATTCTCCTCAAATTCTTCTCTATCCAAAAACGGGTACATATCTTCCAGTGACGGTGAAACCATTGTGCCATCTTCTAATTTTCTTGCAGAAAGTTTTGGCGCAAATGAATAGTCTTTTTCTACCATTACTTCACACAAAATCGCACCGTCCTCGTTCAGCACCTCTTTTATTTCTTCTGCCATCCTGTCAACATGTTCAATACGTTTAGTCTTTAGACCAAAAGCTTTCCCAACCTCTATAAAATCAGGAACACTCACCCCGCTATCCGCACCAGAAGCCGTCATATGACCTTCAAAAAAGTTTTTTTGGCTCTGGCGGATTGATGAATAACCTTGATTATTAATTACAAAAATTTTTATAGGCAATTTATTATGGACAACCGTCTGCAATTCCTGCAAATTCATCATTATTGAACCATCTCCTTCAAGACAGATAACATCTTGGCCACCAGCTTCATAAGAGGCTCCAATAGACGCTGGAAGTGCATAGCCCATTGACGCATCCCCTGAATTAACCAGAATCCTATCATCTGACTTCACAACGCCATTTTGGAACAGGCAAATTGATGGTGTTGCATTTGCACTTACAATTATACTTTTTTCCGGCAATTGTGCTGTCAACTCCTTCACAAAATAATATGGATTGATTTCTCTGTCTTGTATATGTTCTATTCTTGAGTATTTTTCCTTTAATTTTCTACAGAAATTACACCATTCTTCCTTTTCAGTTTTAATATTAGTTGTATTAGCCAACAATTCAGGTATAAAATCCTTCAAGTCTGCATTAATTGCCAAATCTGGTTTAACAGTCGGCTTCTCCAATTCGGCCTTATCAATGTCAACAATTATTTTAAAAGCTTTTTTTGCATAATTTTCATAATTATAACTTGCTTGCCTAATATTATTCCTTGTCCCCAAGCATAATACCAAATCCGCATTCTGAAGTGCAAAATTTCCAGCCCTTTGCCCTATAGTACCAATTCTACCTATATAATAAGGGTTGACTGTTTCCAGCATATCGAAGCCATTAAAAGTGGTTACAACAGGAACTCGCAAACATTCGATTAGTTTCTTAAAGTTCACTATCTGCCCTGATAATCTTACCCCGTGCCCTGCTATTATCAAAGGAGTTTTAGCTTCTTTTATTCTAGCAACAACTTCTTCTATTTTACAATCATACTCTACTTTCTGCGGTTGAACAAAATCAAGCAGTTCATCTTCTTCAATCATTGCCGCCTGAACATTCATAGGTATATCAAGCCAAACAGGGCCTTTTCTTCCTGTTGTGGCTTCATAAATAGCCTTATCAATATGATATTTAATTTCTTTTGGTTCTGTAACCATTTTGGCATATTTAGTTAAGGGTTTTACTATCGATATAATATCAACCTCTTGGTCACCTAATTGTCTTAGAGGAATTTCTTTACAGCTTGCCATTGTAGTTGAATATTTAACTTGCCCCGATATATAAAGTACAGGAACAGAGTCTGTCCATTGACCCAAAACGCCATTCAAGCAATTTAATCCTCCCGGCCCAGTTGTAACATTTACGACCGCAAGATTCTGGTTAACTCTTGCATAGCCTTCAGCTGCAATTGCACAAGCCTGTTCGTGATGATTAGCTGTGTATGGTATCACACGTCCAAGACTGTCATTCAAATGCATGGCCCCGCCACCAGACACCATAAAAAAGTGCCTTACTCCATATTCCTTCAATCGTTTTGCTATATAATCAGAAAGTTTAATTCGCCCCATTTACACAAGTTCCTTTTCTTTAACATTTAAACCGCGATTGTAAATCTTTTGTTTTAAGCTGTCGTCATAAGCATAAGGAGAATCTATATCATCAATTTTTATAGGCTCATCTGCTTTAATATCACGTAAAAGAACTTCGCCGCTCATTAGTTCTCGGCAGGAAATTTGTCCTTGCTGAAGCGGAATTGCAAGATATACATCTGCATCTGTAATTGATTCACCAGCTTTCAGATCACGTTTAGCATATACACCTCTTACAAGAGCATCTAAATATTGAGTTTCTTGTTTCCCCGGAATACGTTTATAACCGGCTGGACCGCCGCATATTTCAATCGCTGTTTTATAAGCTTTTATCCATCTATCTAAATCGGAAGGTGTTGAACAATATGGAGATACTGGAACTCCTTGCCAATCAATATCAATATGACGCTCAAATGTTCGTGCCCCTTTTGCATATGCTATCATCATTGCATTTTCTATATCTTTATTGTACTCGTGTGTTGAAAAACCTATGACATGTTCAGGATATCTAGTCTTTAAATAATCTATCTGATTGAGTTCCAAATCACTTTTTTCACTCGGATAAATCGACACACAATGATTAATCGCAAGAGGGATATTTCTATTGTCAAAGAATTTTACTATATCATCAATATCTTTTACTGAAGAACCGCCTGTAGAAACAATTACAGGTTTTCTTGTTTTTGCAATCTCTTCAATTAAAACCCAATCATTTAAATCAGAGGAGGCTATTTTTATAATCTGTATTCCCAAGTTTACGCAAGTCTGAACAGACTTCTCATCAAAAGGAGTAGACATTGTAATACAGCCAGATTTTCTAATCGCATCAACTAGTATTCCATACTCATCCTCACTCATCTTTGTTTTTAAAGTTTTCTTTATATATCTTATATCATCACGATTTTTAAAATCTTTGTGTATAAAATGGTCAACATCTCTAAACTGCAACTTTATTGCAGCCTTTATATTATTAAAACGAACTATTCGTGAAAAATCGGTAATAATCTTTTTGCCTCGCTCAATATCACCCCAATGGTTATTTGCAAGTTCCAGAACAAATAAATCTTCAAAAATATTGTTCTTCATAGTCTAACGGCCTCCTTTAACAAGTCTTTGTTATATTTGAAAAGCTTTGCTATTCCTGCTTCAATAGAAGTAAACTGAAAATTCAAATAATTTTTTAGCAAACGGGTATTATCACCCGTATATTCGTTATTCATATCTTTTGCAGAAATAATAATATCAACTTTATTCTCTCCAAGCGAATTTGCAATTTGTGCAATACGTCTTAAACTTACACTTTCAGACGGTGTAATATTTATAATATTTTCTTCTGGAGAATGCTCAATAAAATAGGCAACAATCTTCTGCATATCTTCTACAAATAAATAATCAAAAATTACGTCTTGATTAATTACTATGTTTTCACCCTTAAGAACTTGATTTATTGCATAACTTGGAAAGCGGGTTTCTTTCTCGCCATAGCCATAGCACGCAAAAATATTCAACATTAATGCATCTGAGCGTTTTTTTATTAAATCGGCCAGTATCATCTTTGATTTACCATATAAATCTTTCGGCACAACATTTCCAATCGAATCCTCTTTAACTTTATGAAGAGAACGTGTTTTGTCATACATTGCACCAGAGCCAAAAAGAATAATCTTAACCTCTGATTTTTTATATTCAAGAAGATTTTCTACCATAGAAATATTTTCATCAATCGTTGTAGATCTATCTTCTATCCCTCTTGCACCACCTTGTGTTGCACAATGAATAATAAAATCTATATCATTTTCTCTAAAATAATTTCCTACAGCGATGTTATCCGTTAAATCTAATTCATAACTACGTGGAGTAAGTAAATTATATTTATCTTTAAGATACGCTTTTAAATTTTTCCCGATAAAACCGCCAGAGCCAGTTATTAAAATATTATTTATAATAATACACCTGCTCTTTCTTTTATAAATTGATGTATCGTATCTAAAATCCTTGTAATTTCAGCTTCACCAAGAGCAGGAAATGTTCCAACCCAGAAAGTATTATTCATTATAAAATCTGTATTTGGAAGAAGCTTATAATGTTCTTCTGTTAAATCTCCAGATGAAATAATTTCACTATTATTAATTCTCAGTTTGACATCATTTTCTACGAAACAGGGTTGTCTTAAAATATTTCCTGCAAAAAGTTGTCTTGTCCCAACACCATTCTTTTCAAGAAACTCTACCATTTCCTGCTTGGTAAAAGGAGCATTCGGCTTTACTGAAATTAAATACCCAAACCAAGAAGGTTTTACACCTTCATTCACCTGCGGTAATATTAAAAAACTTGTTAAATCAGAAAGTTTCTCATTAAGCATTTGAGCATTTTTTCGTCTCTGCTCTAAAAACAAATCAAGTTTATCAATTTGTGAACACCCAAGAGCAGCCTGCCAATCTGTAATCTTTAGATTATAGCCCAAATGAGAATATGTATATTTATGATCATATCCGTAAGGAAGATTCCCAAGTTGTTGAGAGAATCTCTTTCCACAAATACCGTCTTTTCCAGGAGGGCAACAACAATCTCTGCCCCAATCCCTAAAAGACATGATTATTTTGTACAATTGTGAATCATTCGTAACAACAGCACCCCCCTCACCCATTGTTAAATGGTGAGCTGGATAAAAACTAAAAGTACCAATATGCCCTATTGTACCAATTTTCTTTCCTTTATATTCTCCACCCAAAGCATCACAGCTATCTTCTATAACCCACAAATTATATTTTTGGGCAAGTTGCATTATTTTATCTAAATCATAACTATTTCCCAATGTATGTGCTAAAAAGATAGCTTTTGTCTTTGGAGAAATTGCAACTTCTATTTTATCTGCATCAATATTATATGTACCAATTTCACAATCAATAAATACAGGAATAAGACCATTTTGAATTATTGGATTTATAGTAGTTGGAAAACCTGCTGCAACAGAAATTACTTCATCGCCTTTTTTAAGTTGTCTGTCACCAAGTTTATAAGAGGTTAATGCCGATAATGCTAACAAATTTGCACTCGAACCTGAGTTCGTAGAAAGTGCATATTTTACCCCAAGATAATTCGCAAATTTTGTTTCAAATTCTTTGTTGAATCGTCCTGCTGTAAGCCACATATCCAATGAAGCGTCAATCATATTCATCAGCTCTTCTTCTCCTAAAAGTTTCCCCGATGGTGGAATATAATTAAAAACTTTTTTAGAGCCATATACTTCTTTATAATACTCTCTTGCTGCCTCTTTTACTTTATTACGTAACTCTTGTTCCATTTTACACTTTCCTCATAATCTTCAATTTGTTTTATTGTGAAATCAAGCATTCTTTCTTGTTGTGAATAAAACTTTTTATACCATTCAACAGTACTCTTTATTGCATCATCTGCGCTATAAGTTGGAGTCCAGCCCAAAACTTTTTTGGCTTTTTCTATATTCAGCATCAAAAGTCCTGCTTCGTGTAATGGGCTCGCCTCACCTACTACAACCCTTCCTCTGCCATAAAACTCTGTAACTTTTTTTGCTACCTCAGCTACAGTCAATACGCTTTCCTCTCTTGGACCAAAGTTAAACCCATCTGCAAACTTTTGACCTTCTTCCAAGAGTTTTTGGCCCAACAACAGATACCCGCTTAATGGTTCGAGCACATGCTGCCATGGACGGACTGCTATAGGATTTCTAATCTCAATATCAATACCGCTATTAATCCCCCTAATGCAATCTGGAATAAGTCTATCTAAAGCCCAATCTCCTCCTCCTATTACATTTCCTGCTCGAGCTGTTGCCATTGCATATCCATTTTTTAGAAAAGAACGTCTATAAGATGAAGACATAATTTCTACACAACCTTTTGAAGAAGAATACATATCATATCCACCCATAGGCTCATCTTCTCTATACCCTCTTTGAACTTCTTTGTTTTCATAGCACTTATCAGTCGTTACGTTTACAAAAGCACTCACGGAGGAGCATTTCCTTGCGGCTTCCAAAACATTTAATGTTCCTATCACATTTGTTTGATAAGTTAATACAGGTTCTGAATACGATAATCTTACAAGCGGCTGCGCTGCTAAATGAAATATTATCTCTGGGCTAAAATCAGAAATAGCTTTCTCTAAATTTTCAGAATCCAAGATATCACCAATAATAGATTTAGATATTTTATTGCTAATATTTAATTCTTCAAACATTGAAGGCTTTGTATTAGGTGCCAACGAATATCCGCAGACTTCCGCTCCAAGTTTTGCAAGCCAGAGTGCAAGCCAGCTTCCTTTAAAGCCCGTATGACCTGTTAAAAAAATCCTTTTATTTCTATAAATATTATTAAACATGCAAGACCTCTTTTTTCTTCTGCCAGACAGCCCAAGGTGCTTGCCCATTTTTCCACATACTGGTTAATTCATTTTTATCCTTTAATGTATCCATTGGCTGCCAGAAGCCGTAATGTTTATATGCATTTAATTGTCCGTCTTTAGCAAGGTTTTCTAATGGCGCACGTTCGAAAATCACACCTTCGCCTTGGGGTATATAATCAAAAATACCGGGTTCACAGACAAAGAAACCACCATTAATCCAAGACTCTTCACCTTTTGGTTTTTCCATAAACGAGGTTATCATTCCACCATCTTTTATCACCAGAGCACCAAAACGTCCTTGAAGCTGGACTGCTGTCATTGTAACTAATTTCCCTGATGTCTTATGAGATTTGATTAAATCTGCTAGATTTACATCACTCACTCCATCGCCATATGTTAATAAAAACGGTTCATCCCCTATATAATCCTGTGCTTTCTTTATCCTGCCGCCAGTCATTGTTTCTTGCCCCGTATATAGCATCGTAACTCGCCACGGTTCAGTTTGTATACGATGTATTTCAACTGAATTATTAAGCATATCAACCGTTATATCGGAATATTGTTGGTAATAATGAACAAAATAATCCTTTATTACGTGTGATTTATAGCCTGTTAAAATCACAAAATCATTAAAACCATAGTATGAATATAGCTTCATAATATGCCACAAGATAGGTTTTCCGCCTATTTCTACCATAGGTTTTGGAACCAATTTAGTTTCTTCTGATAAGCGGGTTCCCAAACCGCCTGCCAATATTACTACCTTCATACAAGCTCCGTTTCTTTTGCTTTAATTTCCATACTTTCTATTTTTGAAGTGTATTTTATTACCTTGTTCTTATTATTAACTGCTTGATTAAATTTCAATTTTAAATTCCAAATAATAAGATTCTTCATTCTCTTTATCGGGCCAGACACTGGATAAACAAGCTTTGCCGCCTGCGCATATACCAAAGCACAGTAAAAATACAAGTTTTCACCATATATAGATTTTAGAATTTTCATAAAATCTGAACTATTAAACTCATTTCTTTTATCAAAATCAAAAAGAAAAGGTAATATAGTTTCCTCAAGAACCCGTCTTTTTTCCTTTTCAAGAGTTTTTTTGCTTAATAATCCCTCTACCTGATAAGTTCTCAGAATCTTTGTTATATAATTTTCCCCGAATAACTTAGCAGGATTATATCCGCCGCGTTTTATAAACGGACATTCAAAAAGAGACTCGTTGTTTACATAAACAGAACGGCCGGACTGAAGCAGTCTTAATAATACATCTGTTTGAAATAAACCCAGCTCCAGGCACCTTGATATATCTTCAAAATTTTCATAATCACTCTTCCAGACTGAAAATGCACCTATCCAGGTTGCTCTATGACCTACTTTCAATATAAAATCATCTATTGTTTTACATACAAAACTCTTCTTTCTTGAAATATGTTTATTTAATGAATTTGAAAAAAACAATACATTCTTTTCATCAATATTTTCTAAGATAATACTTAAAATCTTGCTGATAGTTCCTATAAGAAATATGCAGTAGTCATTATTTAACTTTAATAATCTTCCTTTTCCATAAGAAAGAACTTTCAGAATATTAGCATCCCCGCCAATATTTTCAGAATTCTTGTAATAAAAGAATTTTTCTGGGAATTTCGCCGCATATTTTAGGCAAATCTCTTCTGTTTGGTCAGTAGAGCAGTTATCAGAAACTATAATTTCAACTAAATCAGTATTCAAGAAAATGTCATCACTAACAATAGATAATATAGTTTTTTCAAGCATTTCTGCTCTATTATAGGTAGGAATACATATTGATAACAAAGGTGTTTTATCCATATTCTAGAGACAAACTCCTTTCTTAAATGCAAATTTACAATACCATTTAGTCTTTTTAGAGATTTTATTAAGATAACTATCCTTATTCTCTGCCAATAATTCCAAATCCTTCTTTTTGATTGATTTGAAAAATTCTTTATTTAGTTCACCTTTATAAAAATAAAACTGAAACTCTGTTGAAAACCGGGTTAAGAATTCAGGTTTCAAGTCGTCGCTTAAACGCCTCAAATTCCACAAATAGGCATGGTATTGGTTAATTAACTTTTGGGTATTGAAAATTTCTTTCTTTTCAGGATGATTGTCCAGAAATTTCCCGATTTCTTCATATTCATCACAAACGCAATACATTTTTTTAGGGTTATTAACCGATGAATTCGGATTATCCTGCCTATAATACAATAACGCTTCATCAAGAAGATACATTTTATCTACCGTTGCAAGGACTTTGAATGTAAAGCCCATATCCTGAAATGATGCCCCTGCGGTTTCTAAAAGACGGATATTATTCTCATCTAAGAAGCTTTTTCTATATATCCCAGCCCAGATGCTTGCGTGTGCTGTAAAAATCTTCAAGTTATCCTTAGGGCAGAAAGGATGTTTTTTAGCGCATCTGCTTACAAGACCGCTCTTTTTCTTTTTGTTCTTCTCTGACCAGTAGTTAAAGAAATTGCATTTTACTACATCAAGATTTTCTTTTTCTGCAATAGCATAAAG
>CALUSJ010000064.1 GCA_944323405.1 Candidatus Gastranaerophilales bacterium
GGCGGCGATCCTATTTATGCTATTTTTGACAAGCTCGATAACAGACCCCTCTCTAAAATCGCTAAGGATTTTGTTAAAGAATTAAAAGACGATTCTATTAGATTTATTTCTACTTTAGTAAAATAAAACAGTTAAGTACTATTCTCTCCCTTCTTAAAACTGCTGCTCTATACTCTAATACGCATTTCAGAGAAAGCTGTATTTTCTTATTTTATTTGTATACAAAAATAAGTTTACTAATGTATAATTATATTAATACACGGAGTTTTGATTCGCCAAGCCTGTCAAAACTTCAACATCAAGAAGTAGAAAAGAGGTTTTATGAAAAAAGCTTTTACTATAATTGAAGTCTCAATTTTGTTTGTCATATTTTTAATTGTAGCGTTTTTAGTTGCCCCATTATCGCTAGATGATAGCATGCAGGCGAGAAATACTTCAAGATGGAGAAATGTACAAAGCGATTTTGCTAATATTTTCTATTCCGTCAACACTCAAAATAATAGTGACAATTTTAAAACGAGATTCAAAGCTGTTATAGCTGGGGAAATTACAGGAGATTCAAAGCCTTACAAAATAACTTTTTTTAATGGAACTTTCCCTAATAACACATACCGATTCAATGAATACAAAACTACTACAAACAATGCTGTTGTAGCTTTTAAATTTTTTGATAATCCGCAAAACGATCTCCAAGGACTTCTTATGTACGATGTAAATGGAGCTTCTAAGCCAAATACTTGGGGTAAAGATGTTTTTGGATTTAATATTTACAGCGACAGATTTGAACCTTTTTGCAAAAATGAACCTGTAAGCATTCAAAAACAAGAATGTTCAAAAAATGGGAGTGGGCTTTGCTGCTCTAATTATTATCTTATTGGCGGGAGTTTTGAATAATGAAGAATATTTGCGTATTTGCATCATCATCAAACAAACTCAATGACCAATTTTATAAGGATGCCCAGGATTTAGGTACGCTTATGGGGAAAGCTGGAATGAATATCGTATATGGCGGCAGCCGGCTTGGCTTGATGTATGCTTGCGCAAGCGCAGTAAAATCAAACGGAGGAGGTATAATCGGGGTTATGCCTGAAAAACTTTACGATTTTGGGGTTGGAAACCCTGAAGATTGCGAAGAGTTCATTCTTACAACCGGCATGAGAGAACGTAAAGCTAAGATGGATGAGATTTCAGATGCTGTAGTTGCATTAGCTGGGGGATTTGGAACTCTGGAAGAAATCTCTGAAATGATTGTTCAAAAACAACTCGGATATAACACAAAACCGATTATTTTGCTTAATACCTGCGGTTTCTACAATAATCTTATACAATTTTTTGACAATATAATTGAACTAAATTTTGCTAAAGAAAATATGCGCAAACTATATTATATTGCCGATTCACCTATTGATGCAATGCAATATCTTCATTCTTATAATCTAAAAGAATTAAACTATACTGGTAAGTTTTAGAGTTCATTCATTTCAATGTACCCATTTAGAGCAGCATAAATAGCAGCTTGCACTTTATTATGTACATTAAACTTACGATAAATACTTTCTGTATGTGCTTTTACCGTATGTTTTGAAATATTAAGCGCATCAGCCATTTCTTGGTTGCTCAATCCTTCAACCAATAACCTTAGTATTTCTTCTTCTCTTTTTGTTAATCTTTCTACTGTTGCAGTATACATATACTCTTATAATAGTACTCTTTTAAAAAAAAGCATTAATATATTTTCCAATTAGAAATTTCTTTTGTAAATTTTTATGTATTAAAGATTCTATCACCAGCATCCCCCATACCTGGGATAATGTAACCACGACTATTTAAGCCTTTGTCAACTGCTGCAACAATTAACTTTATGTTAGGATATTTGTTAAATACAGCTTCTATACCTTCTGGTGCTGATATCATACAAACACAACATATATTATTCTCTGGAATCCCTTTCTCTGTATAGAGTTTTATCGCCTCTATTAGAGAATTTCCTGTGGCAAGCATTGGATCTGTTATGAAAACATAATACTTTTTAGGCTCTGAAACTGGCATTGGAACTTTATTATAATACCAAACGGGCTTAAGAGTTTTCTCATCTCTATACATGCCAATATGCCTTATTGTTGCCTGCGGCAGTATATCTACGGCCTCATCTGTAAAAATAAGCCCGGCTCTCAATATAGGTGATATAATAATTGTTATATCATCATCTATTGTTTTAGCTTCACACTTATCAACAGGAGTAACTACTACTACATCTTTTTGAGGCAAATTTTTTGTTGCTTCGTATAAAAGTATTCGTGTCAATGTTCTTGCAGCTAAACGCACACCTTGTGTATCTGTATCACGGCTGCGCAATGTACACAAACTTTGATTTACAATAGGATTTGATACAATCTTAAGATTCTTGTTTTCCATTTCGTGCTCCATTTAATTTTTTTCCAAAATCTTCTGCCTTTTTATTTGTATCATCTAATAGTTTATTCGAATATTTTATAAAATCACTAATATCCTTATTTCCACCTGATTGAATATCTATAATTTTGAGTTTTTCTCCAAATGATGAACTAGTATATATTATTGAATTTAACTTATCAAACATATCATTTAACAGCCCTAAAGCATCGTGCAATCGCTTAGGCGGTTCTACAGTCAATATCGGAACATCCTTATCTACATATGTTTGAGAGTCTGGCAAATATAATTCTAAAGATTTTGACCCTGCCATACGGCTAAACTCCACTGTAGCTATAGTTCCTTGAGGTATTGTAATGTTCTTATCGGTTATTACAAATTTTATATATACTTCCTCATTTGTAGGCTCTATTTTGGTAACATGCCCGACTTCAATCCCCATCATCCGCACAGGAGAGCCTACTATCAAACCATCAACATCTTGCATAAAAATATTATAGTCATTTGCCATTTTTTGCTTGCTTATATATACCAGAGTTGATATTGATATTACTAATAAGAGAATAATCAACCATACCAACAACTCCGCACTATGAGTTATATAAAGCGTATTTCTTTCGTTTTTTATTCCCATCATATTAGTATTATTATATTAAAAATACTTTATTTACACAAGCATTAGATTTAATTAAAAACTTTTTATTGCTTTACTTTTATAGCCCCCCAGGCACGCAAAAAACCTTTTTCGTACATTATTAAATAATAACCGCCGTCTTTTATATACTCAATCGAAGCTTCCATATGTACATAGTCTTTGGGAGGCGTTGCTCCTGTTTTTGCATATTTTGTATTTATGATTTTCTGGAATTTATCTTTTCGCTTTTGTTTTCTCAACTCAGCCTTTTCTTCACTTGATAACTCTTTTCTGCTTTTATAGTATTTGGACAATTCTTTTTCATTTTCAGCAAGTTTAAACACAGGAATTATAGCTACTAAATTCCTAGATTCTATTAAATATAAAAACTCCTTATCATCTGAAAGAGCCAGTTCATAATGTCCAGGTTTGATGAAATTCCCATTATAATCTGGTATATAATCTAAAATTGTTAATACCGGCTGCTCATCAGTAGGGATTGAATAACGATATATACTCTTTTGGTGAACAGTAATGCCTGATGGAATTGCCGGATAAGGTGCTGACGGCGCTAAATAATCAATATCACGTATTTTAGGAGTTATTATGCCATCTATCATATTTTTGCAACCAGGCTTTTTATTATACTATCAATCTGAAAAAAATCTTTATCTAAAAGCTTTGGTGTTGCCACAAATATAAGAGAGATGTAATCAGATGTTAATTGATTATTTTTTAATATCAGACGAACACTTTCTCGCATAAGCCGTTTTATACGATTTCTTTTTACAGCACGCTTATGAATTTTTTTACTAACAACAAACCCTACTTTAACAGGAAGTTCTATTGTTTTCTTTTTCCCGCAAAACAATGTTATTCCATCTTTATAATAAGATTTGCCGGACTTATAAGTCGCTTTATATGCACTTCTCTTTTTTAACCTGTTTTCTCTTGGTAGCATGACAAAATCATACTCTGTTTGTAAATATTTGTAAAGTTTTTTCTATATACACTAAAGTTTTAAAAATTTATGCCGTTAACACTTATACAAGGAGAATCGTATGTCTGAAGAACCTAAAATAGAAAAAAATAATCTGCCAGCGCACGAAAAAATAAACACAAATAACGACAACAAAAACAAACGTAAAATAATTGACGAAGCGAACTACAGAATTCGTGCACCAAAAGAAAGCGGCCCAACAGCTGTTGGGCGAGGCGGAGATCCTCTTTTTAGAAGAATTAAAGCTACTAATGAACAGTTATTAGAGCTTATTGAAGAAACTCAGACTGTACAAGACTGGATTCAAAGAGAAACCAGTAACAACGTTGCTCTTTCTTGCCTTGACAATGAAAACTTAAAAGAAATATATTATGAAATCAAAGACGGGTTTGGAGAATATGGCAAAATCTCTTTAATGGGATTTAAAACCCCCTCAGGAGTAGAAATTCCACGGTTAAAAATATATGATACAAATGGTGAAGTTATAGAAGTTTTAACCGGCCCTATGGCAATGGATGAATTAAACAAACGAGCTTTAGCATATAGAGAAACAATGAAGGATTACCAAGAAGCAGGCGAAGAACCTGATTTAAAAACTGGAGTTATTGCAGACTACTCAGGCAACCCAGATGATTATACTACTTAGAAGGTTTCTTTAATATAATACCGTTTAATTTACAAAACGAAGTTAAAAGCGAGAGTTCTTCTTTAATCTTTTTTTGCAAAAATGCATGGCTAGAAACAATACCGGCATTTTTGGCTAATTGGAACATTTTTAGAGATTGTTTTATATAATTTATTCTAAATGATGATTTCGGCAATGCTAATTCTTGATAAAATTTAGCAAACAGAATGTAATCATATACAAGAATATATTCTAAACTAAACTGCTTAGCTATAAATATAGATTTTTCTATATAAACTTTTGCAGACTCAAAATCTTGCTTTGCCATATAGATTTCACCAATAAGTTTGTTAAACAAAGCCATAAAATAATAGTTATTTATATTTGGCCCTTGGGCAATATCCAGTGCTTTAACCGCAATATCAAGAGCAAACTGGGTCCCGCTCAAAACAAGCTTTATCTGAGCTATCAAATACCAGCATAACAAAACTCCCGTCGCAACTTTTTCTTTAGCAAAGTATGCAACCTGCTCTTCTAATATTTCTAAGGCTTTTTTAGATTCATTTTTGTCCTTTAACATCTTTGCAAGAAGAGTTTTTAATATATTCTTTGTAAAATTATCATTGACATTATTTGCATAAGCAACAACATTAAATAATTCGGAATATAAATTACCATAATCCTGGCTTAAAAATTTGTTCAATATATCTATAAAATTCCAGCGAGAGACAGAAAAAGAATCCATACTCTCTAATGAATATTCTTTTAAAATATCATCTAAGATTTTTTCAGATGTCTTTAAATCTCCTTTTATGGTATTAGCAAGAGCTAACGCTAGATGTGCTTTACATAATATCAATAAATCTGCAATCTTGTTTCGTTCAATGATATCAAAAATCAATTTTATTATTTCAAACATTCTGCTATCGCCTTGGAATGTCAAGGCTTCCGCTAAATCAAAATAAACTTCCAGCCAAACATCATACAAATCTTTAATAGGTAATATCTGAGTATTTTTCCCTTTTGCCAAATACTTTTCTAAAACAGGCATTACTTCATTATCAATAAGATTAATTACCTGTCCATAATTCCCTAATTTTACAAGAGGTCTTATCTGTCTTGATTTTATTAAAGCACACTCCAGCTCCATATCATCAGGAAGTTTTCGAAGAACACTATCCGCACATTCGATAGCCCCCCAATAATTGCCGTTTTTCATTGATGCAGATGCCAAATATCCCAGTAATTCTATATATTCATACTCCTCCGTATCTTCAAGCATCATTATTGCTTTTTGTATATAATCAAATGAAGTTTTATGATCAATTGGTTCTATTAACTTGCCAACCCTTGTATATATATTTTTCTTTATTTTTGAATAATATTGACCAGTTTTATTCTCAATTAATTTCAATGAATGTTTTTGGGCAATGATATAGAGACTGATATCACCAATATAAGCAGCCTGTTTCATTAACAGCGTCCATATTTCAAAGGCCTGCTCATCATTTTTTAATTTCTGTACAATATAACCCAATAAAGCAATCGAAGATTGTTTATATATACATAACGCTTCATATAAACTTGTTAAAATTTCTTGAAAACAATCATCATTCTTTACTACAGATATAATTATCTGCCAAATATCATAACTTTTGAATTCAAAAGACAAGTTGTTGATTTGATTTATAAAACCGTTTCTTACAAGGGTTTCAATTACTCTTTCAAATTCCTGCTCAGAATTGTTATCAAAATGTTCCAGCATTGCAGGATAAAATTTTGCTCCTAAAATCGACATTGCAATTAAAAGACGGTAGGATTTGTAATCCTCTTGCTTTAATATTCCAAGTCTTGCATCCAGAATATTCTCGATAGAATCATATACAACATACTTCAGTTTATTACGGAGAGTATCTTTATACAAAAATACCATTTGCTCTACAATTGCAGGATTTCCATTGGATACTCTATATACTTGCTTGATAAAGTCTTTATCAAAAGAAACATCTTGATATTGTATTATCTGGGCTTCTACCTGAGTCTCGGTGAACGGAGCTATTGCAATATCCAGAAAATTCTCTTCTGTTAATTTTACAGCTTTCACAGTTCCCATACCCGGCTTTGGAGTTTTAGATAAAAATATAAATTTACTTTTCTCTAAAACAAAATCTTCCGCTAGTATTTCATTTAAAAAATCAAATGACATACCATCAATATTTTCAAAATTATCAATTACAAATACGGCTTTTATTTTCTCTAGAATAGTAAAAATTACCTTTTTCATAATTTGAAACATTTTTACTTTATTGATATAAATATTTTCGTATTTGTCTAAATTTTCAGGATATAAAAAATTAAGCAAATCAAGAATTTCCGCATTTGAAAGAGCTGGAAAATCCTGTTTAAAGAAACGTATTGAATTTTTCTTTAGCTGTAATGTATCAGGACAAAAGTTATTTATATTAAAAAAATTCAATAATAAATCTTGAAAATAACCAAACGGTGAAAGCTGGGTTATTTGAGAACAATTTCCATAAAGCCAAATCAACTTTGCATTTTTTAACTCACTTATAGCAGAACGTAAAACAAGATTTTTTCCACAGCCGCTCTCCCCGCTTAAAGTAATAATTTTTGTGTTTCCGTCTTTAATCGCATTCAATAGTTTTGACTTTGCTTTCTGCTGCGAACTCATTTCGGCTGTATACTCTAACTTAACGTGAGTTTTTTTCTCTTCTTGCTTAAATTCATATCCGCATTTTCTACAACTCTTTGCGTCTGGTAAATTCGCTGCACCACAACTGTCACATAATTTTAATAAAACTTTGTGACAGTTAGAGCACTCTGTAGAAGTAATTAAGTTTATTGCGCCGCAAGTCTTACAAATTGATGCAATTTTTGTGTTACAATATTTGCATTTCAATGAATTATCTTCAATTTCTTTTTTACACTTGGGACATTGCATTTGACTCTTTTCGTCCTTATATTACAGCAATTATTTCATCTAGAGCTTCCAACACACTACTCTCACTCATCTCCAGTTGAGTTGCGATATCTGCTACAGAACAATTTTCCTTATACTTAAGTTCATATACTTGTATTATATTTAAATCTGTCTTTTTATGATTCAATTCCAGCAAATCCTTTTGAATGTTTTCTACATCAATAGAACTAATATCATTATCTGGAGTATAACTAAATACAGAATAATCTAAGGTTTCGCTGCCAGTACCCGTATCAGTTTTTAATACTTCCAGCTCACTAATACTATCTATATTTCCATTGGGCTCATCCAGAGAATATATAGAATCATCATCACTAAAATCGTTCAGCTCATTTACATCTTCAGACTCAACTTGCAGTATTTCTTCAGTTGAATCTACATCTAAAGAATTTTCTACATCATCCACAGTTTCAAGAATATTTTCACCGAGACTCTCTATTGGAATATCATCTTTTGAATCACTTTCTTCTAAGAGATCGTCCTCATTAAAATCAAGCTCTAATAAATCTTCTTGGTTGTTTTCATCCGATAAATCATCAGAAAGATTTTCCTCTACAGCCCCCGCATTGTTTTCTATATTTTCCGGCTCTAAAGATTCATCTTCTATATCTAAAACCTCCTCTTGAGGTTCTAAAACTTCAATATTTTCACCATCAACCTGCTCTTCAATAGAATCTTGAGACAAGTCCTCTTTTTCACCTATATCCACTTCTGGGATTTCAATCTCTAAAGAATCCGATATCTCTTCAGAATTGTCAGAAAACACTTCAGAATCATTATCCAACATGACAGAATCCTCTACATCACTGGATGCATCCGAATCATCAGAGAAATTGCTGCTTATAAAATCAGATAAATCTATCTGCCCCTCTTCTCTTTCGTTTAGATTATCCTCGGGCTTTACATCACCGTCTTCCAGATTCTGTTCTACAGCACTAACCTCAACAATCTCAGCCTGTCCTGCTGTATCACAAACACTTTTATCACTATCTAATTGAGCAAAAGAATCATCTTTTTCATTCGGCAAACCAAACGACTCGACAGCCGCTTCTTCACTAGAATATACATACGAACTTGGGCTAATAACCCCCATATCAGCAGGTTTGGTTTCATTTATCATTTGATGAACAAGGTTTGTATCAACCTCAGGCTTTTCATTTTTTACCAAACTGGAAACATTTGTTTCAGAAGCTGGATGAATCTCCTTTTGGATATTCATTTTTTTAGGTACTGTTATTAGAGACGTCGTAACAACCTTTTCTAAATAAGCACTTATAACGGATTCATTATTTATTGAATTAATTATTACTTCTGAATGTGAATAAACATCATCTATAATCTCATCTATTATAGCTTCACATCCGGGAAACTTTTTGTGCTTTCTTACTAACCCTTCTATTATACTGTAATATTTGTTTGTTTTTTCCATACTGCTCTCTTTACTTACTTGTCTACAAATGTATAATTAACACAGGATTTCCTTGCAGTTTCTTAAACGAATTAGTATTCATATTCAAATTCATTGCAAGAGCTTTATCCACCGTTTGTTTAATTAATTTATCAACAGATTCTTCTCCGCTCGAAGTAATTATCCCAACCGTCTCAAACTTTTTATTACTACTGTTGTATTTTATTTCTACAGCGATACGATTGGTTATCGGCGGCTTACTTAATAACAACAATTCGGTCTTTAAGTTTAACTGAATAATCTTTCCTAGTTTCACAAGATAACGCTTCGCAGAGCTATTAGAAGCATAACCGGCCGGAACTTCCCAATCGATTTTCAAATTCGATACTAATATAGAAGCATCTAAATTTTGCTCTATCATAGGTATAGACACTGAACTGCTTTCAGAATTTGAGACATTACTTGGAGCTTCAACAGTTTCTATTGGCATGGCTATATTTTTCACATCTTTCTTTTCATCTTTATTAGGTGTTACAACTTCTCCACTCTCTGTGTTATCATCTGCAATTATGCTATTTGTTGTATTATCATCTATTGCAGGCATTGAGGTAAATTTTGTAAAACCAAAATAACCAAGGGTAGCCAATATAGCTATAACTCCTAGTGAAACAACAACCTTACCTGAACCGCTTTTGCGCTTATATGCAACCGCTGATTCACCTGATTCACCTGATTCCTCTTCTTCATCACTATTGTTAAATAGTTTTTCTATTTGCTCTTCTTTTACATTTGTCTCATCATTTACAGAATCTTTTATTGTTTCTGATTCATCACTGCTGTTTTGAGAGTTTGAAACATGAGTATTTGCTGCATCATTATTATTTTCTTCTTCTTGCAAAAGCTCTTCATAAGTATCTTCTACAGTATCTGCTACAGGAGAGGCAACTGTTGTATATTCATAAGAATCTGGCTCTTCCATCGCTTCCGTTTCATCTAAAATGTTTTCAGCATCATCCACTACAGTATCTATTTCCTCATCTTCAAACATGTTCTCGTTTACATCAACGGTTGTAGACGGTTCTGACTCTATAAGGCTGTCATCATTATTCAGCCCCTCTAATAATTCGTTATCCTCAACAACAAGTTCTTCTATAGCATTTGACGTATTCAATTCTTGCATCTCATCATCCGCAAGCTCTAATCCGCTATCGGAATCGGTTGCATCATTTAAAAACATTTCGTTGTCCGAATTCTCATCAATAACTAAAATGTCTTCACTATCAGAATGCTCCATTAAAGTATCTTCACCCTCTGTATCCAAAACCAATTCAGGTTCTGCATTGAAAGCTAAAGAGTCTGCATCGTCTACTGCTGCGTATGTATTTACATTGTCAGCATTAGGGGCCGATACAAAACTAAAAATGTATTGAGCCTTTGCAGCTCTTGCTAACCTTAAACGCCCGTCCTTTGAAATTAAAAGCTTTCTATAAAAAGAAACCTTATCTTCTAAACTATTATCGAGGTATGCAAAAACCTCCTTTTCTGAAACATCATAAGGATCATCCTCTGCAACAAGATAAGATTCTATATCATAAAAAGATACCAATGACTCTTCTTGGATAATATAAAAATCACCATTTACAGCTGTCTTATCCACGTTTTCAGGCTGAATAAACCCAACAACATTTGCACCAGATAAGTCAGGTGTAATCTTTATAAACATATAGGCTAAAGGGAGAAGGTTCTTTTCAAAGTGTTCTTTGGGGATAAATAACCCATCATCCTCAAAAAACAATCTTACATCAATATATGAATTATTAATATAAATATCAGAGATATCAATATCTTCTAAAACTTGTCCTATATTATGTAAACCAGATGAAGAATCAACATCATATTGAGCTGCATCAAAATATTTCGATGCTATATTTGCACCCACGACATTTGCTACTGCTCGATTTCTTCTTTCATTACTTTCTATTATTTTACAAATACCATGCGCTATCTCTAAATCGTTCTCTTCTATTAAAAAATTATCAGTATTCACCTAACACTCTCCCATACTATGCATAATATAACATATTATAAAAAAAAAATCCATATATTAACATGCCGGTTGACAAATAAAAGTTAATTATTAAACCAAATAGTGGATATTATAAAAAAAAAGCTTAAGATTAATTTTTTAATCCCGATATAAGTATAAGAAAGGGTGATATTTTATGTTCTCAACAATGATACAAAACCTATTATCTTCATCAGGAAAATCTGCAGCTATGCAAAGAGCCGTTCAAATGAATAACTATGTAAATACAATTAATTCACAATGGATGCCTGTTGAGCAACAAGTTCAAAACCAAGGAATCACCCCTTCAATCCAATCATTTGACAAAGTGTTAAAAAGCACTTCTAAAGTAAAATTTGGAGATTTATTAACAAACCCTACAACTAAAGTTGATGCTAATATCTATACAGCACAAGCTGCATCAGCCGGAGAAAAAATTACAACAAAAGAACAGATAAAAAATTTAATCTCACGAGTAGCTAGAAAACATGGTGTTGACGAAAAGCTTGTAAACGCTCTTGTTAAGCAAGAATCAGGATTTAATCCTAACGCAAAATCACATGTTGGCGCAATGGGATTAATGCAATTAATGCCCGCAACAGCCAAAGGCCTCGGGGTAACAAACCCTATGGACCCTGAACAAAATGTTGAAGGTGGTGTAAAGTATCTTAAATCTATGCTGAATAAGTATAACGGCAATATTATTCTGGCACTAGCAGCATATAATGCTGGGCCGGGAGCTGTTGATAAATATGATGGAGTTCCACCCTACAAAGAAACTCAAAATTACGTAAGAAATATTCTTGCAACTTATCTCTAATTTAGTTTCTTTATATCTGTTTGCTCTTTCAAAGCCTTTTCTCTATCCTCTTTTTCGTGGATTCTTCTTGTATTCCTATAAGTCAATCTCGGAATAAACCAGCCTAAAATATATGGAGAGATAAAGAATGTAGTTAACAACCCCGGAACAGAGTTTAACCCACGGGCAAATGATGCTATTTTGTTCTTTTTCAAACTCCCTGCACCTTTCATTAAATTCTTTATTAACTCGTCGGCATTTTGAGCTTTATAATTCTCAATAAACGATAAAATCTTCTTGTTCTTCTCTGCTTTCTTTAAACCTTTTAACGATGCAAAATCTAATGTTGATTTGTTAAACACTTTATCTACATTTTCAGACTTAGAAATAATCTTATGCAAATCACCGCCATTCTTATCTATATATTTGCAGAAATTGACCATTTTATTTTTTGTATCAATATTTCCATACAAAGCACTAATTTCACTATTTGTTAAAACATGCGCTTTGCTATATGGATTAAACAAATCTAAGAATGTTTTTAATTTAGAACGAGTTCTGTCTTTGTTCATCAAGACAAATCCCGAATTCTTTTCATACATAGTAACAAACGCTCTTGTGCCCATTGGGACAGCAAATACTACCGCCAGACTAGATGTCAAATCTCTTATAAAGATTTCCCATAGCTCTGTTAAGTCTTTTTTACCGTTTTCATTTTCCTGCGCACGGCTATACGCCCTGCAACCTCTTGGTATTATTAACCCAAATACAGATAATCCGGCCATTAAAGTATTCGTAAAATTATGCCCGTTGTATTCCAGTTCAGAAGAAGCAAAATCACTTTTTATTTTATCGACAAACTTCCCTAAACGCTCCAACAACCCGGGTTTTGATTTTCCTTTAAACGCTATTTCAGAGTTATTGCTATCAAATTCAGAGCTGCCTTTCGCTGCATTTTTTCTTGCCCCTGGAGCAACATCGTTATAAGCATAAATTTTAGGTAACACAGACAAAACTCCTAAAGTTGCAGCTATCATTGAAATATTGGTAATCATCCTTTTGGCAAGAGATTTATCTTTAATACTTTCAGCCTGTAGACTATCCAGTTTTTCCAAACTCTTATTCATACTTATAGCATCGTTTGTGTATTTTTCTAAAGCATCAAACACATCCTTTGCCATAAACGATTTTTTATCATTTTGCTGCGCTAAGCTGAAATGAACCTTTTGAAGCATATCTAAATCAGTTCCTGATTCATATTTGAGATTATTAATATGCTCAACGATGTTTTCCATACATTTGTTTCTATATTTAGCTTTCCCTCTAAATCGGGCTAACTTTTCACCAGCAGGGATATTACTCCTATTAGCTAATTGCTGCATTATATAGTTTACCGATTCTTGCTTAACATTTTCTTTGGCTAACGTGTCTTCTAAAATCCGCTCAATATTTACCTTATAAAAATATTCTTTAAATTTTTCTGGATTTTTCAACAACTCTTTGTCAAAATCAGGCTTGGAAACTAATTCTTTTAAACTAGTTCCGAAACGCTTTATTAATTGAGTATTAACGCTTGTTGATTTACCGAATTTAGCTGCTAACAAAAGCGATAAGGGAGCAACCGCCATCATACAAGGGCCCGTTAACCCCTCTCTGCCAAGCACTTCTAGACCTTCTTGGGTGTTGTATTCTCCAGTAACTTCTTTGTCACGCAAAAAACCAGCAACCGTACGAGGAACAGTCATCCCGCCAAAATCTTGTATTAAAAACGAGAGCCAAAACCCTTGATTCTCTATCCCGTGCATAAGCGCACCGCTTGCTTGCAAGGCACCGCTAAGTGAACCAAACGAAGGCTGAACCTTTGATGGTTTAGAATATTTGTAATCATTAATAGTATTATTCTGAACTTTCAAGCACACTTTTCCTTATAACACTTACTTTTATATAAAGTCATTAAAAGTATAAATATTGACTAATTGTAACAAATATGACAAAAATTGTTACAAATTACTTTATTTAGAATTAGTGACTAGTGAAGGATGAAGGGTGAGGGGTGAAGGGAGCATTTTAGGGTTTAGAGGGTGAGGGTGACTAGTGACTAGTGAATAGTGAATAGTGAATAGGTAAATAAGTTAATAAGTGAATAAGCAAACAAAGCGCACGCTAGGCATGCGCATGCACCCTCCCTTGCCAGGGAGGGTGGGGGTGGGTGGACTTCCCGTAAGGGTTTCTTAGATACTTCAATAAAACAATGTTCAAAATAAGAATACTCTTTAACTTCTTCTAAACCTCTCAACTCCTAAACCTCTAAACCCTGCTAAGACTGTAGGTCAAGCAATGCCTGACTTTCTGTCATTGCGAGGACGATTAGGACGAAGCAATCCAGCTGATTATTAACTATTACATTTTGATATTATTCATTCATGAATAACAAACACCTGTCATTCCTGTTCTACTAACTAATTACCCTTCACGCTTCACCTAATCCTTAATCCCTAATCCCCCTAAACTTTAATATTTTGATATTATTTATGAATAACAGGCGATATATATATTCTCGAATAGAATAATTCCGATTGGCAGGATTTGTATTTCTGTATTTTAGATTAAAATGTAATAGTTATTAACCAGCTGGATTGCTTCGGACTAATCGTCCTCGCAATGACAGAAAG
>CALUSJ010000065.1 GCA_944323405.1 Candidatus Gastranaerophilales bacterium
AAGTGAAGGTAAATCATTTTTTACCCTCCGTAATTTTTTTATAAATAACTCCGATTATTGAAAACAGCAGTATTGTTTGTATCGGCGAGAGCTTAAATATCAAAAGGGTTAAGAGAGTTAAAACAAAAATTACATAAAAGAATGCGTCTCTGTTAGATTTCTGCCACATTTCCCTCACTGTAAGAACTATAAGCGCAATAACCGAAGCTCCAACTCCCCATAAAGCGCCCTTAACATAGCTATTTTCGGTCAAGCTCCCGATAACAGACGCAAGAAGCACTATACACCAGAACGGAATAAAGGTTACGCCAAGCATTGCAACAATTGCGCCCCATTTTCCTCTTAGTTTGTATCCGATAAACATTGACATATTAGCGGCAATAATTCCCGGAAGTGATTGAGCCAGTGCAAAATAATCAATCACATCATCGTGTGACACAAGCTCTCTTTTATCGACAAATTCGCTTGTCATAATGGGCAGAATTACATACCCGCCGCCTAAAAGTATTGCGCCGATTTTAGTAAAAATTAAAAATAACTTAAATAGTGATAGCCGTTTTTGTTCCACTTATTTTTCTCCCCGCATTTTGCACTATTTTTTTATCCTCTCCTGGAGTAAAACCTGTCGTTGTAAGATAATTCCCTACAATAGCAGAGTCTGCGCAATATCTAAACGCTGTTTCTATAGTTTTCCCGCTAAGTCTTGCTTTCTTCCCACCTGCAATCCTTATTGAAGAATTAGGACAAGCTATTTTAAAAACAGCAAGCGTTCTTAAAACATTTTCTTCATCTATTTTGTCCCAATAATTTTCAAACGGAGTATTTTTAATCGGAGTCAAAATATTAACAGGAATACTTTCAGGATTAATTTTGGCAAGCTCAAGCGCCATTTCTATTCTCTGTTCAACAGTTTCCCCCATACCGATAATTACGCCGCAGCAAAGCTCCATTCTGTATTTTTGAACCAATTCTACCGTCTTAATCCTGTCATCATAACTATGTGTAGTACAGATTTCAGAGTGATAGGACTTACAGGTGTTAATATTATGATGAAACCGAATAAGCCCTGCTTCTTTAAGCTTTTTAGCCTGCTCATCATTCAATATTCCAATACTTGCACAGCTTTTTATCCCTTCATTATTTAATGCCCTAATCATCTCAAGCATTCTGTCAAAATCGCTTTCATCCGGGGTTTTGCCTGAGGTAACAATTGCAACACGTGAAGCCCCGTTTTTTACACTGTCTAAACCGGCTTTTACAACAGTTGATACATTCATCAGCGGATAAGTTTCAATATCTGTATTATAATGCGAACTTTGAGCGCAATATTTACAGTTTTGAGAGCATTTCCCGGAACGAGCGTTTATTATTGAACAAAATTCCACCTCCGGCTTTAAATATTTCTTTGCTTCATTTAGTAAACTCTCTAAATCAGAATTATATAATTTTAACAACTCTTCTTTTGTTTTCATCTCTTAATATCCTACACTTAATCCTGCGCAAAGGTTAATCGATTGCCCGGTAACCCCTTTTGCCTCGTCTGAAATTAAATACATTATCATTCCTGCAATTTCAGCCGGAGTTATAAAACGTTTCTGGGGAATACATTCCGTAATTTCTTCTTTAGAAAACCCGCTCTCTTGCACAGAATCATTTCCGAGTTCTGTTTCTACCCATCCTGGATTGATTGTATTAACAGTAATTCCAAACTCCGCAAGCTCTAAGGCTAACGCTTTTGCAGCTCCAATTAATCCTGCTTTTGAGGCCGAATATAGGCTGGCGCCTGATTCTCCCATAACACCGCTTATTGAACCAATATTAATAATCCTTCCCCATCTTTTAGTTTTCATATAAGGAACTGCTTTAGATATCAAGTACAGCGGAGATTCTAGATTGGTTTTTATTAAATGTTCAATTTGGGCCGGATATACTTCTTCAATAGGAGAGTAAATATATTCACCAGCATTATTTATAAGAACATCTATTTTGTTTTCTTGAATATAATTTCCCAGCTTTTCTGGACTCTGAGATAAATCGCAAACACAAAAATTCTTAAATCTCTTAAGCAGATTTTCATTTCTTGCAGATGCAAAAACATTATATCCTGCTTGCTCCAATCTTTCTCCGATAGTTTTTCCTATTCCACGGCTGGCGCCTGTTACAAGTATATTCATACACTAAATTATACTATAAAAAAATGATATTTATTTTATAGCTCCAAAATTAGTACTAGCCCGATATACTAATTAAATTTTATGCATTTCATTTTAAACTTTTATTATGACAAATGCAGTAAACGAATTGTTAGAAGCCCTAGGTGAAGATATTAATCTCAAGCCCGATAAATGGATTATTGAACATATTTACGAATCTGGGTTAAAAAAATGGGCAGCAAATATCCTGCCGTCTGAGTTATTACAAAGAAGCGTAAAAGAAGCTGTAGAATCGCTTGTGACCATTAATGAATCATTAGAATTTTATCCCGTATTTCCTGACAATATAGAAACTCCAAATTATGGCGATAGATGGGGACGCAGCGCAAACTATATAGAAATAAACAATAGAGCAATTGCTGAAATGCATAATAATAGAACGAAAAATGGAATTCTAAGCTCTATAAAACTTCTCCCCGCTATTCCTCCATCTGCCAAAAGCTGGGCAAATTGCGTAATATTATCCCAAATATTTCCTAATATTTATGGTGATGGATATAATAAATCACCCCTTGAAGAAAATTCAATATACGGTATAAAGCTTAATGCCGGATACAGCGGGAATATTATAGATTATGACATACCCCTTTCTGGAGAGACTCAGTTTAGGGCATTTAATGATTTAGCGCATATTCACGGGCTTAAAACAGGGTTTAGGACAGTGATTTCAGCAGATCAAATAAAAGTAGCCGCACCTGATAAAGACGACATAACCTTTGACTGGAAAAACCCAGAACACCAAGAACTCTTTATAAATGAACATGTAAAACTTATTCAACTCGGGTTTGAAGCTGTATTTATCGACTCTGCAAAACATATAGGCGGCTATGATATGGTTAATTATACTGGAGTCGGCGCTTTACCTGAGTATACTCAAATGCAGTATATTTTGTATGAAATCCGCAGCCGTTCCGGCTGCACATCTATTAGTTTTGTCGGAGAAAAAAGTACAGGAGACTTTGAACGCTACAGAAACCTTGGACTTACAACAGGCACAGCTTTTGTTACACCAGATAATTATGATAAAGTTAGGTGCTGGTCTGAAAAACTTAAATACGAAAAGGATTATGCTCCAGGAATAGAAGTTTCGAATGATAACGATGAAGGCGGCCGAAGCTATGAAGAAAGGCTTAATCGCATAAATTCATCTCTTTTTGGGTATGAATACCCGAGCGATAAGCTGCCCAGCTTTATGCAGATGGAAGACTTGTTTCCATTAAGATATGATACCAGCACACACCATTTAATGATGTCAAACCCATCGTATTCAGAAAACGGAACTCCTTTAAGCCACTGGGAAAACTTATTTGCAAAAGACGACGGCAGAGCCTATAATGCTAAAGCCGGTGAATTATTCTCCTATGCCTTAAATCTATAGCTAGTGTTAAAGGTTTTGAGAATACGCAAGATTGTTAACTATGGCTGCAAATTTGTAATTACAATCTTTTTATGCTAGAATAGGTTTTTCTTTTAAAAAGGAGATTTTTATGAAATATTCAACAGACGGGACGCAATATCATATTGGATTGAAACATGGTGACATAGGCGAATATGTAATCTTACCAGGCGATCCTAAAAGATGTGAAAAAATAGCAGCATATTTCGATAATGCAAAGCTTGTAGCAGACAGGCGGGAGTTTACAACTTATACAGGCACTTTAAACGGAGTAAAAGTAAGCGTAACTTCTACGGGAATCGGTGGGCCTTCTGCTGCAATAGCACTGGAAGAACTTGTTAAAGCTGGGGGAAAGTATTTTATAAGAGTAGGTACCTGCGGCGGAATGGACTTAGATGTAAAGAGCGGAGATTTGGTTATAGCAACCAGCGCCATTAGAATGGAAGGTACTACAAAAGAATACGCTCCGATAGAGTTTCCGGCTGTTGCTAATTATGACATTGTAACAGCTTTAATCAAAGCCGCTAATAATTTGAATATGCCTTATCACGTTGGCGTGGTTGAATGTAAGGACTCATTTTACGGCCAGCATAACCCAGATATCATGCCAGTAAACTATGAACTAGTTAACAAATGGAACGCTTGGCTCAAATTAGGTTGCCTGGCTTCTGAAATGGAATCAGCAGCATTGTTTGTTGTGGGAAGTTATCTAAAAGTAAAAGTCGGCTCAATATTTTTAGTTGTCGCAAACCAAGAGCGTGAAAAACAAGGCTTGGATAACCCTGTGGTACATGATACGGATTCTGCAATAAAAACTGCCGTTGAAGCGATAAGAATACTGGTGACTAAGTAGAGTCGAGAGGTTTAAAAGTTTAGAGGTTTAGAAGAAGTTAAAGGGTATTCTTATTTTGAACCTTGTTTGCTTATTAACTTATTCACTACTCACTATTCACCCTCACCCTCTAAACCCTAAAATGTTCCCCTCACCCTTCACCCTTCACGCTTGACCTATTCACTATTCCCTAGTCACCTAAACTTTAATATTTTTGTATTTTAGATTAAAATGTAATAGTTAATAATCAGCTGGATTGCTTCGTCCTAATCGTCCTCGCAATGACAGGCGACTCCTTGACCTAACCCCTAAAATGCTCCCTTCACGCTTCACCCCTCACCCTTCACCTATTCACTATTCACTAGTCACTAGTCACCTAAACTTTAATATTTCTGTATTTTAGATCAAAATGTAATAGTTAATAATCAGCTGGATTGATTCGTCCTAATCGTCCTCGCAATGACAGGTGACTCCTTGACTTAACCCATAAAATGCTCCCTTCACGCTTCACCTATTCACTATTCACTAATCACTAGCCACTTAAACACTCCTCCATTTATAAACCTTTGTAAATTTTTGTAAATATTTGTAAATTTTTCTTGACATACCCTACCATGATTTAAAAATTTATTGTAGCATGCCATGTATCAACTATCCCCAAATCTCCTCCCAAAATTATTAGAGAAAACTTACGCTGACACTGAAACTCAGGTCAGCTTCTTTTTTTATAGGAAGCAAAACAGGCTCTCTAACTCAAAAGCTCTGTTAATATAGTTGCATTCTCTTCTGCTTTTAAACTATTAGAAATCTTATTACGCTTTATATAAACTCTTAAAGCCTCTCTGATTAATTCACTTCTTGTTCTCTGCTCAGAAGAAGCTACACTATCAACTTTATTCAAAAAGTCATTAGACATTGATATCAATACTCTTGCCATATTCCCTCCAATTAAGGTGATACTCTATTATATCATACAAATGATTTATTACAAGAGTATATCTATTTTATATTAATATTGTTACGAAATCGTAACATAACTTAACAAAAAGGCAATTTTTGAAATATTACACACTTTATATATATAAGAGATACTAATAACGAGGATAAAAGAATGTTTCCATTTTATTTTTCAGGTATAAATCAATCAATGCTAAGCTACAATCCAGGAGATTCAATAAATTTATCTTGGAATATGTGGAACGAAAAACTAAAGGCTAATAGTATTATGTATATGACGCCAAGTTTCAATGGTGCAATATATGATTTCCCTGAGTTTACGTTTTTCGGAAACGACCTTATTAATCCAATGCTGGCAATTAACCAAACAATGAGGACTTTTAGCGGCGGTAATTGGGCAAATGGTAATGGCGGCAACTGGATGCAGGATATCTTCAAAAGCCCTTGGGGTAACTCTACAACAAGTAAAACCGAAGGTGAAACAGATGAAGAGAAAATTGAAAATGAAATTAAAGATGCGCAATATGACAAATTAAAGAAGATATTGGAATCTTATTCTGAAAACTCAGACGAAATTACAACCGAAGAAAAAGCTGCAATAAAAACAGCTTTGGATAAATCTGGCAGCATAAGTGAAAAACTTAATGCACTCAAGGCAGCTTATAATAAATTAAATTCAAAAGAACTAAGAAAAGCTTTGTTATCATTAGAAAAAACTGAATTGAGCAAAATGGGTTACAATTTTGATAATAAAAAATTCAGCTTTAAGATAGAAAATGAAGAAAATGAGAAGTTGACAAGAGCAATCACAACTATGGATACAGAGATTGCTGAACATAAATACGACACATTACAAGTTTATGTTCCAAACACAGAAACCAATGATGGAATAATGGAATTAATCAGTTATTGGAATGATGAACATAAAGATGATAATAATAGAAGTATTATAAGATACATTGCAAGCAAATTCCCATCGGATGATGCTGCAAAACAAAACGCAAAAGAAACTATCAGCCGCATGGTAGAATCACTCATCAACAAAGCAAAAGAAGTTGAAGACGAGTTAGAATGCGGAGAAGAATTTACAAAAGCACATGAAGCATTGTTGAAACAATTAAAAGCTACTAATGCAAAATTTGAAGCATCAAGCTTAAAAACACTTGCAACAAAATTTGAAGAAGTATATGCAAGAATTAGAATAGCTGAAGCAAAAGGCTTAAATGAAAAACTTCAGAAAGATTATTCATTCTTGAATGATATTTCATCTAGTGATACTGATTTTGTAAATGATAACCTTGTTGTTGAAGATGTTAAAGCAGACTTGGAAGCTGAAGGTATAAAAACTGATAACTATAAAGGTATCGGAGATATCGGAAGCAGTGATGCTGACGACAATGTTGATGACACAAAATCAGAAGAAAAACAGGAAAAAGAAGGAAAAGAAGAAGTTATAGAAACTATTTCAGGTCTAAGTGCAACTGGAATGAGAGGAATTGCGAATGAAAATGGTATGACATCAACAGGTCTTACAGGTTATTACCAAAAAGGAAAGCATTATTATAAATATAATGAAGAGACACAAGAAATGGAATTATTGTCCGATGTAACAAAGGTCAATAATGATGGTACTGTTGTTAAAAATGGACAGACTATAGCCGTAAGAGAAGTTGAATCTCCTGAAGTTTCAGGAAAAATCTTAAGACAAAAACTTGCCGGAAATACTGAAGAA
>CALUSJ010000066.1 GCA_944323405.1 Candidatus Gastranaerophilales bacterium
TGTTCAGGAGTATGTCTGGTATATGGGAATTGAGTTACACTTTTTGTAACAGCTTTTTTGATAAATTTGTTTTTACCACCCTGAAATGTCATATTGTAATAACCTGCTTGATTTCCTACACTATTCATAAACACACTCCTTTTTTATTATTTTAATTACACACACCTTATATAAAACAAAATGTTTTAGAAAATTGCTTTTTGAATCTGCGGAAAAAATTGAAAACTCATTCAAAATCAATAATATTAAGAAAAACTTACATTAATATTTCTTAATATTTAGCTGGTAAATTCAAGTTCAAGTTTCAAAAGATAAAAGGTGGTTTCAAATGCAATAATAGCAGTCATTTTTAACAAATTGAAAATTTTTATAAAAATTGCAATATTTTATAGGATTTTGAAATTAAGCCACATTTTCAAGTAACCAAGTTCTGAACTCGGCAACTCTGGGGTAAATATGACAGGATAGGAAAAACCTATCCTGTCATATTTAGAATTAACGTTATTCGTTTATGTTCCTTCTTTTAAAATTTCCAAATACTCTTTATACGCAAAAGTTCTATTTCTGCTTTGGGTTGAAGTTTGTTCAAGGACACCGATATTAATCAGGTCTTTGACTATGCTTGACATAGTGTTGAATGCTATATCAAGTTCTTTGGCCGTTTTTTGAATTTCAATAATAGGATTTGATTCTAAGTATTCAAATACTCGCATTGCATTTTTAGCTCTGCGTCCCAAACCTGTGATTTTCAGGCAATTGTTATCGTGCAGAGAAGTTAATTTATCAATCGTTTCAACTGCGTCTTTTGCTGATTCATAAACTGCTTCCAAGAAAAATTTAATCCATTGTTCATAGTTACCTTTTGAACGCACTTCATTCATTCTGTCATAATATTCAATTCTATTCTTTTTCAAGAAGTAAGAAATATATAATGTCGGAGTATTTAAAACTTTCTTTTCCATTAAAAACAAGGTAATTAAGAGGCGCCCGATTCTGCCATTTCCATCTAAGAATGGGTGAATCGTTTCAAATTGATAATGAATTAATCCTGCTCTAATTAAAACATCAAGCTCATCATCAGCATTAATATATTTTTCCAAATCAGACATCGCCTGTATCATATCTTCAACAGACGGCGGAATATAGCGAGCATTTTGCAAATTGCACCCTGTAACGCCTATCCAATTTTGAGAATGCCTGAATTCACCGGGACTTTTATTTTGTCCTCTAACTCCTGATAATAAAACTTCATGAGCTTCTTTAATTAGGCGATTGCATAAAGGAAGTTCTTTTAATCTGTTAATTGCATAATCAGTTGCTTTAATATAATTTATAACATCACCGACAGGTCTGTTAGTGTTTTCTTCTAAATACGGGTCTAATACATCTTCTAAAGTTGCCTGAGTGCCTTCAATTTGAGAGGACATAAGAGCTTCTTTTCTCACATACATAGAAATAAACAAATGAATATTAGGAATTCTGCTTGAAATCCCTTCAAGCAATGCCAGCTGCTTATTGGCTTTTACTAATAAATCTACAATTTCATTATCAAGTTCTATTGGCGGATTAGGCGGTAATATTGCCGGCATGAATGATTTATAAGCCATTTCGCCCGATAAATTATTTTTATATATTCCTGCTCTATTATTCATGGCAACTCCGAAATTGAAATAACATGTTTATTATAACACTTTTATTTCAATTTAGCAATTGAAATTGAAATAAGACTAAATAGTTTGTTACAGTATTTCAATCTCATATCTAGTACAATGGAATTTTGTTTCCAGCAGCCAAGTTCTGAACTTGTATACTCTATGGTAAATAAGACAGGATGTCTTTTGTTATCCAGTCTTTTTATTTACTGGTTAAGTCCCCCTCTGTTAAAATTTCCAAATACTCTTTATAAGCAAAAGTTCTATTTCTACTTTGGGTTGAAGTTTGTTCAAGAATGCCGATATTAGTCAAGTCTTTGACTATGCTTGACATAGTATTGAAGGCTATACCAAGCTCCACGCCCTTTTGAATGCATCATTAGGTGTCCTTTGTTAACAAGATTTGCCAATGATTTTTTAAGTGTATTTCTATTTGCTTGCGTATATTCAAGCAATCTAGTATTTGTGCCTCGTTCATTTTGTTCAAAATATTCTAAAATTTGCATTTCAAGTTCTGTTAAATTTTCTGAATTTAGGTTTATATCTTTTTCGTTAAGTTTATGCTCAAGTCTTATTTTTTGTTTTTGCAAAGATTTTAAAAAGAATATTAACCAAGGTTCATAATCTGGTACTTCATTTTTTAGTGTAGTTTGTGTTTGTCTTAATGCTCTATAATAGCCTTCTTTGTTATCCTCAATAACAGCTTCAAGTGAACTATATTGCATGTAATTATATCCGGCTTTCAATAATAACAAACAAGTAATTGCACGTGAAAGACGCCCATTTCCATCCTCAAAAGGATGAATTGCAAGAAAATTGACTATAAAAATACCTATTACAATTAAAGGATGAAAATACCTATCTTCAAGATTTTTTCTTGTCCAATCAACTAATTCTTCCATTTTTAATGGTGTTTCAAATGGCGTTGCCGTTTCAAATACTATTCCTAATTCCTTACCCTCCGAAGAATATGCAGCAACTGCATTAGAAATCTTTTTATAATTTCCTTTGTGTCTTTCGTCTTTTGTTGAATATTGTAAAAGGATTTTATGCAGTTGTTTTATATAATTTTCGTTAAAATTTATAACTTCCCAATCTTCAAATATTGTGTCCATTAACCGGGCATATCCTGCAACTTCTTGTTCATCACGAGTTGCGAAGGATTGTTTTTTTATATTTGATAACAGTTCTTCAACCTGTTTATCACTAAGCTTATTGCCTTCAATACGATTAGAAGACCCAACACTTTCAATAGTTGCAACTTTTTTAAGTGTTTTTAATCTTTCAGGTGATAATTGTCCTAACAATTTCCATGAACCTTTAAATTCATCAAGCTCTGAAATTATTGATAACATTTGATTTGAAATTTTTATACTTTCTTCATTAATCATTTTATCTATTTATTTATCCATAAATACCCAATTTTATCCAATTATACCCATAAATATCTTTTTTGTAAATAGCAAAAAATAAATCCGCCTATATAGGAAAAGATAAAATTTAATTTTTCATCTCGTAATTTAAATTGACTTTCTATAACTTCAATATTTTTAGTTTTAAGTAAAATATTCCTGACCAAAGAATCATAATCCAGCCATTTGAAATTTTTCGGATAACAGACTGATTTAATATGTGCAGATATAGCATGATAGAAATTAAAACCATCTATTAATACTGCAACCTTATCTCCCATAATTAAATCTCCTTATTTATATATGCAAAAGGAACCTATACAGGTTCCTATTTTGCGGCTTTGAGCCAATGGCTCGCAGCGGGTTCTTAATTTTTGATACGATAAACTGGTAGTTTTATCAATGAGGGTGACAAGTAATTTTAATTTAAATAAGGCATATTAACTTATGTCACCCGACAATATGTTCTTTTCTTTTTGATTACTTTTTCTTTTTAGTAAAGAAAAAGTAATGGACACCACGTCCGATAAATCGAATTTTTTACTTCAACAATTTACTGATTCGTTATTAGATATTGTATTTGTCTCTGCTATTAAAAAAAATAAAAAGTATATCTTAATAAACTAGTCTTTTTTAGATATTTTTCCAAATGAGTTAGACTTTGCAATTTCTTTCTCATTTGTTTTAACTCTTCTAGTGAGTTTTTTAATGTCTTCTTCTGGAGGCAATTCTTCGGGTTTAATTCCGCTTTTACCTAAAAGCTCTCTAACTTCTTTATTATTTTTAACATGTTCATCTGTAATAGCCTTTTCGCCATATAAAGTATTATTTTTCTTTACATTAAAATTCGTAATTTCAGTTGCTAAATCCTTTGCTTTAATTGTGATAGTCGGTAAAAAATCTGCCAAAGGACGATTGTCTGGAATTCCTAATTTCCTTTTCATTTCAGCAGTATTATGACCACCGAATAAAGCACAATCTCCTTTACTCCTTATTTTGGCAAAGCCTTTATTATCAACGCCCTTTTCGTAGATTAATTGCGACAATTCAGTTTCTGTTGCTGTAAGTTTTTCTCTT
>CALUSJ010000067.1 GCA_944323405.1 Candidatus Gastranaerophilales bacterium
CAGAAGATGTTATAAAAGAATATAATGAAAAAGGTATAAAGCCGGTAATTGTATCAGAAGTTAAGTGCTCACAGGCGCTGTACGATACAATTAACAAAGATGGCGGAGTTGCGGTTATGTGTAAAACTGGCCACGGTTATATTAAATCAAAGATGAGAGAAACCGGAGCGGTGCTTGCCGGAGAAATGAGCGGTCATACTTTCTTTAAAGACAAATATTACGGTTTTGACGATGCTATTTATGCAGGATGCAGAATTATAGAAATTGTGGCTAAAAAGAAAAAAGAAAATCCGAATTTTAAAATAAGCGACATGCTGGAGCCATTTAAAGCATTATACTGCTCATCAGAAGTAAGACTTCCCTGTCCGAATTCACTAAAGGCTGCAACATTAGAAGAATTTCAAAAAGTTATAGCAGGAAATCCAGACTTCTTTAAGGCAGAAATAAAGGATATTATTACTTTAGACGGAATGAGAATTGTATTTGATAAAGGCTTTGCGCTTATAAGACAAAGTAATACAGAGCCGGTATTCACATTGAGATTTGAAGCCGATTCCAAAGAAAATGCGCAAAAATATGAAGACTTGATGGTTAATAAGCTTTTAGAGATTATAAAGGATAAATCTGTTAGCACAAAATAATTTTGGTCATACAAAGCTAATTAAATGCTTATACCCTTTTTGCTGTAATAACAGTCCAAGAACCAACTGTATCAACTTTAAACTCGGTATAGTTCTTATTAAGTTCTTCTATTAGACAGTTTTTTATATGTGAAAATGTTAAAAACATTTCAGGAATTTTAGGATTATCAAGATTTGCTTTAACAATATTCTCATTAAAAAAACTTACACTATTCAAAAATACCACCGAAATAATTTCACCCGACTTAACCCTTTCGAGGATTCTACCAGGATTGTCCCGATATTCAAAACGATTAATTTTACTAATATAATACATATTGCTAGGTTCAAACCTCAAATATCTCTCAAATCTGTCGGGTTCATAGTATGTAAAAACAATTGAATCGGGTTTTCTTATATTAACGATTTCAGCCGGAATTTTGTGTCCTTCGCTTCGCATTTGTTTCGTTACATAATATGGAGAAAAGAACGAGATGAGATGAATAAATATAAATAGTATTAATAAAGCAAGCCCCGTTTTTTTTAATTTTTCAAACCCGCAGGCAAGAATTAGGATTAAACCAGGAAGAATTTCTATTGAATATTTGGTTATGAAAACGAGTTTGCCTGAGAGTGCAAGCAATGACATCATAACAACAGTCAATAAAGAAACTAACGCCACTCCTTTAAGCCTCTTTATTCCAATAACAAACGGAGCTAAAATTATCAATAGAGGAATCAGCATCCAAGCCGCATAAGCTTTATTGTAAAAGAATACCGGCGGAGCATTAACATTGTTTGTAAGTATTGGAGAAAAGAAATCACTAAACAAAAATAGGATATTTGTGTAAGAAAAAACTCCCCACCACTGGGAAGATGGCAGCATTCGTAGAATATTAACAGCTAAAGGGTAAATTAAAATACCAGCAGCAAACAAAAATAACAGAATATTTAATGAAATTTTCTTTTTTTTGTAGAAAATATAGAGTGTATTAAACAACACATAAATCCCGGCCAAAATATGAGTTGCAAGTATCAGAGCGCAAGAAATTATATAACCAGCAAGATTCGTTTTTGAACTATTTTTTAGAAATTTTATACTAAATAGAAGATATAGAGCTGTAAAAAAGAACAGAAGCGAATAAAACCTAACTTCCTGCGAATAATAAACCAAAAACGAAAGAACAGCTGTTATAGAAGCCGCATAAATCCCAGTTTTTTTAGAAAATTCCTTCCCTATAAGATACATAACAGGGATAGCAAGAATCCCCGGAATTAGAGATGTAAGCCTAAGTATCAAATCTGAACAATGCGCAAAAGGCTTTAAATACAAATAATATAAGGGCATATGGCACTGTTTAAGGATTTCTCCCCAAAAACCTTCTTTAAATGGAGTACTTGAGACATACCAGCTGACATATTCATCATTCCAAAGCCCTTCAGGCTTGTTAATAAAGCTTAACCTCAGCAAAAGCCCAATAATTGTAATAAATAAAATCACTCCCTATTGCTCCATCTTCCTTATTTATATATAATATTTTACATGACAAAGCTTATTATTCAAATACCATGTTTTAATGAAGAAGATACTTTATTAACAACGCTCAATGCGCTTCCTACAAAAATAAGCGGAGTTAATGAAATCGAAGTTTTAGTTATAAATGACGGTTCAGAAGATAAATCATCTGAAATAGCCTTGAAATGGGGAGCAAATGTTCTTGAAATCAAACCAAACCGAGGCTTAGCAAATGCATTCAGAGCAGGACTGGGTGAGTGTTTAAAAAGAGATGCCGATATCATTGTTAATACAGATGCTGATAATCAGTATTGTGCAAATGATATTGAAAAACTTATCAAACCAATATTAGAAGGCAGCGCTGATATAGTAATTGGAGCACGCAATATCTCTTCAATAAAAGAATTCACCCCGCTAAAAAAACTTCTTCAAAGAATTGGCTCATCAGTCCTGCGACTATTGTCTTCTACTCCAGTAGAAGATGCCCCTAGCGGCTTTAGAGCATTCTCTAAACAGGCTGCAATAAGAATTAATGTATTTGATAATTATACCTACACAATGGAAACTCTGCTACAGGCAAATGCAAAAGGCTTGAGAGTCGCTTCAGTTCCAATTAGAGTAAATTCAATGCTTAGAAAATCAAAATTAGTAAAAAATATTTTTGATTATATATTCAAATCAATGAAAACAACAATAAGAATGTTTATCGTCTACAGGCCCTTCAGGTTTTTTATTACAATTGCAGCCTTTTTAGGTATGGCAGGAATTTGCCTTGTTGCAAGGTTTTTATATTTCTATTTTCAAGGAGCCGGGAACGGGCATATTCAGTCATTAATATTCGCAGCCGTATTTTTAATATCCTCTGTTCAAGTTGGGATTATAGCGATAATTGGCGACCTGCTTTCTATAAATCGAAAACTAATAGAAGATGTGCAGACAAGATTAAAAAAATTAGAACTTAGAAAATAATAAAAAACCGCTTCGGGAAAAAGCGGCTAAAGAAAAGGGAAAAAGGGAAATATAAGGAGTCATTATACTGGAGGAAATAGAACATTAGAATACTATCTCTTCCTTTACTTAAATTTTTATTAACTAAATATACCGAAAGTTCTTTCTATGTTATCATCTCTTACCTGACTAATTGAATCAATTTCAGTTTTAATTGCAGTTCGTTCGGTTTCCAGTTTACTTAAATCCTGATCAAACTTGGTATCTTTTGTATTTATTACGTCTAATTCATGTTCATATTCAGCTTCTGCTTTCTTCAAATCAGTATCATCACTTACTTCTTGGAGATAATTTACGTTAGTACTGGTTGCAACGCTTGTGTCTTGCCATTCTTTAGCATCAGGGTTCCATTCGGAAATAATAACACGGCCGGTTTTAACCATATTGTTGAACCAATCGTTTCCTTTTTCTCCAGAAACATATTGGTTCTCAATAACTTGGCACCCGCCGGCTTCTTTTATTTTTTCAAATAGTTTAACATAATAGTAAAACTTGTCTTCCATAGCATCATTCCAAGTATCACTTGTAATTTTATTATTCTCTGGATCCGCAAGTACAATTTCTTCGCTTTCTTGTTTGTCTAAGTTCATATATTCAAAAATTTCAGATTCATATTTTTCATATAATATATCTCTAAAAGTCCTTAAAGCCTCGCCTTTATCACCTGAACTTTCAGCATTTTCTATCGCTTCATAAGCATCAACAAGTTCACCATCATCCTGATGATCATTAAATACTAATTCTTCGACATATGTCATTGTAACAAACGGGTTACCATCCTGGTTATCTTTACCAATAAATTGAGCATCCTCTTGCTCAGAACTCCAGTTAAATTGAGTATAACCAAGCATAGCCCAGGCAAAACAATATTTATCAGTACCATACTCTTCATACATCTTGGCAGTCTCTTCATCTACAATAAGCTTGCCTGTTTTTGAATCAGAAAGCGCATATTGCCTGCACCTAGTATCACTATACCCGCAAAGAGTTGAAAAATTTGCATCAACAAAACTTCTTTTACCATCTGCATTGAGATATGCAACCTGAATCTTTTTAGCATCCAATGCAGCCAGATAATCCTCATAAACTTCATCTTTTTGAGTCGCCAAAGCTACTTTCTGGCTCTGGATATTTTGTGCTTTGTACTCAATATCGTGGAGCCGGCTTGTTAAAGTTAGTAATCTAGCTTGTGACGCTGCCATTCCCATTTTTAGTTGTGTCCTTTATTATATATTTTTCCCTTGTTTAATATGTATATCGGCATTTTTTCAAAAAACTTTAGGATTTTAGAGAAAAACGTTACAAATCTTAATAATTTCATCTATATATATGATATCTATTTTGGAATATAAGGTTACAATAATATAGGCATGTATTAGGACACGAGGGATGGAACAGGAAACATCTTTTAATAAAATTAAAAAAGTTTCAAATGAAGAGCTAGCTGATATGTGGGCTCGATATTTTGAAGACCATAATAATAAAGAGCTTCGAGACGCTCTTATTTTGCAATATATTTACCTCACAAGATATGTAGTCGGTCGAGTAAAAGTCGCACTTCCTCCGACTTTTTCATATGAAGATATTTCCAGCTATGGAGTAGAGGGGCTTATTGATGCAGTAGAGAAATATACGCCCAAAATGGGAGCCCGATTTGAAACATATGCACTTGTTCGAATCAGAGGTAATATTATTGACAAAATCCGCTCGCAGGATTTTTTACCGCGCAGTGTTAGAAAGAAAATTAAAGATGTAAAAGAAGCTCAGGAAATTTTAAAAAAACAATTTGGTCGTGCTGCAACTAACACGGAGATTGCGAATTTCTTAGGTATTGAAAAGGAGAAAGTAGAACAGCTTCTTTCAGATGACACGACTGTCACTTCGATATATGACAAAAAAGGTGCTTCAGACGGTGATATAGAAATTATCGATACCATACAGGATAAACACAGTTTAGCACCTCACGAAGAATTAGAAGAAAAAGACATTAAAAAGGAGCTGGAAAACGCTTTGAAAAGACTACCCGAAAGAGAAAGAACTATTATGGTTCTTTATTATCACGAAAATATGACACTTAAGGAAATAGGCGAAGCTATAAATGTTTCAGAATCACGAATTTCGCAATTACATGCTCAAGCTATTATGAAACTTAAGAATTTGCTCAGCGAAAACAGATCAGAAAGACTAAAAAGAAGCATTGTTTAACTTTTATGTTAAAATCAGTTTGATATGAACAAGTTTTTTTTAAAAAGCATGGGATGTAAATCAAACCAATTTGAGGGACAGATTGTTGTTCAAAATCTATTGGCGTCGGGTTTTGAAGAAGTAAAAAAGCTTGAAGATGCGGATTTCTTTGTTTTAAATTCTTGCTCGGTAACTCATAAAAGTGATAATGAAGCAATGTATCTTTTAAGACATGCTCACGCATTGGGGTTAAAAACTGTACTTACAGGGTGTATTGCACAAATTGAGAAAGAAAAACTTTTAAAAAATTCTTTCATTGATTATGTTTACGGAAACGAAGACAAGTTTCATCTCGCCGAATATTTAAAACTAGGTCAAAATTGCATAATTAAAGACTTAATGAACTCAACAAAATTTTGTGAAGAGCGGCTTAATGACACGACAAAAACCCGAATAAGCTTAAAAATTCAGGATGGATGTGACAACAGATGTTCCTATTGTATTATTCCTTTTGGACGCGGCAAGTCCAGAAGTGCAAACTCTGAATTTGTAATAAATGAAATTAATCGTTACACAACATTAGGATACAAGGAAGTTATACTTACAGGAATCCATATAGGACTTTGGGGGAAAGAGTTTAATAAAGAACTGCTGGATTTATTAACAAAGATAGAAGAAAATACTCAAATTCCCAGATATCGTCTGGGTTCACTTAATCCGCACGAAATAACCGCTGATTTGCTAAACTTTTTACAAACAAGCGAAAAATTCTGCCCTCATTTTCATATGTCATTACAATCAGCCTGCAACAACACTTTAGTTAGAATGAACAGATTTTATACCGTTGAATATTATCTTGAACAAATAGAAGACATTGCCTCTCGCTTTAACAATCCTTTTATAGGAAGTGATATTATTGCTGGATTCGTTGGTGAAACTGATAAAGATTTTGAAACAACTGTAGAAAATCTAAAAAAATCTAAATTATCACAAATTCATACTTTCCCATATTCTATAAGAACTGGGACAGCAGCAGAAAAAATGTCCGGGCATCTTCCTGACAAAATTAAAGAGCAAAGAGCTAATATAATAAAACAAATTTCGGCAGAAAAATATAAAAAATTTCTACACTCTAATATTGGACAAGAAGCTGAGGTTTTGATAGAAAAACATCTGGATAAACATGGAAAATATAAAGGACTTACGAGAAATTATATTAATATAAGGCTTGATGAAGGAGAATTCAATACATTAAAAAAAGTTGTACTAACCAAGGAGTTATTACAGGACTTTTAATATGATTTTAAAGGTATAATGTACAAAAAATAAAATTTTCTTTTTTTTGCCTCTGTTTGTTCTATAATAAAATTATTGGAATTTAAATAGCTTTATTTTTGATTAATAAGGAGGTCAAATGGGCAAAATTGAAATTACGCACGAGATTGAAGAAAAGTGCTGTGTACACCGCGGGGTAAAAGGCGTTCCCGCTCCAATCCCTCAAGAAGGCGAATGGACTAAATGTAAAGAAATCAAAGATATTTCAGGTTTAACTCACGGATGCGGATGCTGTGCTCCGCAGCAGGGTACCTGCAAATTGACTCTTAATG
>CALUSJ010000068.1 GCA_944323405.1 Candidatus Gastranaerophilales bacterium
GTGTCGGAGCAGTCACAATTGCTACTAATATGGCTGGCCGTGGTACTGATATTCTATTAGGCGGTAATGCAGAATTTTTAGCAAAAGAAGACTTGGAAAAAAGAGGAGTCACTACTGAATATAAAAATTATGATGAGCTAAAGAATGATGCATTAAAGAAAGCTCGTGAGATTACAGAGAAAGAGCATGCTAAAGTAGTTGAACTCGGAGGCCTTCATGTAATAGGAACGGAAAGACACGAATCTAGAAGAATTGATAACCAGCTTAGGGGGCGTGCTGCAAGACAGGGTGATCCCGGGTCCACGAGATTTTTCTTATCACTTGAAGACAATTTAATGAGAATTTTTGGCGGAGACAAAATTACAAATCTTATGAATATGCTTAATGTGGAAGAAAATATGGCGATTGAATCTTCGCTTATTTCAAGACAAATTCAGTCAGCACAGAAGAAAGTAGAAACTTACCATTTTGATATACGTAAAAATGTTCTTCAATATGACGATGTTATGAATATTCAGAGAGAAAAATTCTACGCTCAAAGAAGAAAAGTTCTTGAGGGCAAAGATTTAAGAAATGATGTTGAATATATGATAGAAAAAGAAATTGACAGGCTGTTAAAGAGCTATATTACACCTGAAATGAACCCAGAAGAATATATTCCAGAAGATATAGAAACACTTATAAAAGAACTGCATTCAATTATTCCGCAGCTTGCTTATATAAATGTGGATGATATTAAATCATATCGGTTTCCAAGAATATATGATTCTTTAAAAGAGGCAGCTCTTAAGGCATATAAAGAGCACGAAGAAGAAATCATAAATTTCTATAATACGATATCAGAACAGTATGATCCGTCGTTTGAAAAGCAGGAACTGTATTCTCCAAACAATATTATGCGTTCACTAGAAAGAGATATTCTTTTAAGAGTTGTAGATAATCAATGGATTGATCATCTGCATAATATTGATATGCTAAGAGACGGCATCGGGCTTCGTGCTTATGGTCAAAAGGATCCATTAATAGAATACAAAAAAGAAGCGTATGACTTATTTAATAAAATGATGTATGAAATCCAAAGTAACACTGTAAGATATTTATTCCGTGCAAAATTTGGTATACAGTTTGTTTCTGATGATGGAGTAGAAATTCTCGAATAATCAATTAATTTGTTGAAGTCACACTCCAGGCATTTCGAGGGCATACAGCAGAGCAAATACCGCAGCCAATACATTTGCTGTCAGCTGATATGTATTTGTTGTCTTCTTTTGTAATCGCTTTTTGGGGACAATTATTAATACATATGTCACAACCTACACAAAGATTTGAATTCCAAATAGGTTTTCTTAGTCTTGCCTTATCAGTCTGTGCTAGTTCATATACAGCACCATCGTCTTCAACTAAATCACCAAAAAGTCCTTCTTGAAACCACTCTTTTTCTTTGAATTCTTTTACACTAATTTTTGTTTTCTTGACTTCATTTGTAAGAGGAATTATTTTTCTCCACTTTGAAAAATCCAATAGCTCCTCTTTTAGGTCCAAATGTCCTATTTTTTGTAGAAATGGTGTCATCCCGGATTTAAGGAAATCTTTATCCAGCTTATCAAGTTTAACAACCTCAACGCAGCTTGCAAGTCCTTCAACTTTCCCTCGGACATAAACAACTCCTCCTACCATTCCAACACAAGAACGATTCCCCAAAACTGAGAGCAATTCATCGCAGTTATAACCACAAATAACTGCAATCCCGCCACCCATAAATTCAAAACTAAAGGAGCCCGTATTTTTAAGAACCCAGAATTCTGGAGGTTCAAATTTCGGATCATGCTTCATTAATGCGCCAGAACGTGTTCCAACTCTGCCGCCTATATAAATTTTGCCACCGGCTGCACAGTGTGCTGCTGTATCACCGCCATCACCTTTCACAATAATTTCAGCACCCGAATTAAGCCATCCTACATCAGCCGGAGCAGAACCTTCTACTACAATTGTAGTCCCATTCATTGCCATAGCACCAACACGCTGACCCGGATTTATAACTCTAAAAAATAAATCCTTTCCTGTTTTTGACCAGCTAGTACCACCTATATCATGCTGTCCACAGGCTTCTATCTCAAAATCTGTATAGCCTTCATCGATTTTTTTGCTTATTGTCTGAAGAAGCTCTTGAGTTGACATTCTTGTATTATTTTTTAAAGTTTTAATTTTGCAGACTGACATATAACTACCTTTACCTGTTCATTATTGGAGCTTGTATAAATTTGCTTTGATAATATTTCTACAACTTTCTTTTAAAGTTCTTAAATCTATGATATCAACTTTATAAGGTAAATCAGAATATTGAAACATCGTTTCTAACTTCAAAATTCTTTCTATTGAAATTTCTTCGTTAGAAAGGAGTACAATATCCAAAAAAGTATTATACTTTTGTTGTTCTCTTGAATTATATACAAAAATATCTACACCCGGAATTGAATCATTTACTGTATTTTTTATAAAATCTATATGCTTTTCTTGTAAATCTAATACCACTTTTACACTTCCTTTTTAATTTGTAATACTTTATTTAGCACCCATATTGAATATCAAGTCTTCTTGCAATATGCTTATCAACAGTTATAAGAGCATCTGAACGCCCAATCGGAAGAGATGAACAACCAACTGGAGCCATAAGTTTTTTTAGCTCTATATCAGTAGCAAGAATATAATTAACAAGATTCTGCGCAACTTTATCAACATCAAGCCTTTTAACAAGGTTATCATTTTGAGCCGCAATTCCTGCTGGACATAAGCCTGTATTGCAAGCATTGCATTTCCCCGTATCGCTTCCAACGCATCCTGCTATTTCCATAAGCATTCTACCTGTGAATACGCCGTTAGCACCAAGACAAATAAGTTTAAAAGCATCGGCTGCAAAACTCCCCGTTTGGCCAAGACCGCCGCCTGCAAATAAAGGAATCTCACCTTGCCTTCCTTGTTTAACTGCCGTTAAATAACAATCTCTTAACTTAGATGTGATTGGATGTCCTGTATGATTCAGAGAGATTTCATGCGCAGCACCTGTTCCAGCAGCCAAGCCGTCTAGAAAAAAACCTCCAACTATATTATAGGGATCTCTTAGTAGATTATTATAAACAGAAACACTTGTAACTGAAGCTGCAACCTTTACGGCAACAGGCACTCTAAAATTAAAAGCTGCATTCATAGATAAAAACATTTTTTGAACGCTTTCTTCTATTGAATAAAGCCCCTGATGGGTCGGTGGAGAAAGTAAATCTGCTTTTGGCACCCCTCTTATTTCTTGTACATATCTTGCGACTTTACTTGCTAATAAGAGTCCACCGTCGCCTGGTTTCGCACCTTGTCCTATCTTGATTAATATACCAGCAGGAACTTCTGTCATATCTGGCATTGATTTTATAATCCGATTCCATCCAAAATGACCTGATGCTATTTGTAATATCATATATTTAACATAACGAGATTTAAGCAGCTTAGTAGGTATACCGCCTTCTCCTGTACACATACAAATAGGAATGCCCATAACTTCGTTTAAATAAGCTGTAGCAATAGCCATAGCTTCCCACATTCGCCAGGAAACAGCACCGATAGACATATCTCCAAATATAACAGGATAGATCCACCTATTTGGAGGTAGTTGTGTTGTTTCTATCATATTTCCATTTTTGACATCAAAATTTAACCTGTCTGCTTTCAATACCCGGCCAAAAGGGGTTCTAAGTTCAAACGTATGCCGTTGTGCATCAAGTGAAGGGTCTGTCATCTGTGAAATTCTGCCAACTTTAATTTTATCCAAGGTACGTCCTTCTGTATTTAAGTTCGAACGTCCTCCTTTTTTAAAAGAATCGGCTTTTTCTGCTCTATAAGCAACAGAATACTTATCATCCTTGTTTCTTACTGCTTTTATGGCACCATTTGGGCAGACATTAGCACACATGCCACAGCCTCGGCAATAATTTTCTAATGATATATTTTGTTTTATAACAAGGACACGCTCGGTTTTACATTTATTTGTAATAGAGTTTGATTTTCTTTGTTCCACAGCTGGTCTTATTGCATTAAATGAACATGCGGCAGTACATTTTCCGCATTGTATACATTTGGACTCATCATATTCGATAATCCAAGGTAAGTCATTCTTGTGAAGTTCATTTATTCTTACTGCTGCCATCTTTCTACCGTTAAATCATTCCTTACTACTATAGTTTCATGCTCATTGGGGTATATGTCTTTTGTTATGTCTCTGTTTGGTATTAAATCATTTATCCCTGCTACTTCTGAAGTCATAATTATAGTGTCTTCACTCTTGCCGATTACAATCGGTCTCAATTTCTTAGAATCACAAACACACAAAAGTTCTTTTTCTGGTGTTACTGCTAAAAATGTGTTTGGCCCGTTAATTTCTAAGTTAGCCAAGGAAGCCTTAATTCTCAATAAAACTGAATTATCTTTTCTTTTTATTATTTCGTCATATGGAAGTGGAGTAATTACATGTTTAAAGTATTTAACAGGCCATTTTAATATTTTGTGGATATAGTGTAAGGTATATAAAAGACACTGAGAATCTGATTCAAATCCAATATAACCTTTATACAACTTTTCCTGATAATCTTTATTCTTTTCAAAGAAAGTATTTTCTCCATTAGCAAGTCCTGTATAGCCTTCTAAAAAGAATGGATGGGCTGCATATCTTACAATTCCATAATTAGTATTTTGCCTGCATTGTGCAGTAATAATACTGGATGTCAGCTCGCTGTTTTCTTCCCAAAGGTTAAAATAGATTCCAATATCTTTAGGACTTCCTATTTCTTTAAGAGTTAATACATCCGGCCAAAAAGAATAGATATAGCCGGAATTAGTTTCTTCAAGGGTTTTTCGAAGTCTTATAGTTGTATCTATAAGCAATTCTTCTTTTTCTTCTTTTGTTGCATGCTTAAAACTTTTAGGGTATTGTAAGACTTCAAAAATATAATTAGGCATAGCTTCTATTTTTAAGCCTTTAGAATTATTAATATTTGGAGACCATTGCATAACTCTTGAAAACCCTAACTCACGCAAAATATCTTCTGCAAGCCTTGTACCTTCTACAGTCGCAGCCATAGACAGTAACGGTAAATCTTTATAGTTCTCAAACAGCCCGCCCATATCTTGCATAACAAATGCAAAACCAGAGTCATCATGACCTTCTTGCTGACTCCTCATAAGCTTTAAAGCTACAGCGGGATGTAATTTCCTCTTTGATTTTATTGCGCCGATTCTACACATATTATACTGATTTTACTGTTTTTAAAAGTTTGAGTCAAGTTATTAATAAATGTTGTTATATAATATTATGTATGATATTATATTATATAAGAGAGTTATATAAGCGAGGGATAATAAAATGCAGCATAATATTTTACGGGATTCTAATATTACAAAGATTTATCTTATATATGTTAATAACGGTGCCAGAAAAAAGGAAGTTGTAAAATTACGTTTTATGGATAATAAAGAATGCTATTTTGCAGCACAAACACCTATTAAATTCGATAAACCGAAGAAAAAAATTCCAGCAGAAATCAATGTATTTACCTCAGACGGGGTTTACAAAACTAAGGTTACATTATTAGATACAAATCTTTCTTTGCGAGAAATTCTATATGAAGTAAGTATTCCTAAGACTTGGGATTTTGTGCAATTAAGAGCTAGTACAAGAAAGCTCGTAGAATTGCCTGTAAGCATCAAATTTAATGACGGATTTGTTATAAATGCTACATCATATGATCTTTCTCTTGGCGGAATTTCATTTTTTACAAAAGAGAATATTTCAAGTATATACAAAAAAATTTCAGGTATACTAACGCTGGAACTTCCCAAAAATACTTTATTTAATTTTCAGGATGGAAAGTTAACTGTAGAAACAAAATTTGTACGTGAAAAAGATAATATTGAAGATCACTTTGGAGAACAACTTATAATTTTTAAGTTTATTAATGTTTCTCCTGATGATGAATTTGTCTTAAAAAACTTTTTAATAAAATTAGATTAGATTATTTGACTTTGCAAAAATTTAGACTAAAATATTATATACAAAGGCATTACTATGAAATTAATAAATAGATTAAAAGTTTTTGAACAGAAGTATATATTTTTGAGATGGGCTACAGGGGCTGAGTATGGAAAACTTACATATGTCGGCGAAGATTATGTTGAATTCAATATTATAGATATCGATACTATGGAATATAGAGAAACTACTATTATAAATGCTGCATTAATTTTAGAAGCAATCTTTGGCGGACCTGATATTGCAAGAATTGTTGCAGAAATTTCTTCAATGTTACCAGATATGTAATTTTTATAATATAATAAACTTAATGGTTACTAAATCGATAACAGCGGCAACAATAGGAATAAATTCTTTCAAGGTTGATGTAGAAGTTGATGTTTCTGGCTCACTTCCTGCGATGAGCATTGTTGGTCTACCTGATAATGCAGTAAATGAAGCTAGAGAAAGGGTTCGTTCTGCAATCAAAAATTCCGGCTATACATTTCCAAGTAATAAAGTTATAGTTAATTTGGCACCTGCTGATATAAAAAAAGAAGGTACACAATTTGACCTTCCGATAGCAGTTTGTATTTTAAAAGAAGAAGGTATAGATATCCCAGATGACTTGACTATGGCATTCTTAGGCGAGCTTTCCCTTGACGGAACACTTAGGAAGGTAAACGGCATGTTGTCACTTGTAAGCGGTCTTAAAGAAAACGGGATAAAAACCTTTTTTGTCCCATACGATAATGCCAAAGAAGCTGCACTAGTACAAGATGTTACTATATATGGAATAAAACATCTAAGTGACATTGTAAATCATTTTTTAGAACAACCGCTTCAACCTACAGTTGTTGATATAAATGAATATCTAGGAAAATATTCGTCATTCGATTATATATATGATTTTAAAGATGTTAAAGGCCAACAAAAAGCCAAAAGAGCTCTCGAAATAGCAGCTGCTGGTGCTCATAATTTACTTATGACAGGTTCTCCCGGCTCAGGTAAAACTCTTATGGCCAAATGTATTCCTTCTATTTTACCGCCATTAGAATTAAAAGAAGCTCTTGAACTTACTAAAATATATAGCATATGCGGGTTATTAGACGTAAACCAGCCTCTAATGATAAAACGTCCTTATCGTGCTATACATCATACAGCTTCACCTAACGGTATTATTGGGGGAGGTGTGAATCCTAAACCGGGTGAAATCACACTGGCGCATAGAGGTGTTTTATTTTTAGATGAAATGGCTGAATTCCCAAGACAAGTATTAGAAGTTTTGAGACAGCCGATTGAAGATGGCGAAATTGTAATATCAAGAACCAAGAATTCTATAAAATATCCTGCAAAATTCATGCTTATAGGGGCAATGAATCCATGCCCATGCGGCTATCTTGGGGATAAAGAGAAAGAGTGCACTTGCTCTGATTTTCAAATCCAAAAATATCGTTCAAAACTATCAGGGCCGCTGCTTGACAGAATTGATTTAATTGTTAATGTGCCTCGACTTTTGCCTGATGAGTTGATTAATAATACTACTCCGAGTGAAACTTCTTCTGAAATCAGGAATAGAGTTATAAATGCAAGAAAAATGCAAGTTGAACGCTATAAAAATGAAGGTATTATTACAAATTCCGAATTAAATCCTAGTCAAATAAAGAAATTCTGCGTCCTTGATAAAAATTCCTCAGAATTTTTAAAAGAAGCCGCAAAAAAATATATGCTGACAGGCAGAAAATACAATAGAGTATTAAAAATTACCCGTACTATTGCCGATTTAGAACAAAAAGAAAATATTGAACTTAAGCACCTGACAACAGCGTTGCAATATAGAGTTGATATGATATAAAAGTTTTGTTATAATCATTTATGAGTTAAGAAATAAAGAGAGAGGTTTATTATGATTATGAAGCGAGGGTTTACTATAGCAGAAGTTTTGATTTCTCTGGCTGTTATTGGTGTTATAGCCGCAATAACATTGCCTGCACTAAATACAAATGTTGTTAAATCTCAGCTTGAAGTTCAAACAAGAAAGTTCTATACCCAGTTTACTAAAGCACTTGATTTGTATAAGCTTGATAATGATACAAATGTTCTAACAGGTATGGATTTTGATTCTGCAGATTTTGTAAAAAAATATTTTAATGTTGTGAGAGAATGTACTAAATCAGAAGATTGTTATGCTAAACAATATGCTACACAAATAAATACATTATTCACTCCAAGATGGTTTGTTAAGGGCAATACTTTTGAGCTAGCAGATGGCGCAGTCTTCACCTTAGCAAGTTATGATGAAGATGAGTCTCAGGCGTTAGATTTAGATTTTGATGTTAATGGTAAAAAAGGACCGAATAAAGTTGGATACGATAAATGGAGTGCAAAGGTTTATTATAATGGGAGTGTAGACGAAAGTAAACTTACTCCTGAAGTAAAAAAAGAAAAAACATCTGCTGAGATAGATGCTCTTATTCAAGAACGATTTTATGGATGTCTAGAAGGTGGTGCAACTGGTGAATACGGCGGATGTCTGGGGCACTTTATGCGTAACGGGTACAAATTTGATTATTAATCGTGGAAAAAAGAAAATTCGTATATAATTATTCATTAATATTAAAGAGTTTAGCGCAATATTTGCCGTCAAGAGCAATAATGATACTAAACTCTTTTTTAATTATTCCGCTTTTTACACATATATTAAATACTAAAGAAGTAAGTATTTATCTTATTGCGCTTCAAATTCTGAATCTAATTTGTACACTATCCTTTGACTGGATTGCAAAAGCTATTGTTAGATTCTATGAAAAGTACGATATTCAAGACAAACAAGAAATCTTCCTATCATCTATTTTTTGGATAGCAGTAGTTGTTTATATAATTATTTTTGTTTTATATTTTTTATTTAAAAATATCTTAATCTCGAATTTTGCTGTAACAAATGCTATTTTTGGCTTGACAATCCTTCTTGCAATTCCTTGCGGTATAAGGCAGGCATTGTATCAAATACTAAGGGCAAAAAACTATTATATGCTCTATACTGGAAGTATAATTTTATATCAATTTTTGTTTATTGCAGGGTTTTGTGGTTTGGTAAATTTACTGCCGAATGCTTCTTCAATAATTCTTTCAATGCTGTTAAGTATTGTATTTATAGACATATATATTTACCGCTCTTTGGGCTTAAAATCATATTTAAAATTCTCGTTCAGTAAGAAAATTCTTACTGAAACCTTAAAATATTCTATTCCCCTAGTAATAACAAGTTTTTGCTACTGGGCACTTTTCCATACGCCAAAACTTGTATTTCAAAACAGCGGAGAATATCTTAATACTTCTGTTTTAGGAATCGCCTGGACACTTGCTACTAACACTATTAATCCTATCGCAAGCTTATTTATGTTTGTAAACTTTCCTGTTATAATCAAAAACTTTGAGCATAACAAAAGCATAAAAATATATATAACTAGTTTGTTACAACTATTTTTATTTATTCTAACACCATTATTGTGCGGAGTTTGTTTATTTACAAATGATATTATAAGAATTATACTGCCTAACAAGTACAGCATGTGTACAGAGTTATTACCAATATTTGTAATAATAATATTTGCTCATGAGATGATGAAGGTTATCAATATAAAATATCATTTGCATAATAAGACATATATTGAAACATTGTTTGGTGTAGTAATATCTGCAGTATGTTGTCTTTTGTATTTATATTTAGCTAATCTTACACCCGCAAAAGCTGCATATATAATGCTTGCAGCAGAAATAATCCTTATTAGTGCAAATATTATTATAAAATTTAATAATTTTAATTTTATTAATTATAAAAAGACCTTATTAACAGCATCTTATATATTGCTAATCTCATTCATCTGCGGCTTCACAGCAAATCTATTTTTCAGTGGTAGTAACTATATCATATGTTTCTTTAAAATAGCTGCATATTTATGTATGACTTATTCAATTCTATATAGTTTTAGAAAAAAAATTCTTTTGTAATGTTGTGATAAATATTCCTATTGTAGTATAATAAATACAATAGGAGAATGGTTAAATGACAGAATTCGTGTATATGAACGGGGAGTATATAGAAGCTGATAAGGCAGTTTTGCCTGTTAGGACCCATGCATTCTTATATGGGACTTCCGTTTTTGAAGGAATAAGGGCATACTACAATAAAGATGAAAATCAGCTATATGCTTTTAGAGTAAAAGAACATTATGAAAGACTTTTAAGAAGTGCAAAGATAATGTGGATGAAGAGCCCATACTCACTTGAAGAGTATTGTAAGATTACCTGCGATTTGTTAAGAAAAAACGAATATAAAACAGATGTATATATAAGACCGACACTTTATAAATCATCAATCAAAGTAGGGCCGACATTAACAGATAATGAAGATTCCTTTTTAATATTTACAACACCATTTGGTGATTATTTTGATGCAGATGCTGGGTTAAAATTATGTGTTTCTAATTGGCGGAGAACATCGGATAATGCAATCCCACCGAGAGCTAAAGTAAGCGGAGCATATGCAAATTCTGCACTAATAAAAACAGATGCGCATGAAGCTGGTTTTGATGATGCTGTTGTTTTATCGGAATCAGGACAAGTTACAGAAGGTTCTGCAATGAATATATTTCTTGTTATTAATGGAGTTTTAACAACTACCAATACTACAAATGATATACTAGTTGGTGTTACAAGAAACACAGTAATAGAACTTGCGCACGAGCTTGGTATTCCTGTAGCAGAAAGAGAAATTGACAGAACAGAGTTGTATCTGGCTGATGAAGTTTTCTGTTGTGGTACTGGTGCACAAATTGTACCAGTAGAAAGCATTGATCATAGACGAGTAGTTGATGGCAAAATCGGCAAAATAACAAAACAAATACAGACATTGTACTATGATGTAGTAAAAGGTAAAGTCGAAAAATTTAAGGAATGGTGTACTCCTGTTTATGATTAGTTTTTTTGGAAAATGTATGCAATATTTATGGATTTCCATCCTGTATTTAATTACAGGGCGCTCTAGAATTAAGCATGTAATAGCTCAAGCAGCATCAATAAGTTATGATTCACTTATTATTTCGCTTGTTATTGCGTTCGTTTCAGCTGCTGTTATTGCAATACAGGTATCCAAACAATTTCTTATGTCAGGAGCAGAAGCTTATGTAGGCGGCTCTATTGCGATTGTTATGATAAGAGAAATTGCACCGGGTTTCGTTGCTCTTGCAATTGGTGCTCGTGCTGGTACTGCTATTTCTGCTGAAATTGCTAATATGCAAGTTACTTCACAAGTTGACGCTATAAAAACATTAAAAGTAAACCCAGTTGGATACTACTTTTCACCAAGAATCTTAGCAGCGGCAATAACTGTTCCAATGGTAGTTTTAATTGCTGAAGTTGTTGGAATTCTCGGCGGGCTCTTGGTTTCATATTCGACTATACATTTACATCCTTCAAGATATATAACCTCTGTTTGGTTATGGTTAAGCACAAGAGATATTTACATAAGTTTGTTTAAGGGAATGGTGTTTGGGGTTCTTATAGCACTTGTTTGTGCAACACAAGGATATGAAACCAGAGGCGGGGCTAAAGATGTTGGTGAATCTACAACACGAGCGGCGGTATTATCTACAGTTTATATGCTTATAGCTGATTTTCTTATAAACATTATATTTTATTTATAAAAAACTTAAATTGATAATAAATATTTGTCGTGTTAACATATAATTTATGACAGAAATAAGAAAAGAAAATAATACTTATAAACTAATTGATGAGTGGCTTATAGAATACAATACCAGCGTTGATAAATATAGAAGAGCGAGGGCTAAGGCACTTATTGTTACAAGAATGCTTCCTATAATAAAGCGTATTGCTAGAACTATTGCAAGACGTTCTACTGACCCTATTGATGACTTGGTTCAAGCAGGTGCTATAGGATTATTAAAGGCGATTGAAACATATTCAAAAGATTTGAATGATAACTTTAAAATATATGCAGGTTATTTCATTATTGGTGAAATGAAACATTATTTAAGAGACAAACTAAGTACTATCCGAGTTCCGAGACATGTACAAGAACTCACCTGCCGTATTAACAATTTCACTAAAAACCTGACATTAAAAGAATTAAACGAGCTTACTAATGATGATGTAGCAGAAGCTCTTAAAATTACTCCGAAGGAAGTTGATAGTGCAGTTCAAGCTGATAGAAGAAAATCTATATTATCACTTGAAGAGATATATATGGCTGATAATGATAATCTGGGGTATGAAGAAATACTAGCTAACAATAATTATAATGAATATAGAGAGCTTGAAGATACGAAAATTCTTTTACGTGGTGTAATTGAGAAACTTCCTGATGAATATCAAGATCTTATAAAATTATATTATTATGAAGATTTAAGCCAAAAAGATATTGCAGAAAGAAAAAATTTATCACAAATGCAGATTTCAAGAAAGTTCAAAAAAGCCTTTAGTCTTTTATATAAAATGCTTGCAGACGAATATGGGGATAATTTCAGTGGAATTTAGATACTATATATTATTTTGGGTATGTATAATAGGGCTATGCTTAGGCAGTTTTTTTAATGTTGTAATATTACGTTCACTAAGCAATGAAAGCATCGTTTTTCCTCCTTCAAAATGTCCAAAATGTCAAAATAAGCTTTATTGGTGGCATAATATCCCTGTGCTGTCATATATTTTGCTTAAGGGGAAATGCTATTTTTGTAAAGAAAAAATCAGCATACAGTATCCTATAATAGAGCTTTTAACAATGTTCTTTTTTGCGGTTTCGTTTCTTAAATTTGGATTAACTTGGAAAACATTATTTGTTATTTTCTGGATTTCAGGTTTTATAATAATGACGGTAACAGATATTAAAGAGAAGCTCGTTGATTGTAATATTGCAATAGCAATTGGTATTTCAGGGATTTTATATAATTTTATCCAAACTGGATTAGAAGGCTTTATTGGTTCAATTTTAGGCTTAGCAGCTGGAGTTGTTATTCTTGAAGTCATAGCAAGGCTTGGTTATGTATTTGCAAGCACAAGAGCTATGGGAGAAGCTGATACATATGTTGCAGGAGCACTTGGCGCACTATTTGGAATCCAAAATATATTTTGGATTCTATTATATGGGCTTATTGCGTCAATGTTTTTTATTTTGCCGGTGTTTTTATATAACCAATACAAAAACAATAATAAATTGACTTGCATTTTATCTGTATTGTTTATTTTGAGTGTGCTAGTGTATTATAAATTGCTGATGAATTATTGGATGATGGGAATTTTAATTTTTCTGGGGATTTTTCTTTCAATATCAATACTTAAGAATATAAGACAGGAAGAGAATAGGAACTATCTTCCATATGTTCCTGCTCTTGTTACTGGAGCTTTATATTTCATTTTTTTTAGTATAAACTTTTGATATGGCTGTATCATATCCAAATCAATATAGAAATTACTGTGTATTTGATATAAAAGAGCATAAATCTTATTCAGAAATTAAGACATCACTGGAAAACCCGCAATCTGAAGAAGAAGTTCTTGAAGATTTATATACACTGAATTTAATGCTTGATGAAAATAATAAAGAAACAAATAATAAAATAGCCTCACTTTATCCGTTATTATCAAAATATAACAACACAACTTCTCCCAATATTCAGACATTTTTGGCGGGAATATATCGTAAAACTAAAATTCCAGATGCGTTTGGGCCACTTTGTTCAATGCTTATAAGAAACACTATTTCACCGCCGCAAAACTGTAACTTTGATCCTAATGAAGAAATTGGCGGCGCAATATTAAATTACTTAGCATGAAAAGTTGTTGGTTATAAACTGTTTCTATAAAAAATTTCCTACTTGAAATCATTTTTTCAAGTGATATTATCAATAAGGATTTAGACAATGATATTCATTGTTTTAAGTAATAAGAACATTTAAAGCTTTTTATATAAATAGTAAAACATTTAGCTCATAGCCTTGCAAGAATAGCCGCAAGGTCGTGTAAGGTAGGTTTTAATCTACTGTAAAATAAATTAATTCTACAGAGCAAAAAAAGAGAGAAAAGGAAATTTAAAATTCGATTTCAAAGGAGAAAAGAAAATGGAAGAAGAAAAAGTTATTTCTACAATAGACAGCTTAACACCGAGTGCTACAGTGCACGAAATTAGTGATAATGTAATGACTGGAAAAGCAGATTACAGCAAAACAAAAATGTTTACATTAGCAATAGCGGCCGGTGCATTTATCGCATTTGGTGCGCAAGTATCATTAACAGTCATGACAGGTGATTCAAATATGGGCTGGGGTTTTACAAAGCTTATCGGGGCTATGACATTCGCCACAGGCCTTATGTTGGTTACTTTAACCGGCGCAGAATTATTTACCGGCAACGTAATGATGACATTTGCTGTTTTAGAGAAGAAAATCAGCCTATTAAAACTTTTAAGAAGCTGGACTGTTGTTTATATAGCAAACTTTTTAGGTTCAATTCTTGTTGCTGGTTTAATTTACGGAGCTGGAATGGGACATAATGGCGGTGATGCAGTTGGTGTTACAGCAATGCAAACAGCTTTTTCAAAGATTAATTTAACATTTGGCGAGGCCTTCTTTAGAGGTATACTTTGTAACTGGTTGGTTTGCTTAGCTATCTTTATGGCATCAACATCAAAGCGTGTTATTGGTAAGATTTTTGCAATATTCTTTCCGATTATGACATTCGTTGCTTCAGGCTATGAACACAGTGTCGCAAATATGTTCTTTATTCCTAACGGGATTTTAATGAAACATTTCCCTTCAATCGTAGCAGCTTCTGGCATGACACCTGATCAGTTAGCAACGATGACTTGGAAAGGTTTCTTTGTCCACAATCTTATTCCTGTTACCTTAGGAAACATTGTTGGCGCATTTGTATTTGTTGTATTAATTTTCTGGACAGCATACTTAAGAGAAGAACATAGACATCAAAATTAGTTATGAAACAAAAAAAAGACCAATCATATTGGAAGATTGGTCTTTTCTATTTAATATATATAGAATGTAGTTATGAAAAAGAAGATTTTACTTTTAATACTGGCTTTAATACTTATTACTCCAGCTCGTGCAGCTCAAAATCAACAAAGAAAAAATGATGAGTATGCAGAAATTAGTCTGGAAGAGATTCTGGATAATGAAGAAATAAACACGGAATCAGAATATAGCGAAAATTATTATAGTTTATTCAGCGATGATGGTTTAAAGCTTGCAGAAAATACTCCTCAAGCAGTATCGATTAGCACGGAAAAAATTCCTCAAGAAAAAACTTTGAAAGAAAAGCTTCAGGATATTTATCATCTTGAGGTTGATAAATATGATGCTCCGAATTATCTTTTAAAAGATGTATTTACTCATAAATTTGACGAGGACTCTATTTGGGACAGGACTCAGTTATGGGCAGGTTATAATGGGGATATAGGTCTGCAATTTACTGAAGGCAGCATGGGAGCAGAACATACAACAAACCATTATGATATTAATACAATAAATGTCGGATTTGATGGTTTCCTAAAGAACAATAACGGTGATTTTCGTGTAATGATTAATATTTCACCATTTTCGGAAAGAAATTTTGTTCAAAACCTTTTTGCTGATATGTATGTTGCAACAAATAAGATTCCGCATCATAGGATTATGGTAGGCCATACACGTCCGCCAGTCGGTATGGAAGGCGCATACGGCCCGTTTGTATTACCATTTATTGCAAGATCACAGATATCAAGAAACTTTGGTACTGTACGTAAGCTAGGTGCAAGAATTAGCGGTGATTACAGCCTTTTGGGTTATGATTTCGGTGTGTATTCTTCAGATACATATTTTCAGGAATTTTTTCCTGGTGCTGAATTCATAGGCCGAGTTGATTTAAAACCTCTTGGTAAAACAGATGGCAGATATGGGAAATTACTTGTCGGCGGGAGTATGGATGCAGGTCATAGAAACAATAACTTTTGTGTAGTCGGTGCCCATATTCAATATGAATACAAAAGGTTTATGGCAAATTTTGAATGGGCACAGGCAAACGGCTATAACGGACCAGCTGGATATTCTGTTGATACACACGCTAGCGGATTTTATACAACCCTAGGATATATGCTAACGAAAAAACTCCAAATCCTTGCAAGGTATGATGAATTTGATCCTAATAGGGAAATCGCACATAATAATCAAAGAGAATACTCTGTCGGTTTAAACTATTTTATAAAAGGGCAGGGATTAAGATTGATTCTGAATTATGTATTCTGTCAAAACGACGCAGCAAAAGATTCCCACAGAATAATGCTTGGAACACAAATTTTGATATAATTATGGAATATCGAAAAAGTCAGGCAATGCCTGACTTTTTTGATATATAACTGATTTAATTATCCAATCCAAGAAAAATGAGATTTACTAGGCCCATACCCCGCTTGAGCAGGAATATTTTCTTCATAATCTACTTTTGTTAATCTGGGGAAATTATCAACGGCACGAGATGAATACCCAGAAGCTGTCTCTACAGAACCAGTAGTCGGGCCCTGATACTGATAAGGAGTCCCTTCAACTCTACGGACATTCCCGCCGAATGAATTGTCTATTTGATATTTTGGATAATTCTCAAGACTATTTACTGATAAATCTGCCATATTATTACCTCTTTAATTATAATAACGTTTTGAAAATCAAAAAATTGCTATTTTTATGAAAATTTTTACAAAACTTTACATCATGTGTGCGGTGCATTCAAGAAGCAATCACAACACTATGAAGTTGTGAAATTGAATTAATATATAATATTATCGGGTCGAGTGTTTTGTGGACTAGTGAAGGGTGAGGGGAGCATTTTAGGGTTTAGAGGTTGAGGGTAACTAGTGACTAGTGAATAGTGACTAGTGAATAGGTGAATAAGGGTGTAGATCCGGCAATGCCTGACTTCCTGTCATTGCGAGGACGATTAGGACGAAGCAATCCAGCTGATTAATAACTATTACATTTTAATCTAAAATACAAAAATATTAGAGTTTAGGTGACTAGTGAATAGTGAATAGTGAATAGTGAATAGGTGAATAAGTAAATAAATTAATAAGCAAACAAGGTACAAAATAAGAATACTCTTTAACTTCTTCTATACCTCTAAACTCTGCTAAGGCCGTGTAGTGTCATTGCGAGGACGGTTAGGACGAAGCAATCCAGCTTTCTATTAACTATTACATTTTGATATTATTCATTCATGAATAACAAACCTCTGTCATTGCCTGTTCTACTAACTAATTACCCTTCACGCTTCACCTATTCCCTAATCCCCCTAAACTCTAATATTTTGATATTATTTACTTATGAATAACAGACAATATTATGTATATATTCTTGAATAGAATAATCCCGATTGGCATGATTTGTATTACTATATTTTAGATCAAAATGTAATAGTTAATAACCAGCTGGATTGCTTCGGACTAATCGTCCTCGCAATGACAGGAAGTCAGGCAGTGCCAGGCCTACAGCCATAGCAGGGTTTAGGGGTTGAGAAGTAGTAGGTCAGGCATTGCCTGACAAAAACTAAAGGGTTAAAGAAGTAAATATGTTAATAAGTTAATAAGCAAACAAGGTGCAAAATAAGAATATTCTTTAACTTCTTCTCAACTCCTAAACCTCTAAACTCCTCAACCCTGCTAAGGCATAGCTCAAGCATTACCTGACTTCCTGTCATTGCGAGGACGATTAGGACGAAGCAATCCAGCTG
>CALUSJ010000069.1 GCA_944323405.1 Candidatus Gastranaerophilales bacterium
TTAATGGAAATATTGACAGAATAGATATTATAACAACACGTTTTAATAATATGATGTCTTATAGTGTACAGGATTGGGAAATTCTTCCTGTAAAAATAGAAAAAGCAGAAACACATGAAATAGATCCTGTTATGGAATTTGAGCCGTCACCGCACGGTGTTTTACAGCAGCTTGTTCCTATGTATATTTCAAATACTATTTATCAAGCGCTTCTGGAAGCAAACGCAAGTGAGCTTGCGTCCCGTATGACAGCGATGTCAGCTGCTTCAAATAACGCTGAAGAAATGATAAATACTCTGACAATTGACTACAATAAAGCTCGTCAGGCAGCTATTACTCAAGAGCTTGTAGAAATTGTGTCTGGCGCACAAGGGGTAAAAGGATAAGTTACTGAACAGTTTTTATTTTTGCTCGTTCGGGGTATTTTTTAAAATTACTTTTAGTTCTACCCTGCGGCTTTTGTTGTAGTCTTCTTTGCCATTTATTAATACAGGGTTCGAGAAGCTCGCCCCTTCTACAATTATCATTTTTCTAAGCCGATTTCCGTTTGATTTATTATAAGGCGTATTAGTCATATAATTAGCAACTGAAAACGCACGTTTTAGGCTAAGTTCCATATTTTTCATGTATTGCTCATCTTCTGAATATTCACCTTTGAAAGTTTGTGAGTCGGTATGACCTTGAATGATAATTTTTTCAATATTTTCATTCAAATAATCATTAGAAAATATAGAGTTTAAATATGCAGGGGCAAACTTATCTAAGTATTTTTTCCCCTTATCAGAAAGTTCATAACTGTTTATATCAAACAATTCAAGATCCGAAATTTTGACAACTCCTGTTATTTCATCAATATTAGCATCAATATTCTGCTCTTTAAGAGTCTGTTCTAAAGCTTCGCTAGCTTTCTTCTGCTCCATTTTACCTTGAATTTTTTGATAATAGTTAGTCATATATGTATAAAAAAACAAGACGATAAATACAAGAACCAATGCAGTCATTAAATCGGTCATTGTAACCCAAAATATATTGTCTTGATTATTATCATCCTTGTGCAGCTTAATCCGCAATTGCTTATCCTCTTTTTAGAATAACTTGTCTACAATGTCACCGCCTGAATTATTTGATGTTGTTTCATTAAGTTTGTTAAGACTATATAATATATTTTCCAGATACGGTACAGTAGTTTCATTTAGAGATTTAACAACAGCTTTTGCAAAGTCACTAGGAAGGGCTTTCAAAAGTTTTTCATTAGTTATGTTTTGGATTTTAGATTCTTTCACAAGATCTATAAGGAATTTCTCGCTAGTCACAACATCGAATAGCCTTATAAGTTCTTTTTGAATTGCCAAATAGTATTTTTTGCAGGTTTTGTTGTATACTATTTTTTCAACAAACATGAAAAGAAGTGAAAATCCTACCGCAAATACCGAACATAAAGCTGCAATTTGAATATTAGCAATAAGAGCATTCAGAGAATTCCCAACATTCTCATCCAAGGAAAAATTAACCTGAGTAAAAGCAATTGCCATTTTTAGAAAAGTGAAAAACGGGCCTAATCCAGTTAACAGAGTAGGCATTGTTTGTATGAACTTGTGGTTAATCTTTGAATAAACTAATGTCTCTTCATTAAAGAAATAAGATGCATCTATTGTAAGATATATCTCAGCGTTAAAATCTCCAGAACTCTTTACGCTTTGAGACGCAACGAAAAGCTTTTCTGGGAAAATCAATGCTTTTTTAAAGTCTTCCCAGGCTGTAGATGTAAAGCTGTTAGAATTCATATATTTGTCGAGTTCTTGAAATCTATAAGAGAGTTCCTTTTTATTTAGGGATTTCAAAAACTCATAAACAGATTTTAGATTTGTTTCAACTTTGGTGTAGTTTCTAAAAACTGTCATTATAAAAAATAAAAAAACAGCCGTAATGATTAGAATTGCAGGTTCAGTAAGAATTGTTAATAATGTCACTATCTTTTTCTCCTACTCAATTATAGCATAAATACAAGAAATTTGTGCATAAAATAACGCTTGATTTTCAAATATATTTATTGTATATTAGCCCCTGTAGAGTGCTTACGCCAATTTGTCACTCGTACGTGCCCGGTGGAAGTAAATACTAAACGGATATGACTATCATTAAATTGTCGCATTATTAGATATTTGCTTGGCTAAGGTGCAAAAAAGAAAAGGAAAGAACTATGAATTTAAAGAACAAACAAGAAATTATTGAAAAATTTGGTGCTAATGCAAAGGACACTGGTTCTGCTGAAGTACAGATTGCAATGTTAACTAAAAAGATTTCTGAACTTACTGAACATATGAAATCTAACAAAAAAGACTTCGCAACAAAACGCGGGCTTTTAATGATGGTTGGTAAGAGAAAAAGACTTCTTTCATTCTTGAAAGAAAAGAACCTTGAAGGTTACAGAAGTCTTATTAAGGAACTCAATATTAGAGGTTAGTTAATAAAAAAAGCCGATTCTTGAATCGGCTTTTTTTATTTTATTCAAGGACGAATTTTTTTACTAACTTCATTACATTTCTTATTAATGCTGTCATTCATTATTCCAATTTTTTTAAAGAAATTTTTATAAGCCCAGCTATCGGCATAATGCTGACGCATATTGATTCTAACCAAATCATCTTGGAATATCGGAGTCTTGCGTCTGATATTTTTGAGTTCTTCTGTAGAAATTCCTTCTTGAATAAGGCTGTTGTCTATAGAACTTATTATACTCCATCTTGTCGTCTTTTCTGGTTTCTGCCGTATTCGTGAAGCAATTTTATTGAATTCTTCAACTTTAGCAGAATCTTTTGCTGCTTCGGTAGAATTAAAAATATCTCTAAATGCTAAAGAATCTAATCTCGATTGTTTTATTCTTGAAACATCACCGCTGACTATATTCTCATATTCAGCTTGTGAACGATTAGTTTCATTAATATAATTTTTTGCTCTGTTTTCAACCTGGCTGCAAGATGCCAAACCAAGCAGGCTGCCTGCTGCTAAAGGCATAAAAGATTTTATTGATAGTTTCATTTCGGCTTATCCCTATTATATATTCAATTGTAGCATACATCTTTTTTTTGTAAATCTTAGCAATGCAGTATTTTGTATATTTAATTTATCAAATTGATTTTTTTCAATTCTGCAAGCTTCTGAGGTGAATCAGTTTCAAAGTAAATTCTCAATAGAGGTTCTGTGCCGCTCGGGCGAACAAGTATTTTGGTTGTTTCACCAAGCATTAGTTTAACCCCGTCTTTTGTATCAATAGAGGTTATTTTATTTTCTCCAATGCAGGTTAAATTTTTTATTTTTTTCAGAATTTGGCTAATTTTTTCTTTATTATCAAGTCTCAAATCAACTCTATCCGTGTAAAATTTACACCCTGCAAGTTCATAAATCTCTGTTTGCAAATCAATAAGTGACTTTCCAGATTTAGCCATTGCTTCTAATATGAGAAGATTTGCAAGCAGGCCGTCTTTTTCGGGAATATGCCCTTCAATACTCAAACCTCCAGATTCTTCACCGCCGATTATAACCTTGTTTTTTCTCATTGCTTCACCGACATGTTTAAAACCAACGGCAGTTTCTATAACGGGAACATTAAGTTTTTCTGCAATCCTGTCTATCAGCAGACTTGAACCTACAGTCTTTACAACAGCTCCCTGCAAACCTTTTTTAAGCAAATGTTTCAGCAATATGGCTATAATTTCATTTGGCGAAACATACTCTCCTCTTTCATTTATAACCCCAAATCTATCAGCATCGCCGTCATTCGCAAGCCCGATAGAATTTGGCTCTGCTTTGACTTTTGTTATCAACTCTTTTAAAAATGCCGGCTTAGGATCAGGCATCCCGCCTCCAAAATTTTTATCATGATACATATGCAGAGAAATATATGAAATGTTTTCATTTCCCAAAATCTTATCAAAATACCCGATAGATGCGGAATACAGACCGTCAAAAATAATGTTTGTTTTGAGAGTTCTTATTAAATCATAATCAATTATAGTTTCTAAATGCCCGTAATATTTATTTGCAAAATCTATTTTATGCAAGCTTCCGCCAGTATTCCCTTCAAATACTTTATCGATATTTAAAACAATTTCATCAGTAATATCACTTGTTGCAGGGCCTGCATAGTCGGGTATGAATTTCATTCCCAAATATTCAGGCGGATTATGGGAGGCTGTAAACATTATTGCGCAAGCATTTTGAGCAAGAGCATTATAAGCTAAAACAGGAGTCGGAACAACTCTTGAGGAATAAAATACATTAAATCCTTTATTTTTTAGTAACTCTGCGCATTGTAAAGAAAATGTATCTGCTTTATTCCTCGGATCATACCCGATAAGAATTGGTTTATCAAACCCGAAATTATCTGCTATATATTTACCTATAGCAAGCGTTACTCTTTCTACATTCTCAGGTGAAAAGTCTTTATTTAAAACGGCTCTCCAACCGTCGGTTCCGAATTCTATATCCAAATTAACTCTCCTTTTTATTATAAAAGCACGCTTAGAATAAGGCGTGCTTTTATTATGAACTATTGGTTTATAATTACTTAGCAACTTTTACATTCATATAATCGATTGAATAGTAAGTACCGTCTGCATCTTGGTTAAAAATAATAGGAATTTTAGCCGTTGTTTTACAAGCTTTTACTGTCCAAATCTCATTCCAAGTATTATTTGCTTTTGCTTTGCTTACTTCTGTATTTGCAATCTTAAAATCCTGACAGCCAGGTTCTGCAACTCTAAGTGAGTAATAATAAATCGGCATCATAGCCTCTGCCTGGAGTTTTGAATCTGTTATAGTTTTACCTGGAAGAGGCAATGTTTTGTCAAAATTGTATGCAAATACTGATGTTGTAGTCAATGCCATCATTAATAAAAATATTTTTAATTTAGACATAGGATAAGCTCCTTTCATTACTTGTAACTATTCTTTGTCTGTTAATCATACCATAAGTCCAAAGGTTTTTACAAGCATTACTTATTTGAATCAAACATTTGCTTGATACCGTCAACAGAACTTAGAATACCTGTAGCTTCATATGGCATGTAAACAATTTTATTGTCTTTTCCGCTTGTAATAGTTTTCATTGTCTCCAGATATTTCATTGCTATTAAGTACTTATCAGGCTGCCCTTTATCGGCTAAAGCTCCTATAATTCTCTGAATAGCTTCTTTTTCACCATCAGCTTCAAGAATTCTAGCTTGAGCAATACCTTCTGCTCTTAAAATATTAGCCTGTTTTTCACCTTCGGCTCTGTTTATAGCAGCTTCCTTTTCCCCTTCGGCTTTAAGTACTGCGGATTTCTTTAAACCTTCAGCCTCTAAAATAGCTGCACGTCTGTCTCTTTCCGCCTTCATCTGTTTTTCCATAGCAGACTGAATATCAGTAGGAGGCATAATATCCTG
>CALUSJ010000070.1 GCA_944323405.1 Candidatus Gastranaerophilales bacterium
AAAATGCAGGGCTAATGAATAATTTAGATTAAAAACAAGAAATAGACTGTAGAAAATTTAAAGAACAAGTTGCCCCAAAAAATCAAACCATGTGGAACATGAAATCAAACCATGCGTTCTTTTACAATAAAAAAATATATTCTCAACAATAATAAAAATGTAGATTTAGATTATGAATAATTCAAATTAGCAAATGTTTTGATGTGGTAAATCGCAGATTTACTACATCCTACCGGCTTTATGCAAGAAATAATTATTTAGAAATTAATTTATAAACTTAAGCATACAGCACGTCTATATCTGCAGTAGAGTTTGTCATAAATCTATCACTTGAAACTAAAAAACATTCATAGTATTTTGAAAGTTCAATTATATAATTGTCATTCAAATCACAATTTTTATTGTAATTATATACTTCTGCATCTTGCTCAATTATTTCATTAGGAGTTGTAACAATTTCACTATTTTTGAGTATAACATCATTTACAATACCTGTAATGTACTTATATCCATTTTCATATTCTTGTTTTTTCTTGAATTCTTTATATGAAATGTCAGAACTATGTTTCGTATTATACTTTTTTAGTTCGTTTCTTAAATATCTATTTACAAATTCAGATATTATAACAAATGATGTCAAGATTTTAGCTTTTGAATTCCTTATAGAACCAAAGAAATTAGAATAAATTTGTGGTAAATTTTCATCATACGATAAACCTGGTATAGTGATATAAATCCATACATTTGTATCAAATAAAAATTCATCCGTCTTTTTAGGTTTATATTGATTTATATTGAAAATTCTAGCCATCAATTAATCCTTTATTTATAGAAGGTTTATTTTCTTTTTGATTAAGAGCATTTTGAATTACTCTATCAAGAGTTTGTTCATCAACATCCACCAAGTTTCTATAGTGAAAGAATGTATTAACAACATTTTTTTCATACAAATAGTATAATTGTCCTATTGCAGGATTTAAAAATGTAGATAATACAAGATCTATGCCTTCAAAATCAACAATTACTTCTTGTTGCGTATCTATAAATGATTTAATTTTTTCAAATATTAACTTGCCATCCTCTGCACTGATTGCATCGTTTTTGTTTATTTCATGTTTAATATTAATTATGTTCATAACATCTCCTAAGTGGATTTATTTGTAAAAAGTTCTTCTATTTCTCTTATAAATGGTATTCCATATTCTTTAGGGTCATTTACATTAACTACTATATTTATTATAGTTCCTAAAAAAATTTTTTCTATCTCTTGCGAATACGATTTCTCATCTTTTATACACCAAAAGCCTTTATCTGACAATATGCTGAGTTCTCCATTATTTTGCACAATAAAATCTTGTAATAATGACAACCCCAAACCTCTTGTCGGATTAGATTCTGATGCAGCAGTAGAATGGCCTTCTTTAGATGCCCATTCGATAGCGGTTGATGCATCTAATGTGTCATTCAGATAACTATTTACATTATCTTGTATTGTTGTACCTAAGTTTACTATTGTAAAATTCATTACCCCCTTCTGTGGAAAATGTTGCCCGCAACAATATATATGCTTTGCTTTCCCATGTTCAACTGCATTTGCAAAAAGCTCTTGTATTTTACTGCGAATTTGTTTTTTATATCCATCTGCCATTTTAGGAAATTGAGATTTATCTAATAATTGCTCATTTATGTATTTTATAAATTCATTTTCGCTATCAGGGGAAAAAACTTTAAATTCCATAACTGTTTCATTTGGATTAAATGTTTCATCATCAGAAGGAAAAAAATGATTTCGTTCAAAAATATATCTAATTTTAGGCCTAATATTACTTAACTTTACAATATACCCATCCCAATATTTTTGAAATAAAATTGCTGCCAAAACAGATATTAAATTGGCATCTAAAAATTTAAGACTATTCATATCAATATCTATCAATTTATCTTCAGGTTCAAGATAACTTAATTCAATAAGCTTTTCAAGCCCTGATAAATTAGTTTTTATACTGCCAGTAAGAAAATGTTTCATGATTTAATTATAATACAAATTAAACTAAATATGTCTTATAATATAATTGTAATTAATCATAAGCGATAAGGAGTGAATTATGTATTATGTAACAGTCGTAGAATCTCTAGAGGCATTTGCAGGAGATATCGGTTTTTTCCTGGAACAAAAGTTTATTTTGAAACACTTGAAGAAGCTTACAAATGGGCAGAAGTTCCAATAGAACAGGGCTCTATTGTTATATTTGCTACTGATACTGAAGAAGATGTTTAGTTGTAGGTCAGGCACCGCCTGACTTCCTGTCATTGCGAGGACGATTAGTGAAAAGGTGAGGGGTGAAGCGTGAAGGGTGAGGAGAGCATTTTAGGGTTTAGAGGTTGAGGGTGAATAGTGAATAGGTGTATAAGCAAATAAGGGCGTAGAGCAAGCACCGCCTGACTTCCTGTCATTGCGAGGACGATTAGGACGAAGCAATCCAGCTGAGTATTAACTATTACAGTTTAATCTAAAATACAAAAATATTAGAGTTTAGGTGACTAGTGAATAGTGAATAGTGAATAGGTGAATAAGTAAATAAGTTAATAAGCAAACAAGGTTCAAAATAAGAATATTCTTTAACTTCTTCTCAACTTCTAAACCTCTAAACTCCTCAACCT
>CALUSJ010000071.1 GCA_944323405.1 Candidatus Gastranaerophilales bacterium
ATCACATAAATATAAGGAGTGAAAAATTATGGCTGTTGGAGCAAGAGATTTTATTGACAAATTATTGGTTGAGAAGTATGCGCAGGAAAAAGTTGATAACCACGATGCGGATGGTTTGCAGTCTAGGATTTCAGCAGATGATATTATGAGTGCGATGAATTGTTCTGCAAACAATTTCAAAACTATGATGGCTTTGAATAAGAGGTTAACCATGGTCTGTTACGGAGTTGTTGCCAAATCGGCAAAATATGTTCAGACTGAGGCGGCTTAGGAGTATTGCGGAGAACGTTTATGCTAGATGAAGTTTTAAATAAAGAAGAAGTTGTTCAAAATAACGAGGAAGAAACGACAGATGCTGTTACTAAACGCAAGGCACTATATCTTTTTGCCAGTCGTTCTAAGCTTGAATCATTAAGATTTTTTATTGTATAATCTTTGTATGGCTGTATATTTTTTTTACGGGGATGAAGATTACAATATAGAACTTGAACTTTCTAATATGAGTTCTAAATTGAATCCTGATTTTAAGTCTATGAGTTATCAGGTTTTAGATAATCCCTCGTATCAAGATTTAATAACTGCCTTAAGGACGCCTCCGATGATGTTTGGTGATATGCTTATTGTCATCAATGCGGAGGATTATTTTTTATCCAATAAAAATTTCTTTGATGACAAAGAGCTTGAGGATATAGAGGATGCTCTGAAACATAACCCAGAAACTTTAGATATAGTGTTTGTGGTACGGCTTCCGAGGAATGAAGGTAAAAAGTTGGATTCAAGAAAGAAGTTGTATAAGATTTTGTCTAAGTTTAATGCACGAGAGTTTCCTACGTTTAAAACATATAAGATAGCAGAAATTTCGGCCTGGATAAAAAAGCTGGCAAAGAACAAGGGATTAACAGTAAAAGATGATACTGCTCAGCTTCTAATTGAACAAATAGGGAATAATTTAAGAGAATTTGATGTTGAACTCGATAAGCTCAAATTGGTTGCTTATCCAGAAACTGTTATTACACCTAAAATGGTTGGTGAAATATGTATATCTAATCAGGATTTGTTTAATTTAACCGAACTTATTATGAAGAACGAAAAAGATAAGGCACTGCTTGAATTTCAGAGGCTTTTGGATAAGAAGCATCCTCTTGAGATTTTAGCGGCAGTACAGACAATGCTCAGAAAATGGATTATTCTAAAATTAAAATCTTCTTCAGCTTCTCCTGCTGAGCTATCTAAGTTAACTGGGCAGCACGAGTTTGTTGTAAAACAGAGTTTAGAAAAGCTGCGACATACAAGTTTAAGGGATTTAGTAAAGTTAAAAGAAAATCTTTTTGAAGTTGAATATAAAATAAAATCGGCAGAGTCGGTGGATATGGTTTCGGAGGTGGAGTGTGCTATTATCAGATAAATATCCGTTCTTAACCGATTATTTTACGAAAGCTCTGGCGGGTGAGCATAACGCTCTTCCTCAAAGTATTTTGTTTTATGGAAGTGATTTGGAGGCTCAGTATACGCTGGCTAAAGAAATTGCACGGCTTCTAAATTGTAAAGAAGATAAAACGGATGATTGTGAATGTTTAAATTGTAAATGGATTAGAGAAAATTCGCATCCTGCTGTACTCACATATTCAAGGCTGGATAACAAACCAGAAGATGATGAGTCTAAGACTGTAATTTCTATAAAACAAGCGCAGAAGATAAAAGAAAATTTAGTCTCAGCATCTGATTATCACAGAGTATTTATATTCTGCGACAGGGATAGTGAAGGTAATATTTGCGGGCTTAATCCATTGAATTTTCAGGCAGAAACGGCAAATTCTTTACTTAAAATTATAGAAGAGCCTCAGCCAGGTGTCACTTTTATCTTTTTAACAAGATATATTGATGACGTTTTGTCGACAATAATTTCTCGTTCGCAATGTTTTTTTGTACCCGCAATACAAAAAATTAATTATGATTATTTAATAATAGATGGTGTTTTTACTGAATATTTGAGCTTTGCAAGAAAAGATGCGTTTGATATTTCACAGCGTCTTATGGATTTGACAAAAGAATATCCTTTAAAATCTATTTTAGAAGGGATTCAAAATTATATGCTTGCTCTTTTGAAAGCAAATCCTAAGAGCCCTATTTTTATTAAGCATATAAAATATGTAGAAGAAGCATTAAATCAAGACCGCTTGGGGATTAAACCTGTAAATATACTAGATGAACTATGTCTTAAGGTGATTTTATAGGTTATCATTTAGTTTATATAAATCAATGCCGCCGACAGATTTATACAAACCAATAGCAGCAATTATGGTGTTAATTTTGTCTGATATTTCTTCTTTTTTTACCATAAGAAAAGCTTCCTTTGCATATAATACATCCAAATCACTAGAGGCTCCTATTTTGTGTTTATCGAGCATTAGCGAATATATTTTTTCTTGCATTCTTAACCTGTTTAGCGCTTCTTCATAATTTTCAGCAGCGGTTTTATATTCTATAAGACCTGTGTTTATTTCTTTTATCGCTTCAAGAATTGTTTTTTGGTAGCTATTAAGAGCCTCTTCATATTCAAATTTCCGATATCTTAAAAGAGCCAGTTTTCTTCCCCCAGAAAATAAATCCATAGAAGGCAAAACGCCTGCATTGAAGAATTGTGAGGCCGCATTAAATAATGAGTCAAGATGATATGCATTTAGTCCTATTTGTCCATAGATTACAAATTTTGGGAGAAATTCTCTTTTGGCAACTTTAACATCAAAGCCTATACGTTTAATATTGCTTTCTTCCTGCATATAATCAGGTCTGTATGATACTATTTCGGCATTATATTGTGCGGGTATTCCTTTTATTAAAACAATTTTTTCATAATTGTTTCTTCTAATATTATCATTTGCATCAGCTAGATAAACCCGCAGGCTGTTTAATAAAGTCTCCTGATTTTTTAAATGGTTATTCTTTTCTTCTTTTAATGCTGTAAGCATTTTTTGCTCAGAAAGAAGCTCATTTATAGAACATAGGCCTATTTCATACATATCTTCTGTTTTGTCAACTATATCTGCTTGAGCTTCTATAAGTTCAGTTTGAACTTCTAAAAATTTATCGGCTTTAATTAAATTAAAGTAATCTGCTGCAAAGTCAGATGTAAGCGCTATATATGTAGCACGCTCAGCCTGCCTAACTATTTCGAGTTGTTCTTTTACACTTTTGGTTTTTAATCTGTTGGAGCCCCAAATATCAACTTCATAAGCAGCTGTTAGGGGCAAAAGGTAATTGTATTGGGAATAGTTAGGTATTCTCATATTCCCGTATTGCTGCATTGGCCCACGTAAATCCCTTGATAAATCACCAGATAACGAAAGTGTTGGAAGTTCGTTGGCAAATTGCATTTTTACAAGCTGCTCATTTTCTTTAACCTTTAATGCTAAGTTCTTTATGTCATAGTTATTTTCATATAACTTTAAAAGGTTTTGTGTTAAATTTTCATCCTCAAAACGTTTCCACCATTCTAGATTTATGTATTCAATATGTTTTTGCGGCTCAAACACTTTCTCTTTAGCGATTACTGGTGCAGCTGTTATTGAAAATATTAAAAGTATAAAAATATAAAATCTTTTCATAAAAACCTTAAAAGCAACTTGTGCTATAATTACATCACAAGAAAACTTTAATGTAAATAAGCTAAAAATAACTTGACTAAGAGTTACTCTTATGGGTTAAAATAGCTTTATGAATAAATATATTGATATAGATTTTGCAAAACTAGATATAGAAAGACAAAAACGAAGAGGGTTTTCAGAGGCTGTATTTTGTGAGTGTAAAACAGTGGAGCAGCTTGTAAAGATTTATTCAGAATTTCATAAACAGGGGCAGAATGTACTGGGCACTCGTGTCTCTAAGGAGCAAGCCGAGGCAGTACAAAAAGAGTTTGAAAATGTTTATTATAATAGTGAAGCAAGAACTTTAGCGCTTATAAAAAATCCTGTAGAAAAAATTGGCGAAGTTGCAATTTGTACTGGCGGCACAGGCGATATTTCTGTTGCAGAAGAAGCTGCTGAAACAGCTATGTTTTATGGAAGCAATGTTTCAAAGTATTATGATATAGGAGTAGCTGGAATACATAGGCTTTTTGATAAGATTGATGATATAAGAAGAGCAAATGTAATTATTGCTGTTGCCGGCATGGAAGGTGCTTTGGGCGGTATTATAACAGGACTCGTTGATGCCCCGGTAATTGCGGTGCCGACTTCTGTTGGTTATGGGACTTCTCTGAAAGGGGTCTCAGCTCTGCTTACGATGCTTAACTCCTGTGCTGAAGGAATGACGGTTGTTAATATCGATAATGGGTTTAATGCTGGTTATAGCGCTGCGCAAATAAATAAAAAAATTGCAAGTAATAAATATTAAAAACAATGTGAGGTGTGAATGAAAATTCCTCTCAAAGATTAAACTTATAAACTACATAGGAGAGAACCATGGATTTATATTTTGAATGCAAATCTGGAATATCGGGTGATATGTCTGTAGGAGCATTATTGGATTTGGGCGCTTCAAGAGAAAAACTTGTGAGAGCTTTAAATTCAATGAAGCTTGAGAACGAATTTAAATATGAGATAACAAAAAAGCCAATAAATTCTATTATGACAACGGATTTTAACGTAATTCTTCCTCCAGAGCATCACCATCACGGGGAGTGTCACCATCATATACATAGGAATCTTCATGATGTTAATAATATTATTGAAACAGCCGATATGAGTGATAGTGCCAAGGAGCTGGCAAAAAAGATTTTTGAAATTGTAGCAATGGCTGAAGCTGAAGTTCATGGTAAAGAGTTAGATGAAATACATTTTCACGAAGTAGGAGCAATAGATTCTATAGCGGATATTGTGAGTTTTGCAGTATTATATGATGATTTGAGCCCTGATAAAGTTTATTTTTCAACTCTTACGGAGGGGCAAGGATATGTAGAATGTGCTCATGGAAGATTACCTGTTCCGGCGCCTGCTGTGTGTAAAATAGCAGAAAAATATAAACTTCCGATTAGGATTAGTGATAATGATGGAGAGATGGTTACGCCGACAGGTGCAGCAATTGCAGCTTCCTTATATACTGGAGAAAAGCTGCCGGATGAAATAATAATAAGTAAAATGGGTTATGGCGCCGGTAAAAGAGCATACGCAAGCCCGATTTTACGAGTTATGCTGATAGATAGGAAAGGAGAATAATTATGCATTTAGGTAATGGAATTATATGTCCTGTAACAGGAATCCCGATGCTGGCAGCAGCAGGTGTTGCGGCTTTTTATGCTTTAAAGAAGGCTAGAAAAGATTTTACAAAAGACAAAATATTGCCTGCCGTAAGTTTAACAGCATTAGTATTTGGTTTACAAATGATAAATTTTGCAATTCCTCAAACAGGTTCAAGCGGCCATATTGTAGGTGCAATTCTCTTGGCGGCTCTATTAGGGCCTTATGCTGCATTTCTTGCGATGTGTGCAATTCTTCTTGTACAAGCAGTATTCTTTGCAGACGGAGGATTGTTGGCTTTGGGATGTAATATTTTTAATATGGCTTTTCTTGCTTGTTTTGTTGCATATCCCTTTTTGTATAAGCCGCTTGCAGATAGAAAAAGAATGTTTTCTGGCGCTTTGTTAGCTTCGGTTGCTGCTCTCCAGCTTGGTTCTATAGCTGTTGCGATAGAATGCGTTTTATCTGGTTCGATTTCTGGAAGAATAGCTGATTTTGCTCTTTTAATGCAGGGAATACATTTTCCTATAGGTATTGTTGAAGGGATTGTAACCGGCGCAGTTTTAGTTGTAGCAAAATTTGTTGATATAAAGAAATTTTCTTATTTTATGGGAACTATAGCGCTTGTTCTTGCCGGTGTGATTTTTAATTTTGCATCTAAAATGCCTGACGGCTTGGAGTGGTCGCTTTTAAATATTTCGGATTCTGTTGTAGAACAAACTCAAGGAACAATTTATGCAGCGGCAGAGGTTATTCAAGCAAAATCTGCAATTCTTGCTAATATTCCATCTTCTGTAGGTAATGTTGCAGGGTTATTATTTGTTTCAATAATTATGTATTTATTATGCAGAGTAATATATAGGGTTGGTGAAGGGGGTAAATAAGTTAATAAGCAAACAAAGTGCACGCAGAACCCCCTCCCTAAACTGACAGCGGATTTGCGGACGGACGACACGAACGGAAGAGAGTTAGTCCGGGTAGCGAGCAGACGGAGCCGACAAGGCAGCTTAGGCCTGAAGGCGAAGCTCTGGGAGCGTGAAGCAAATCCAAGAAAGGGCTGGGGTGGGTGGATTTCCCCTTGGGGCTAAGGTCTTGAATACAGCAATAAAACAATATTCAAAAATAAGAAAATCCTTTAATTTCTTCTAAACCTCTCAACTCCTAAACTCCTAAACCCCACCATTAATAATCCTGTCATTGCGAGGACGATTAGGACGAAGCAATCCAGCTGAGTAATAACGAATAGGTGAAGCGTGAAGGGTGAGGGGTGAGGGGAGCATTTTAGGGTTTAGAGGTTGAGGGTGACTAGTGAATAGTGAGTAGGTAAATAAGTAAATAAGTGAATAAGGGCGTAGAACAGGCAGTGCCTGACTTCCTGTCATTGCGAGGACGATTAGGACGAAGCAATCCAGCTGATTATTAACTATTACATTTTGATATTATTCATTCATGAATAACAAACACCTCTCATTGCCTAATCTACTAACTAATTACCCTTCACGCTTCACCTATTCCCTATTCCCCCTAAACTCTAACATTTTGATATTATTCATTTATGAATAACAGACAACATTATGTATATACTCTATTCAATAAAAAGCACGGTACTATTTCTGTATTTTAGATTAAAATGTAATAGTTATTAATCAGCTGGATTGCTTCGGACTAATCGTCCTCGCAATGACAGAAAGTCAGACAGTGCCAGGCCTACAGCCATAGCAGGGTTTAGGGGTTGAGAAGTTTAGGAGTTTAGAAGAAGTTAAAGAATATTCTT
>CALUSJ010000072.1 GCA_944323405.1 Candidatus Gastranaerophilales bacterium
CTTGCAAAACTTAAGGATAAAACCGTAATCGAAGAAACTGTTTCCAAGTTTTTGGATTTTGAAGAGATTGACGAAATAATAATTTCAGCAAATATCTCAATTATAGAAATATTAGAGGAACTTTTAAAAAATCCGAAAATCAGAATTATAGAAGGCGGAAATACCAGACAAAAGTCGGTTTATAATGCTCTTCAAGTTATAAAAAACGACTATGTCCTAATTCATGACGGCGCAAGACCGTTAATTAGAAAAGACACTATTGCTTATACTCTAGAGGCTGTTCTTGATAAAGGTGCGGTTTAAGTTATGACCAAAACTACCGACACAATAAAAGAAGTCGATGAAAACGGGCGGATTATAAGGACAATAGACCGTTCTAAGCTCTATAATACCCAGACACCGCAAGGATTTAAGACTTCTATTATAAAATCTGCACACGAAAAATTAAAAGACAAGAATTTTACCGATGACTGTTCTATGCTTGAATACCTTGATATTCCTGTTTACATAGTGAACGGAAGTTATACAAATATCAAAATTACCATAAAAAGTGATTTAGATTTTGCAAAACTTTATATCTAATCCTTTTACTTAGAACAAAAAGGGTAGGAATAAATATAATCAGGACTTTAGTGTAAGTCTTTTTAAGTATTTTTTCGAAAAAATATTCTGTTGAGCGGTTGAATAGAGAAGAGTGTTATCCCGCTTTATAGTGTTATCGGGTGGTAGCACTATGAAAAAAATAATATCAACAACTTTAATTTTATTATATTTATTAATTCCCGCATCTTTTGAAGTTTACGCTTCATCAAATGAAAGTACAATTACAAAAATAGAAAACGATATTTACGGATTTGATTTTTCCAAAGATTCTTTAAAAAATCGTGCAGCGAGGCTTGAAAAAACAATTTACGGTCAAGCTTCTACTGGGGATTTGAATAAGAGAATAAAAAAACTTTCCGCTGATATATCCGCAGACGTAATAGGACTTGAAATACCGCCGGTTGAAGATACTTTCGCTGAAGAAGAAAAACTAGCGGAAGATAGTTCTGTAAATTATCCTGTAGTAGATGAAATCGAGCAAAAAATCTTTAACCAGACATATAAGAACCGTGACTTTCACTCGCGTATTGTTGCAATCGAGCGAAAACTTTTCGGAAAAATCTATGATGTAGATGATTACTCTACAAGAATGGACAGAATTAAAGCCGAAGTTATGCCAGATAGACTCGCTCAGGAAAAACAAGATGATTCTGTTTATATTCCGGGAAGCAGATATTATGATGATAATGCACTTTCTTCTTCTGATATCGGCGGTTTAGGCGGCAACAGATTTGGAATGCCATTCGGTCAGAGAAATTATTCACGCCCTTATGTAAACTATGGAGATATGACAGGAGGAGCTGCGGTTCCGCAAAGCAGTACAAACTTAAGCGACGAACTTGCACAGCTTGAATATGAAACATTCGGTACATCATTTGCGGAAGACGATACAACAAGCAGAATTAAGCGACTTAATAGTGCAAACAAAGCCCAAAAATCTTCCTCAAGATATGATTCTTACAAATTCAGCCAGAGAATGTCGACGGCAATGGAAATCGGCGCAATGATTTTAATGATACTTGCAATGGTGCTCTAGAACTTATTTTCTCCCTGTATTTATGTTAATAATATCCGAAACCCAGGGGAAATAACTATACAACCCCATGCCGGCAGTAATTGCCAGATAAAGTATTATAGCGGTCGTAATTGCCTGCACGACAGAAAGCCCATACAAAAACGGTATCGGCATATTTATAAAATAAGGTATAGCATTTATTACGGGAATTCTATAGAGAATTACATAAATAAGTTCTGCAAATGTTGCAAGAAGAAAATATGCGATAGATAGGAAAATTGATTGCAGGATATGATAAAGCAAAAACTGTGTGACATGTTTTTTCATAAGTGCAGCAATTATAAGCCACACAAATCCAGCTCCGCCTGCTGTCAAATAAGAGGCGGCGGATATAATTCTCTCTATCGGATATATTTGTCTAGATGGCTGCAACGATATCATCCTTTCTGTATTCGTCGATATAATCTTCTAAAACTTGAATAAATACGAGTTTATATTCATCATTCTCTGGACGCATATTAACAGCTGCCCTATAAGAATGTATTGCTCGCTCTATATCATTGTTCATATAATAAACATTTGCAACAAGTACAAATATGCTTGGATCAAGTTTATTGATTTTAAGCGCTTCTTTGTATTCAAATTCAGCTTCTTTGTATTTTTTTAGATTTGAATATAAGTTTCCTAGCAAAATATGAGCATTTGCTTCTTTAGAATTTGTTTCAATCGCTTTTTTATAAAGTTCAATAGCATCTTCATAATCTTTGAAATCGGATTTAGCAATTGCATAACAGATATAAGCTTTATAATTGTCTCCAGGAAGAGTCAGAGCTTTTTCGAAATAATCATAGCATTTTTCTTTATCTTTATTTACAGCAAGCGTATTTGCTATACATAAAGCCACTGTTTTGTTATCAGGAGCCAGTTCAAAAACTTTATAATAGTATTCTAATGCTTTATTGTAATCAAATAACTTAAAGCAAACATTTCCTAAATCAACAAGAGCTGTTAGATTATTTGAGTCTAGTGATAGGGCTTTTTCGTAATAAGCTCTTGCTTCCACAAAGTCATCAAAATCGTGATACAAAAGAGCTATTGCATTGTATATTTCTGGATCTTGAGAATTAAAATCAAGCGTTCTTGTATAGAAATGTAATGCTCTAGAAAAATTCTTCATTTCAGCATAGGTATTAGCAATATTGTAGTATACGAGATAATTGCTTGGGTTTACAAGCAAAGCTTTGTTAAAGCATTTTAGTGCTTTTCTGTATTCTTTTGCATAAAACCAAATACTTCCTAAATTTAATAGAGTTTGCATATCTTTAGGGTCTATTTCAAGCAGACTTTCGTATACAGAAATAACTTTTTCATACTGGTTATCCATAGCATAATATTTAGCGAGTTCGTGATAATGCTCAGTATTTTTAGGTTCTATTGCTAACTTCAAAACAGTTTTTTCTATAGCTTTTTCTAATTCTTTTTTATCCATTTTTTCCATAATTATAAACTTTCATTTTTTTCATATTCTGAATATTCAACAGATTCTTTAAGCCAAGTTTCTCTAGGGATAGAGAAAGCATGGTTCCAGAATTTTTCTATAGCATAAGTTTCTCTTTCTTCTTCTCTTAAGATATGAACAACAACGTCGCCATAATCAATAAGATTCCAACGGTTTTTAATATCGTTTTCTCTTCCTATTGGCAGTTTTGAAAAAGTAGTTTTGACTTTATCGGCCAAGTTTTCGGTAAGCGCCTTTACTTGAGTATGAGTTTGAGCAGAGCAAATAACAAAATAATCGGCAAAAGAAGAGACATTGCTAATATTTAAGATAGAGATATCTTTTGCAATTTTTTCATCTAAGAATCTTGCAATTGCACAAGCGAATTTATACGATGTAATATTTTCAGTCATTCAAAGCTCCAGATTATAACATGTCGATTCTTCTTAGGTGTCTTCCGCCTTCAAACTCTGTTTTCAGCCAAACGTCAACGATATCTAGAGCTAACCCTATTCCAGTAATTCTTTCACCGAGGCATAAGATATTAGAGTTGTTATGCATTCTGGTCATTCTGGCAGTAAAGGTATCTGTGCAGTGAGAAGCTCTAATACCGCTATAGCGGTTTGCAGCAATAGACATTCCGATTCCTGTTCCGCAGACAAGAATCCCTTTTTTATTTGTTTCTAACACTTCATTAACAACAGATTTTGCAATCACAGGATAATCACAGGATTCGCTGGAATAGCATCCCATATCTTGGATGCTGAATCCTTGTTCGTTTAAATGTTTAATAATCTCGTTTTTAAGCTTAAATCCGCCGTGATCTGAACCAATAAAAATATCTGTAGTCATATAATAAAATCTCTTTTCTTTACAATTGTAACATTTTTGCAATAATTTATCAATAATTTCTCTGTTTTTTATTTAATATATATATGCTGAAGTGTATTAATAGTTTTAAAGGTTTAGGAATAAGCTTTTGCGGGCCGATATCGGATAAAGATATTGACAGTTTTGAGCATTCAAAACAGCATTTTAGTGATTGTTATTTAATGTCGACATTAGAAACTCTTTCACACACACAGAATGGCAGACGAGTTTTAAAAGAGCAGATTCAATATGATAATGGGAACCCTGATATAATAAATTGCTACTTATACAAATCGAATGGAGAGAGGGAAAAGTATTCAATCCCTTCAGAACGTGCATTAAAGGGCTATGAGAAGCTTTATGCTGCGCAGGATAATAAGATTATTCGGAGTATGGATATATCAGTAGCGGAGTATGAGAAGAAGTATCAAGCCAAACCATTGATATGCAGGATAACGGACAATTTTAAGACATATGCATTTGAAAACAATCTTCCTTCGCATTTTATGAAGGTATTAACCGGGATTGAGCCTAGAGTTATTGCGGAGAAGGATTTTAATTTAGACTTAAGCGGATATAGAACGGAGGTTATGAAGCTATTTGAGCGCATGGACAAGGAGAAGAATCATAGTTTTGTAATCGGAACAGGGGTTAAGATGCTGGATGGAAGAACCTGGCATGTTTATGTAATTGAAGATGTTGATTTAGCAAGTAATACAATTACTGTAAAAGAAAAGCGATCTAATAAACCAAGGGTTATGAACATTGATACCGCCTTAAATACTTTCAAATATATAGCGGGCTATTTTGACAGCGATTTAGAATTAAAGCAACAGTAAATCCTCTTAAAATTTACTCTTCCCCGATTGCTTTTAATAGTTTATCAATAGTTTTTTGTTGGTTTTCTACTGTTTTTTTCAGTTCATTAACAGTTTTTTGTAATTCGTCGTTGTGATCTTCCAGGTTATCGATAGTATATTGTTGATTTTTGAGGGAATTAGTCACATTATTCCCGCCAATAATCAAATCTCCGCTAACCCTCAGATCGCCAGATACGCTAAGGCTTTTTAATATATCTAAAGTACCGGGGATACGCACATCACAGATAGAGCTTCCAAGCATAATTTGGTATGAAGTAGTTGCGCTTGCCTGATAACCGATGGCGGTAGAGTTAGAGTAAGCTGCTTTTGTATTGTATCCGATAGCGGTGGAGTTATAGCCGGTCGCTTTTGCTCCGTACCCAACAGCTGTAGCATTTTCACCACTAGCACCAGCACTGTACCCAGCTGCTGTAGAATTTGTACCACTGGCCCTAGCGACATAGCCGAATGCTGAAGCATAATTTTCAGTTGCGCCTGCACTATAACCTATAGCGGTTGCACCTATAGCTTCGCTATGAGCTTTCACTCCTACTGCGGTTGAGTCCATGTTGCCTAAATCAGGAATTTCACACTGCCATCCTATACCAACAGAATTTAATCCTTGCACATTACACTCAGTGCCCAAAGCGACAGAACCGGCAGCGGTTTCGGCATCTTTCCCTATTGCAACGCACATTCCGCCGGAAGAAGCTCCCGGTCCTAAAGCAACACTCGCATCATCATCATCCCCAGAAGCACTGCTGTTTACTCCTATTGCAATAGATGTATTGCCAGTAGATTCGGCATTTGTACCAATTGCGATTGCATCATTTATTAAGCTTGCGCTGTTCGGAGATTTTGTAATATTGGCATTATTTCCGATAAGTATAGAGTTGTTTGCATCGATTCGTTGAATATTACCGATAACGATGTTGCTTTCGCCGGAAATACGATTCATATTGTTGCCGAGCAAAACGGAGTTAACACCGCTTTCTAATTCTTCGCAGCGGCCGAATGCGATGGTGTTTCGGGGTACATCTTGGTTAAATATTCCGATACGTCTAAGCTCTGGATCGGCAGTTAGCAGGATAGGTTCTTCATCCCCGCTTCCGAAAGCTATATGCGAGGCATTGTTACCTGCGTCGATAAACAATCTTGCAGCGCTTTCAAGACTGTCAGGGAGTGCAGCTGCGCCGATAATAACCGAAGCATTATCTCTTCCCCTGAGGTTGTAAGCGATATTATTTTGTAACCCCGTAAACACCCATGGGCTGTCGCCGGAGGCCTTGCTTCTGGTTAGTTTTTTTGTAACAAGAGGTGCTGTTGCGGCGGCTACGATTGCAATGATAAGCATAACTACCATCATTTCCATTAGAGAAAACCCGTATAATTTTGTTTGTTTCAATTGTAAATCCTTTCCATTTATGAAATATTTATTATTAAGTCAACAAGAAAGTGCTGTATTGCTGCTGGACCTGACCTATTAACATATCCATGCTGGCGAATTTGTGTTCGAGTTGTTCTTTGTATCTTTCGACCTGCTTGTTGCCTTGAATTATTTTATTTTCAAGCCTGTTGATTTCATTTTGGTAAGATTCATTTGCGGAGGCAAAATATCCCGTAACATCTTCTAGTGCAGAATCGAGCAGGGTTTCGATGTTAATAAATATACCTTTGTTATTATCGCCTCCGATAAGCAGTTCTTTAACGGCTTGAGCGTTGGCGTCATATACTTTGAAGAACTTATCTTTATCGAACGACAGGTTAATAATTCTGTCGTTGGTGGTTTCGATATTGCTGGAGTTGGCGTCGGAAACGGATATACCGATTGCGTCGAGATTTCTAAACACAGTAGTGCCTAGATCTGAGCTTGTCATGAGGTTTCTAAGCTGGTTCCGTATCATTTTTAATACGGTTTGATCGTGCAGTTCACCATCAACCGCAATGGCTTCGTCGACATTTTTCATAAGCTCATTGTAAGAATCGACAATGTCAGAGAGCGCATTTGCAACGGTTTCTTTGTCTTTTTCGATGGTAAGCTGGACGGGCTTGCCGTTTGAGACATCCTTAAGGTTAAGCGTAACTCCTTGGATTCGGGATATATCACTTGTAATCGTGTTGGAAGAGGCGGTGTACCTGACGCCGTTAATCCTAAACTGCGCATTTTCTCCGATTTCTTGGGCGTTAAGATTAATTTTAGTGTTCTTAACCGAGCCGTTGGAGTTCCAGGTTGAGTTTGTATAGCCGAGAATATCGGTAAAATTACTTGTTCCGGCTTCGATGTTAATCAATGCAGCGCCTGTAGTTCTGGATTGAATAACCATTTTCCCGTCGACACTATCCCAATAAGCTGTAGCGTTGGCGTCTTCGTTGTTGTTAATTTGTGAGACGATATCGGCAATGGTTGTATCGTCGTTGATGGTAAATGTAGCCATTCCGACAATGAAAGTTCCTTCTTTAACATCACCTTTTCTAAACAGTCCTGAGTCAGTAATAACCGAATCGGAATTGACTGCATAGAGGGCATTTGCGCTTAAAGAAAGGCCGGCGGCGTCATCACTTTTGGTCATGCCGGTAATAGCAAGGAAGTTTGAGGTATCAGTGGTATTTCCGACATCCAAGTTAACGCCGTCGGTTTTGGAATAGACTACGAGTTTTCCATTTTCAAATTTTAAATCTACATCGGAGAATTTTCCGGCGATTTGCGAACGCAAATCGGCGAAAGTTTGTTCTTCGTCAATATTTATCAAGGCTTTCAGCCCGTCACGGTAGATAGTAAGCGAGCCGCTTGTTATATTAAGCGTTTTGAGCTGTGTATTAAGATCTGCATAATTAGCGGCAGAGAGAGTACTTTCTTCTATAGTTGTTGTTGTTTCTTTGACTGTGTCGTTGCTTGCGTAGAACCCTGGCAAATCGTCTTTGTATGTGAGCTTAAGGTTTGCATAAGGGTTAATGAGTGCAGAAGTTGTTTTGGAAGAATCAATAGAGAGTTCGCCAGAGTTGCTGATATAGAGCTTGCCGTTTAGTAGTGCAGCAACAACACCGGCTTCACGGAGCTTGTTAATAAGCGAGCCGAAAGTTTCGGTTTCTGATATGTGTATAACCTTGTTTTCTCCGTTCACAGTGAGGTATAAATCACCTGCTGACTTAAGCGTAGTATCACCCCACGGCGTGTCGAACTCACTCAGAAGGGTTGCCGTGGTTGCGGTTTGGGTCTGGGTTATTGTGTTGTATAAGAGCTCTTCGCCTCTATAGGAGAAACTCTCTTCAATAGTAGAGCCGAAGAGCTTTTCAACGACATTGGAAGCGCTAGATGTGTTAGCTGAAGCAGCAACATACGAATCACCTTGGCCTGTTATGATGAGTTTTGCTTGGTTTCCGTCTACTATCAAGCCGGTTTGGATACCGAACGATTTCAGAGTGTCCATAAACGAACCCAGTGTTTCGTCTGAAGATATGTAGGCAGTATATTTAACCCCGTTGGAGAAGATGTTGTATTCGCCAGTCGTGACGCCGAATTCAGAAAGCAGCGTATCACGGCTTGCGGCGGATGTGATGGTGGTTGTGTTCTCTGCAGTAAGGGTTTTTGAGCCGGTCTCGTAAGTCTTGATGTAGTTCCCCATAAGGAAACTTCCGAGAGTTCCTGAGATATCGAAATCGGCTAGGGTATTTGTATTGATAGCTATTCTTGAGCCTTCTATGTGTGCACTAAGCCCGTTTGCAGTGAACGCTTGCAGAACATCATCAAGTGTTTGGGTTTTGGTAAAGTTTATAGTCGTGGTTCGAACAGTGCCGTTCTTGTTGGTAAGAGAAAGGATAAGAGCGGCACTATCCGAAGCGTCGAAGTTAATCTTTGTACCGTCAGCGAGTTCTAAGTCTTCAAGCTTGATTGAGCCGTTGGCGGCGCCGGTTTGTTCTTGCTGTAAAACCCCATTTGTTGTGTTGGTAAATACGGTTTTTGTGTTGAAAGTTGCGTTTTCAAACTTGAGTGCCGTAAGGATGTTAGACCCGCCGCTGACTGCTGAGAGGTAAGCGCCGTCGGCGCCTGTAATCGTAACGATACCAGAAGAAGATACCATTCCGCTGAGCCCGTGGCCTGCAATCATGTTGAAGAAATCACCAAGCGTGTCATCAGCTCTAAGCGTGATTGTGACCTCACTCCCATCAGCCTTATGAATCGTAACCGCACCATTTCCATTTGTGTAACCGTCGATGGTGCCAAGCTCCATATTTTCGTCAACGAAAGATGAAGATGTGTTTTCAAGATCAATTGTTGATTGTGTATTGGATGTAGTTGTGTTCTCTGTTGTTGTGTAAGTAAAGTCTTTGCCAACTCCGGGAAGGTTGAGTATATCTTTTAGATTCTCAGAAATAGAAGTAACCCAGGCAAGCTCTGAGCCCGAAATTGTTATTTTGCCATCTGCAAACGATACCCCAAGATCACTGCTGAGCTTGTTCTCTAAATCATTAATGGTTTCACTTGCAGAAACTGTGACGGTCTTAAAACTCCCGTCTGATTCTTGAATGGTGACTGTTCCATCAGAACTCATACCGAGCGTACCAAGCGTGGTATCCTGCCCCGCCGTATAGGTAGTGCTGCTTGTTTGTTCATTAGATGAAGTGTTGCTGCCAGTAATGGTGCCTCTGGTCGCAGTGATATTTACAAGGGGTCTACTAGTATATGTGCGGATAATGTTGTCTCCAGAACGATAACCAGTACCACGATTTGAAAGTCCTAAATAATGTAAAACGTCATTACCTATATCACTAGGCTGGCCTCTATAATCAAGATAACTTTTTCCATTAAGTGATTGTGTTACAATGTAGAAATCAGGGTTTCTATCTATTAAATCTCCTACTGTTGAGTTTGCTTGAACAGTAAATTTCATTGTAGAATAATAAGCATCTTCGATAACAGTACCGACCTTAATACCCGATCCAAGGCTTGTTAGTAATGTATCTTCTGTTACACTAGGGGACTCTTCAATAGTAATAGCAAGAGGTGCTCTATAGCCCAAAAGAGCTTCTATAAAGACGTTGCGGCTTTCCTCAAAATATGAATTAGTTAATTCAATATTTAGAATACCACTATCTAAAGATGCATAATTACCTGAAGAATTAAAAAAATCTATAAGCTGAGCAAATGTTGTGGTTTCTGAAATGGAAATCGTTGCATAAGAATCGCTTGTTAAACTACTATTTAGAACAATATCCTTGTAATAAGTTGGAAATAGGTCTTCTTCTATATAATCAAAAATTTTAGAGTCTTCTGTTGCATATTTTTTTTGAATTATAACTCCCTCTTGTACATCACCTATTTCTTCTTCTACTACAGACATATTGAATACTCTGGCAATATCTTTACTTAAAGTTAGATTTGTATCTGAGTAACTCCGTATAGTTAGTTTCCCGTTAACGAAAGTTGCTAATATTCCAAAATCAAAATCATTTATTTCTTCTATTAATTCAGCAATTGTACGATTACTACTCACTGTTAATGTATTATTGTTTACAGTTAATATAGGAATGTCTGTATAAACCCTTGTACTAAGTACGTTATACAAAGTATCGTAACTATTAACTTCTCTCATTGAAGTAGTAATCTTGCTTATACTAGTATCGGATAGCTTTGTAGTATTACAACGCCAACTATCTTTGATATTATCAAATACACTATTCATCCTTTCATTACTTACTAATCCTGCCAAATGATAGGTACTGCCAAGTGTATCAACAATTAACTCTGTACCGTCAGAACTAAAATAAACATTAAAATCATACGATTGTAAATCGGCAATAAAATCTGTAACTTTATCTCCAGAATATGCACCGATATAATCATAGTCACCTAATAATGAGCCTATTATTAATTCAGCATTAGTATCATCAGGTAGTATACTTTGAGTTGCTCTTATTTTTAATGTGATTGATGAATCTTTTGAGGTGTTAACGTATTTAAATTTAGTCGAAATATGTTGTGACATAGCGTCAAAAAAACTTCCTGAACAATCATAAAAAGTGTCTTTCAGATATCCATTTATAATAATATAACCTTGCTTAGCACTAAGAGCATTACCAAAGTCTTGAGTAAGCAAGTTATCCAAATCTGCAAATGTATCTGTTGCCCATATTGTATAAGAATAGCTTGTATCTGTTCTCAAATCGGATATATTTAAATAGGCTTTTTCATTTGCATATCCGCCATTCCAAATTTGCCCAAACTCTGTTGTATCAGACAGATAGCTTGTTTGAGGCATCATAACTACACTCTCTGAGCTATACTCTATACTACCTGTGATGGTGACGGTTTCGCCGCTGCCGATTGTGGTTTTTATTACGCCGATACCGAGTGATTGCAGTACGCCGCTTGTACTATTCAGGTCTTCTACATAGTTGCCGTTCGTTGAGTCAAAGTTTATACGGCCGTTAGACATACTAGCATCCACTCCGGCAGAAGTAAAAGCATTCAGCATATCACCAAACGTCGTTGTATCAGTAACAGTAAACGTCGTTGTCGTACTCCCGTTATGTATCAAGATCTGGTTATTAGAATCTATTGTTATAAAATCGCTTATCAAAGACGAGCTATCTGCCACCTCAGTAGTAACATAAGTAAGAGGCGCAGACGAGGTTATAGAAGCCCCCGTCGTGCCCGTCGTCGTATTAGAAGTAACACCAATCCCCAAAATCGACGCCAAATCCCCTGTTACATACTTATCAGCCCCAGTATCAAGCACTATCTTGCCATCAACTATAGAACCGTTAATACCATATCCCGCAAGTTCTGAAAACAATTCCCCAAACGTCGAGCTGTTACTTACCGTTATCGTACCTAAAGCACCCGATGAGCTGTTACTATTAACAACCAATTCCTTATCCGTCACATCCAAGCCGATTTCACCGAAGCTCGTTGTCTCATCTGCATTAATAGTTACAGTTCCAACCACAGGCGCTGTCGATGTCATACTGCTTCCTGTCGTAACAACAGAAGATACAGTACCAAGTCCTAGTGCGTCCGCAACATCCCCCATTACATAATTGCCGTTAGCAGAGGTCAGGACTATCCTGCCGTCATTCACACTCCCGATTATGCCGTAAGCCGAAAGCATCGAAAATAAATCATTCAGAGTCGTAGTCGAATCAACATTCAACTCCGCCACAAGCTGGTTAGATGAGTTATAAACCGCAAGATCTCCGGCCGCTTTTGTTACACCTATACCCAAATCACCAAGGCTTGTACTCCCCGACGCAAATATAGTTTGAGTCGCATACAAAACCTGGCCCGCCGTATATATCCCGCCGCTATTCTCTGAAATACTATCTATCCCTAAAAACTCTGCTACATTCCCGCTTATCTTCCCCCCGCTTACAAACAAAACCCCATCATCGCTCAATGAAGCGCTTACCCCTAACCCCGCAAGTTCGCTCATTATATCATTAAGCGTCGTATCGCCGGTAACATTGATTACAGCATTGCTTCCGTCCGGCTTCTGAACCTCTATTACAGGATTAGCGCCAACCTCATCCCAGCCGCTCAGCTCGCTTAGCTTAGTATTGCCATCAGCATAACTGCTTGATGTCGTCACTGTCTCTGTCTGCAACGCCCCAGAACTCTGTGTCTTTGAGTACACATCCGTCTCAAGCCCCAGTGCCTCCATAAACCCAGTACCGCCGATATCACTGATTTCAGCATCCCGAATAGTAAATACCCCGTCAGAATCCAGCGAAGCATCTATTCCCCTGGAAGTCAATGCGTCCAAGATATTCTGAAGTGTTGTATCACCAGTGATACTCAAATCAAAGCTGCCGCTATCAGACGTAATCCGAATATCACCCGCTGTTATACTCCCGAGCTGCGATAGCTTTGTTGCACCCGTCGCCGCCGTAACCAATGTCTCGGTAGTCGTTATCTCTAAGTTTGTACTCTCATAACCGCCCGTAGACTCTAAGCCCAAAGCATCCAATATCCCTGTTCCCCGGCTGCCGTCCGGCTGTACAGCCAATGTGTCATCGATACTTCCGCCGCTCAGGTTTACGCAAAATACGCCAGTCTTCTCATTATAGCTTGCATCTGCGCCTATATTCTTTAAATCAGAAATAAAATCAGCTAAAGTGTCATTCTCATCCAAAGTTATTACATTGCGGGTTGAATTAACCGTAACCGCTATATCCCCGGATTTCACCCCAAGGCTTCCTAACGTAGAACCCAAGGTCGCCGTCTGTGACTGTAATATAGTAGTCATTGTCACAAATCCGCTCGTCGCCTTCGTCGAGGTCGCCAAATTGTCTACCTCTATATCATATACACCCTCTTCAGCACTCGGGGTTACTGATGCCGTCACAACATTCGGCTCCGATGAAGTCGCTAGCTTCTGTGCAAATATATCAGTCTCAGCAACACCAAACTTGGCATCCGTTACCTTCTCTATCATTGAACGAAACGACGAAAAAAACGATTTGATATTATTCAATGTCTCCTGAGTCGATACTACTTCCTTCTTTTCCTCTTCGTAACCCTCTACCTTGGCACGCTTTAGTGCCGTCATGGATTCTACCCATGACGTTGTGTCTAAACCTGAAGCTAATCCGCTAAATGATATGCTCACCGCTGCGTGCCCTTTCGCTCTCTTAACCCAAGCAGCACAAGCCCGCCAACTCAGGCTAGGTTACTATCCATACACTACAAAAACTGTCCAGCCTAAATTTTATAACACGCTCACCTTGCTTCTGCTAGGGATAAACGCCTATAATATATAAAACATTGTTACTTCTGTATATATTATAGAATACTTTGGTGAAATTGTAAACCCCCCCCTTTATAGTGACTAGTGAATAGTGACTAGTGAATAGGTGAAGCGTGAAGGGTGAGGGGTGAGGGGTGAGGGGAGCATTTTAGGGTTTAGAGGTTGAGGGTGACTAGTGAAGAGTGACTAGTGACTAGTGAATAGTGAATAGTGAAGAGGTGAATAAGGGCGTAGTTCATGCAGTGCCTGACTTCCTGTCATTGCGAGGACGATTAGGACGAAGCAATCCAGCTGGTTAATAACTATTACATTTTAATCTAAAATACAGTTGTAGGTTATGGAGTGCCTGACAAAAAATAGTGACTAGGTGAAGGGTGAAGCGTGAGGGGTGAAGGGAGCATTTTAGGGTTTAGGTCAGGCACTGCATGAGCTACAGCCATAGCAGGGTTGAGGAGTTTAGAAGTTTAGGAGTTGAGAAGAAGTTAAAGAATATTCTTATTTTGAACCTTGTTTGCTTATTAACTTATTCACCTATTCACTATTCACTATTCACTATTCACTATTCACTAGTCACTAGTCACTATTCCCCTAAACTCTAATATTTTTGTATTTTAGATTAAAATGTAATAGTTAATAGAAAGCTGGATTGCTTCGTCCTAATCGTCCTCGCAATGACAGGAAGTCAGGCACTGCTTGCTCTACGCCCTTATTTACTTATTTATCTATTCACTAGTCACTATTCACTATTCACCCTCAACCTCTAACCCCTAAAAAGCTCCCTTCACTCCTCACCCTTCACTATTCACTATTCACTATTCCCCTAAACTCTAATATTTCTATATTTTAGATTAAAATGTAATAGTTAATAGAAGGCTGGATTGCTTCGTCCTAATCGTCCTCGCAATGACAGGAAGTCAGACATTGCTTGCTCTACGCCCTTATTCACTTATTTATCTATTCACTATTCACTAGTCACTATTCACTATTCACTATTCACCCTCAACCTCTAACCCCTAAAAAGCTCCCTTCACCCTTCACGCTTCACCTATTCCCTATTCCCTATTCCCTATTCACTATTCCCCTAAACTCTAATATTTCTATATTTTAGATTAAAATGTAATAGTTAATAGAAAGCTGGATTGCTTCGTCCTAATCGTCCTCGCAATGACAGAAAGTCAGGCATTGCATGATCTACGCCCTTATTCACTTATTTATCTATTCACTATTCACTATTCACTATTCACTATTCACTATTCACCCTCAACCTCTAACCCCTAAAAAGCTCCCTTCACTCCTCACCCTTCACGCTTCACCTATTCACTATTCCCCTAAACTCTAATATTTTTGTATTTTAGATTAAAATGTAATAGTTAATAGAAAGCTGGATTGCTTCGTCCTAATCGTCCTCGCAATGACAGGAAGTCAGACAGTGCCAGCCCTACAGCCATAGCAGGGTTGAGAAGTTTAGAAGTTTAGGAGTTGAGAAGAAGTTAAAGAATATTCTTTTTTTGAACCTTGTTTGCTTATTAACTTATTCACCTATTCACTATTCACTATTCACTATTCACTATTCACTAGTCCTCCCCCCCTATTGACATCTCATCCCCTCTGATTGTATACTCTTTACTATGAAATATTTTTGCTTAAACAATTCTTATTCCTCCTCCTCATCCAAGTTTCTAAATGAGACTTTGATGAAGTTTTGATGGCGGAATTTAAGCAATATTAGAATTTTATAAAAGCTCTCATTAAAACATCTTAATGAGGCTTTTTTGTTATGAAGGGATAATATTTTTATGAAAATTAACAATCTAAACAGCAGTATAAATTTTGGCGGGCCGCTTGACAGCACGCTTACAAGAGTACTCAGAACCTGTGATATGAACGAAATGGTTAATGCAGTCGGGCTCGATGTCGGTGCTATGGTTATCCCAAGAGCATATTATGATACAAAAGAAAGAAACGAATATGCCGGAGCTGAAACTTTTTTCCGAGAAATAAGCGGAACTTTTATTAACTGTCTCGCTGCCGGTATATTTGCTAAATTCATTGCTAAGTTCGCCGCTAAATCAAGCAATAATGTTCATATCAATCCAAACAGCTGGTTTACTAATGATTCGCTCGACACTCTCAAGCTCGCTTGGAATGGTGATACAAAAAAATATGTCGAAAAAGTGTTTGATTCCCTGTCTGGTCGTGACGGGAATTGTATCAATTATTTCGCCGAAATAGATTGGAATAACATTGATTGGATCGACGAAAAAAGCTGGAATGACATTAGCTGGAAAAACACAAAATATAAAAATCTTCAAGATAAGCTAAAGTCTAAACAAGATTTTGTTAATACAATGACCGAACTTATTCAAGACAATAACCTTAATAAAAAAGATAAGTATAATGCATTCTCAATTATGGAAAAACGTCTCGCAAATGCTTTGGGTGCTGAAAGAGACACCGAAATTAATATAAACGGCTCCAAGCTCAATGCTAAATTAGAAAATATTCTCCGTGATACGCACGATATGGGAAAAGATGTTCTAGCTAAACAAAATCCCGAACAAATTATTAATAGAATCAAAAAGGTTAATAAGATTAAAGCTTTCGGTGCTATATCTGCCGCTTGTGTCTTAGGGCTTACTAACCAGTTTATTAACAGAAAAATTACCGAAAAACGAACCGGCAGAAAAGGTTTTGTTGGCGATGTAGATTTTATAACGAACATTAAACACGAAAAAGAAAAAGAAAAAGAGGATTCTCTCTGGATTAAAAAAATAGGAGCATCTGCGCTTATGGCTGCAATGGTATTCTCTGTCATGGGGGTGAAAAATTTTAAACAATTTGCTAAAAAACTAGAGTTCACAGGCCCAATTACAAGCGGAAATGCTATTAAAACCGTATATGCGTTTAATATTATCGGAAGATTTTTGGCTGCTGATAATACTACTGAGCTTAGAGAATCCATGACTAGAGATTATTTGGGATTCCTTAACTGGCTTGTGTTCGGAGGCTTCGCAGCCAAGGGCGTTGCTAATATGCTTGATAAAAAAGGAAATACGCTATTTAACTACAAAAAAGATGGAAAAGGACTCTCGCATTGGCTTAATGACATGTTTCTAAAGTCTCATAACGAAATCGCTGCAAAAGGGAAAAATTTCGCTAAACAAAATATGTGGAAAATTAATCTTGCAAATGCAGCCGGAATACTATATTCAGCTGTTACTTTAGGGATTCTGCTCCCGATGCTTAATGCTAAAGTTACAGAACGAGAAGCTAAAAAGAAATTTGCAGAATCTAAGATTTAAAGGTTGAATATTCTTTTCTGTTTGGAGTAAAATTGTTCCATACGAAAGGAATTACTGCCATGATTATGTTAGCTGTCGCATTACTTCTAAGTTTGGTTCTAACCTTGCTTCTAGGTGTTCCATATATAGATTTCTTGCGAAAAAAAACAATAGGACAATATATTCTGGACGTAGCTCCTGAAGCTCATGCTAAAAAAGCCGGAACCCCAACCACCGGCGGTGTGTTTATCATAGTTGCTATTATATTGGCTTCTATTATAACCCTTTGTATGGCTCAAAAATTAGATAATTCAGCCTGGATAATTATTATAACTCTGCTGTTCATGGCTCTAGCAGGGTTCCAAGATGATTATCTAAAACTAAAAGGCCACGAAAATAAAGGTCTTAGCCCTAAAGGTAAATTGATTAGACAAATTCTAATCGCTCTAATCCCAACTATATACGCAATGCAGGCTTATGGCTCTGTTATAACCCTCGGCTCTAAATCTTTAGATTTGGGCTGGGTTTATCCAATATTTACAGTCTTAGTCGTTACAGGAGCTTCTAATGCATATAACCTTACTGATGGTTTGGACGGATTGGCAGCTTCTACCGGCATCCCAGCATTTTTAGCGTGTGCCGTAATTGCTTTTGCTGACGGTCACAACGCCGCTGCTATTATTGCTGCAACAGTTATCGGGGCTCTAATAGGTTTCTTAAAATACAACAAACCAAAAGCTCAAGTATTTATGGGTGATACTGGATCTCTTGCTTTAGGCGGACTTTTGGGAACCCTTGCGGTTATATGCAGGTGCGAAATTCTTCTCGCTATTTTCGGAGGAATCTTTGTTATTGAAACGCTCTCTGTGATTCTACAAGTTACTAGTTTTAAACTAACGGGTAAAAGAATTTTTAAAATGTCACCAATTCATCATCACTTTGAACTCTGTGGGCATTCTGAACTAAGAATCGTAAGAGAGTTCACTCTGGTTTCTTTTATATTTGCAGCAATTGCTGTATTTCTAAACTTTACATTATAAAAGACAACCAAATACTTACACCAAACAAAAGAAAACAGGTCGGTTATAATATCCTTCCTGTTAAGATTTTACACTAGCCGAAATATAAATAGCAATACTATTATACACTAAATATCAGAAAATTACAAACTCTAATCAATATTGTAAAAAAAATATCCGCTTTTTTACATTTGCTGTATGTGTATAACCTTGTTATAAGTGTAAAAATCAAAAATATAACAAAATGTTAAGATATGTAACATTTATATAAATAATATATACAAATTTGTCAATTTTCTTTACATTTATGTTTTTATATATTTAGAGAGGAACGAAATGAGTTACGATTATAAGTCTATAGTAAATAAAACAGAAGCCGTCGCTTTAAAAGAAATGATATTTAAGCGGGTTCAAGAGCGCTCTCAGAGTATGACAGAAGATGTTCAAGCTGATGTCATGGATATGGCTAGAGATTCTTTTGTAAGTAATAATAATCCATTTTCTGAAATACTTAATAATAAAAATATAGAAACTAAGAATACTGAAACTAGGAATACTGAGAAAACAAGTACTGTATCTGATAAAGAACAAAAAGATTCTGGGATAGGGTTTTCGCCTCGTGTTCCAAAAATAAAACAGGCTAAGATAAACAATGATATTACAGCATCTGTTATAAACAACAACATGATGGAAGCGAGAAATGCTTTAACTAATAATTCAAATTTTGTCGGGGCATTAAATTTTTTAAATTCGCAGGCAGCAGTTTCGTTAATAAAAACCAGAGAAACTCATTTTGATGTAATTGCGTAAAATTAGATGTAAATTCATTATTTTAATCAATAATATTTTTATTCGTTTATTATTTTGAAAAATAATTGGGTTTATAGTATTATTATTTTATAGAATTGGAGGTAAGTTTAAACAATGTCAGTTGCTCTTGAGCAAAAACAAGGTCTCATAGCTGGTGATGGACTTTTGCCGATAAAAATGGCTCAGTATGCTAAAGAAAATGGGTTTGATGTAGTTGCGATATCATTGTCAAATGATAACTATTCACAACTAAAGAAATATTGTTCAAAGGTATACTCTTTTTGTCCAGGAGAAGTCCAAAGAATAGAAGATACTTTGAAAGCAGAAGGAATAACCCAGATTACATTTTTAGGAAAAGTTAGCAAAACCGTTCTGTTAAAACGTCCTAAGTTTGATACAAGAGCTTTAGAGTTTATAAAAAAGGCAATAAGGCTCAATGATGATAAAGTTATGCTAATGATTATAGAAGAGTTGGAAAAGATAGGTATTTCGATATTAGATCAGACTTTATTTATAAAGAACTTAATGATACCATCTGGCGTGTTAGGGAGAGTTCAGCCGACTCAGGAGCAGATTGATGATGTAAATTATGGTTATTGGCTTGCAAAAGAGACTGGAAAGCTTGATATAGGTCAGTCTGTTGTGATTAAGGATAAAATGGTAATGGCTGTTGAAGCAATAGAAGGAACTGATAAGTGTATAAAACGCGGATGCAAAATTGCAAAGCGGAATTCCAGGGTTATAAAAGTAGCCAAGCCGTCTCAAGATAAGCGTTTTGATATCCCTGCTATAGGTTTAAGAACTTTAAAAACGATGAAGAGATATAAGGCTGATCTGATTGCAGTAGAAGCTGGTGAAACAATTATTGTTGACAGAGAAGAAGTTATTAAATTCGCAAATAAGCATAATATTGTAGTAATGGCTGTGTAGTATATGAAAAAGATTTTTATAGTAACAGGAGAATATTCTGGCGATATCCATGGCAGTAAGGTTTTAGAAATTTTGCGGCAGAGAATGCCTGATATTCAGGTTGAGGCTATTGGTGGTGAGAACTTAAAAAATGCTGGTGCAAAAATTTTTCATGACCATTCAAAAATGTCGGGGTTCGGGTTTAATCTAAAAATGGCTTTTGACCATTTAAAATTAGAAAGCGAGTTATGCAATTATTTATTAAATGAATATAAGCCTAATTTAGTTCTTTTTATTGATTATGGTGCATTTAACCTAAGGGTTGCAAAAAGCATTCAAGGGCACGGTATAAAGTTATTCCATTACATACCGCCTCAGGTATGGGCAAGCAGAAAGTGGAGAATTAAACAAATAAAAAAATATATTGATAAGGTTTTATGTATATTCCCATTTGAAGTTGAGATGTATAAAGAGCAGGGTATTGATGTTCATTATTGCGGTCATCCTTTAGTTAGCCAGCTGCCGCCGAAAGCCAATAGGGAAGAGTTTTTTAATAAATATAGTATCGATACAAACAAATTGTTGGTTTCCGTTTTTCCAGGTTCTAGGCCAATAGAATTATATTTTCTGGCAAAAACTTTTATGAAAACGGCTAGACAATTAAAAAAATTACATCCAGAATTACAGTTTTGTATTTCTCAAGCGCCTAATTTAAGTGATGATATTTTTAACAAATATATAAATTCATCAGAATTTAAAATTATCAAAGGAGATAATCAAGCATTATTAAGCGTTTCAGATTCTCTTATTTTAGCATCAGGTACTGTTGCGCTTGAGGCTTCTTTATATCAGACTCCTATGATAATTGGTTATAAAGGCCCTTGGCTTCTTTATCTTATATATTTATTGGTTCGGTGTATTAAGAAAGTATCTTTGCCCAATATAATAACAGGGGAGGAGATTGTGCCAGAGTTGGTTCAGCATAAGTTTAATGTCGAAAATCTTTGTTATGAGACTGAACGGCTTTTATATGACAAGAAGTACAGAACTGCAACTATAGAAAAGTTAGGACATGTAAAAGAGAAGCTTTCGGATAAATATTCAGCCAAAGAGGTTGCGGATTGCATTATTGAAGAATTACAAAAAGAAAATCCGATGTAATATTATCGGATTGAAATTTTTACAACCTTTTTCTAACCTTATATATATAAAGTTATTTTCATAATAAAAATTGACTTTTTAGTTTGTATAGTCTCTTTTGATATAACAGAAAATCTTTCAAACCAGCAGTATTGGGTGTTTTCAGTAAATACATATTATTAAGATTTGTTTCAAATTTCTTCTCATTCATATTGATGAAAATGAGCTGATAGAGTTGACTTAAGGCTTTAAAATCTTTTATTATTAAATCAAGGTGAAAAATAGTTATAAAAAAAAGAAAAAAGAATCTTTTGTTTCTAAGGTTGTTAATTTTTTATTAACAATTATTTTTGCCTGCGCTATAGGTTCTCAAGTATGCACAGCAGCAAACAATAATCTTAGAATAGCTCAGGTAAGCGATGCTCATTTTTCATCTTTTGAAGAAAACACTTCATACAAGTTTTTAAAAAAATCCGGCGAGCTTTTGGATGACGTAATTTTTCAAATTAATACATCTGGGCCTTATGACTTTGTTATATTTACAGGAGATTTAATTAATAAGCCGAAATGCAGTGAATTGGAGAAATTTATAGTTTATGCAAATAAGCTTATGTATCCTTGGTATGCGATAGCCGGAAATCATGATATAAGTATTGACGGGCCGCTTAATAAGAGTCAATTTTTATCAATATTATCTAATGCAAACGCAAATATGAATCAAAAAAATTTATATTACGCATTTACTCCTAAGAAAGGGTTTCGGGTAATTTGTTTAGATTCAATTATTGATTATAAACTGACTTCAAACGGAGAAATTTCAAATGAAGAGTTTTTGTGGCTTAAAGAAGAACTGGATAAGCATGAAAAAGATATTATAGTTTTATGCACTCATGTTCCCATCATAGAGCCATATTCTAGTCCAAACCATCAATTAGAGAATGAATATGAAGTAAGAAAGCTTTTAAAAACACATAAATATCCGCTTGTTGTGCTTCAAGGACATTATCATGCAGTGAAGATAAAGCAAGATGATAACATGCTGGTTGTTTCTTGTCCTTCTCTTGTAACATATCCTAATGCCTTCAGAGTGATTAATATAAATTCCAATAAAAAACGAACCCTTGTTGATGTATACTTAAAAGAGACGAATTTAAAAGATATTCAAATGCGTTCTAAATTAAGGCTTTTTGGTTCTGAAAGATTATATGGCGAAGAATGTGATAGAAATGTAAGTTTTGAATTAAAGAATAATGGAGAATAGAAATGGATGAGTTTAAGGTAAAGTTTAGAGGTGTTAGAGGCAGCTACCCCGTTGCAGAAAAAGGTTTTTTGAAATATGGCGGAAATACGGCTTGTGTAGAGGTTAGAGTCGGCGGGCATCTTATAATTTTAGATGCTGGGACGGGGTTAATAAGTCTTGGCAACGAGCTAATGCAGCAGTATATAGAATCCGGGATAACAATTACAGACAGAACGCCAGTAAGATGCTCAATACTTCTGAGCCATATCCATCTAGACCATATTCAAGGCTTCCCTTTCTTTAGGCCTTGTCATTTGGCTTCAACAAAAATGTGTCTTTTAGGCGGCGTTAATTATAATGAGACTTTAGAGCAGGAATTAGCTAAGCTGTTGTTTACTAAGTCTTTTCCGCTGGATCTTGGTGATATTGCCGCTGACTTGAAAATTATGGATTTGAATGAAACTAATTATATAATATTTAAACCAGGTGCGATGCCGAATGTTGTACGAGTAAATGAACTAAAAGAAGGTGATTACACAGAAGATGATGTAGTTGTAACTTGTTATAAATCTTATGCACATCCGCAAAATGGAGTTTTTGTATATAGAATTGCATATAAGGGCAAGACATTAGTATATGCTACAGATAAAGAAAGTTATCCGGGCGGAGACCGTAAACTCGTTAAGTTTGCAAAAGATTGTGATTTGTTGATTCATGATTCACAGTACTCTACAGAAGATTATTTGAGTATTTATGTTCCAAAACAAGGTTTTGGGCATTCTACATATGAAATGGCGCTTGAGTGTAAGCAGCAAGTAGGTGCTAAAAAAATGGTATTTTTCCATTTTGATCCAAGTTATAATGATGAAAAATTAGATATGCTTTCTGAAGAGTATGCATCTGAAGATGCTATTATGGCTTATGAAGGATTAGAAATCGACTTGTTATGAAAAAGTTAGTAGCTTTTATTATCTTTTTTACTTTAATTTTCTGTACTGGTTACAGAAAACCATATAAGTATACAATAGATGCTGAACAAAACGCTTTTTTTCATAATAATGTAGGTTTAAATTATTTAAAAGACAGAATTTACTATGCTGCTATTCAAGAATTTAAAATAGCAATACAGCTGAGCCCTAACACGCAGGCCACCGCTATCTTTAAAAATAATCTAGGTGAAACATATATGTTTATTGGTTATCCTGATATGGCAAGAGTTTGTTTTGAAGATGCCATAAAGCTTTATGGGTTGAATTTCAAATATTATCTCAATTTAATCCAATGCTATAACCAGTTGGGAATTGTAAAAACTAAAATTAACGAATATAAGAACACAAAAAATCCATATGAAAAAATACAACTAGGGCTTTTGTATATTCAATCAGGAGAAATTCGGCGCGGGGTTATTTTACTAGATGAGTTATGTGCAGAAGAACCTGATTTATTAATAACTCCAGCTATCAGACAATATTTAAAAGATGTAACAAAACAATTGTAATCTAGGTCTATCTTAAGGAATTTTGTGCTATAATACTTGGTATAGTTTAGGGAGTATATATGAAAAAAATCTTGAAATATCTGGGTATCACTGTAGCAGTCATTTTAATACTAGTGTATTTATGTTTTTTATTTGTTGTTCCAAATGTAATTGATTTAAATAAATACAAACCTACAGCACAAAAACTTGCAGATGAGTACGCTAAATTAAATGTTAATTTTGAAAATCCTAAAATTGTTACGACTCCTCTATTAGGTGCAGGAATAAAAGCGGACAATGTTTCAATTAAACTTCCTGATAATACAGTTCTCTTTTCAGCTGACAGTGTGAAAACCCATATTGCGCTTCCCAGCCTATTTTTATTGACAGTTAAAGTATCCTGCCTTGAAGTAGAAAAACCTTTTGTAAATCTTGAAATAATAAATAATGATAATTTCAAAATTGTAAGACATATAGAAAGACTTGTTAATCCTGCTAAAGAACAGGAGCTTGAAGAAGTTAAGCAAATTACTGAAGCGGAAGGCTTCAAATTCAATCCAGCTTGGATAAGAATAAAAGTTCCTAATGTAAAACTTTATAATTACCGCATTTTAGTTAACGACTTAAAATCAAAGCATTATCTGGAATTAAAAGGTGAAGAGCTGAATTTAGGTTATTTTAATGGCAAAACCGCTAAGCTTAAAACTTGTGCAGAATTATTCAGTGATAACAACAAGAATATTACAGCTGCAGTTGATATAAATACTTTCCTTCCTGAATTTGGAACAAAACTTGATGAAGAAGATGATCCGGCACAAAGGCTTGATATTCCATTTGTTAATCCTGTTACAATGTACAGAAATTACGATTTGAAAGCAAGTCTTGATACAAAATTGCGAATTAGAAATCACAAGGGCAGCTTAACTTCATATGGACATTTTAATATTGACGATGTAACTTTGAAAGTTTCTAATCTTGTTCTTCCAAAAAGTTATATCCACGCACAGACTTTCGGTTCAAATATAGAATTGGATACCAATATTTACCCAGTTGAAGACCAAAATATACAGCTTCTTGGTAAGGTAAATTACGGCAGGCATCCGAAGCTTGATATGAATATTAAAACCGGCACAATTAAATTCAATGATATGCTGATTTTAACTAAAGCGTTTTTGGATTCACTGCATATAAGAAATGAATTGGCTTCTGTTAAAGCAGAAGGGAGCTTATGTGCGGACTGTTATATAAAAACGAATATGAAAAAGCTGAAGTCCAATGGTTCTATTGTAATACAAGACGGCGGCATAACTGTCAGAAATTTGGGTAAGGTTTTATCTGATGCAAGTATAAATATTAAGCTTGATAATAATATTCTAGATATTAGAAATTCCAGCATTTTAATAGGGAATGCTCCTTTAAATATTGATGGAAAAATTGACGAAAAATCTATTGCTGATATTAATATAAAAGCTCAGAAAATACCTCTGCCAATATTATTTAAAGCATTTGCTTCTGAAAATATAAGAAAACAGTATGTCTTTGAATCAGGAAATGCAACTTTAGAGCTTGGTTTAAAAGGTAAATTAAAAGATGCTGTTATGGGGCTTAAGTTTGGGCTTGATAATCTTAATATTTCTAACTCTATGATAAGTGTTGTAAACCAAAAACTTACGAGTGAATTTTTCTTAGATAAAGACGATTTGAGGGGAAAAATTGATAATAGCGGTTTTATAATAACTCTTCCAAATACAAAATCACAATTATCAATTCCGCTTACAAATATTGAAGTTGCAGAAGGTAATATTAACATAAAAGAAAATTCTATTCTTTTGAACAATAAATCTAAAATTAAATATTGCGGTCATATAGAAGATTATGCGCAGCTTAAAGATATAGGTTTCATAGCACAGGGAAGTTTGAATACAGAAGACTTAGTGAAACTCATAGGAGTTGAGTTGAAACCTTTTATACATTCTAAAGGTTCTATTCCAGTCAAGCTGACTATTGATGGTAATAAAAAGAAACAAACTCTATTTTTACAAGCTTTAGCTGATAAAGAGAACTTTATAACACCTGTTGATTTTGTATCACTTATTGATAAAAACACTTCATTACAATCGGTTGTAGACTTTAAGGAAAATAGGGTAAAAATTAAGAAAACAGGGCTCTTTACAAGAACAGTAACAGTTGATGAGGATGGCAACGAAGTTGTTAATCTGAATGAAGTTTTGGGTATTGATGGAACTGTTGCAGGAAGAATGATTAATCTAATAAAAATTACGATGCCAAAAGCTTTGAATGGTAGAATTTATGCATTTCCGAAATCGGAATTTATTATTGATGGGCGAGCATTTGTTCTTGGTGAAACTATTGCTCCTAGAATGCGGGGCGGATTTGAGATTAAGAATCTTTCGATCCCCGAAATTCTTTTAACTTTAAGAGAAGGTGCGGTTAAATTTAGGGGGCATAACGCTGATTTTGAAGCTAAAGATTTAATTCTCAATGAATCCGATATTCAAGCTCAAGGCACGTTGAGTTTAAGGCCATCGGCAGTGGTTAATATAACAAATTTGGATGTTAAATCCAGATACTTTAGCGTAGATAAACTAATGAAAGTAGTAAATAATGCTATGAAATATGTCCCTCAGGAAGGCAATAGCAAGGTTTCAAAGCGCAATAAGCAAAAAGAAGCCAATATTCCTGTAGAAATTAAAGATGGTTCAATAAACTTTGAGAGAATAATTTCAGGTAAAATAGATATAAGAAATACACTAGCTAAGATTTCAATGGCAAGAAATATATTTTTTATAAGAGATATGCGCACAAATATCTTCAAAGGCAGAGCTAGTGGAGATATTTCTGTTAATTTAATCTCTTTGCTCCTAAATATTGATGTAAACGGCAGGGGGATTGATGTAGAAAGGGCTCTTCTTGACGGGGCTAATATGAAAGATATGTTATCCGGCTTGGCAAGTTTTAATGCTAAGATATCTCTAAAAGGAACAACGTTTGAAGAACAGGTTAAGAGTCTTAAAGGAACTGTTAATTTTGATATTAAAGACGGTCAATTCGGGCCTTTTGGAAAAATAGAAAATTTAATTATTGCTGAAAATATTAGAGAATCTCAATTTTTCCAAACAGCCCTAGGGGGTATAATAAGCGGACTAACAACCATTGATACAACTCATTTTTCAGAACTTAAGGGAAGTATTCATTTTCTCGATGGAGTATGTTATCTTGAACCAGTTACTTCGCTTGGCGATATATTGAGTCTGCATATTTTTGGTGACTTTGATATCCTTGGAAATTATGCTGATATGAAAGTTAGGGCAAGAATGGCTTCTTTGGTTTCAAATCTTTTAGGCCCGATTGGTGCTATAAATCCGGCAAATCTTATTAATAGTGCCGCAAGCCTGAACATTGTAACAGCGAAAGCTTTTTCTATCTTTTGCGAAATGATTCCAGAGGATGAAATGACTGCAATTCCAAGCTTTGCAAACAGCTATGTCGATAATGCAGCTACTAAATTCCAACTTGTGGTTAGAGGTGATGCCGCTAAACCATTGACTCTTATTAAATCTTTTAAATGGCTTGCAACTGAGACAGAGTACCAAAACGCTGTTGATTATGTAAATTCGATTCCTGAGCCTGTAGAAGGAAGTCAGGCTACTACAATTGAAGAAGTGGTTCAGGAAGCCGAAGCTGAAAAGAAAACTTTTAAATACAAAATCAAACATCTTTTCAATAAAGAAGCTAAAAAATAATAGTATTCTACCAGAGGTAGTTAAATGGGTGTTAATGTTCTGTTAAAATTTGTTATAATTTGAGTATGAAAAAAATAGTAATATTGTTTCTTTTAATTAATTGGCTTGCATCTTTAGTGTATGCAGAATCAATCTATACATATAGTCCGCAAGGCGCACAGAGGAATATATTCCGCCGTTCTGCTTCTGGATATGATATGTATGATAATATGGGCAATAGAAAAGGTCGTATTAGAAATTATTCAAATGGAACAAATGTACTTTATGACCAAGATAATACCAGAACAAAGGTTTTTAGAAAAACTGCTGGAGGACATACAAATGTTTTTGACAATTCTGGTAACAAAGTCGGTACAATAAGGACTTTATCTAACGGGCAAGCGTATTCGTATGACCAGTACGGCAATAGGACAGGCTCCTTTAGAACATATCCTGGTGGCCGTGGGGTTATGTATGATAATTTCGGAAACAGAAGAGGAACCTTTAGAACAAGATATTAATAAAACAAGAATGGGCGCTGGGATTTTCCCAGCGCCCATTCTTGTTACGTTATCTATTTTATAGCAGCTTTGGCACGTTTAAGAGAATTCTCTTTCCCTAATATTGCCAGAGTTACTACCATATCGGCGCCGCAGAGCCGGCCTGTTACAGCAGCTCTTATTGCCCACATTGTGAATTTAGGTTTGTATCCTTTTTCTT
>CALUSJ010000073.1 GCA_944323405.1 Candidatus Gastranaerophilales bacterium
GTTCGCCTGTAACTTTAAATGAAATGATAGCGACTATTGAAAAAGTTCTTGGTAAAAAGGCAAAAATCGAAAGACTGCCTATGCAGCCGGGGGATGTTGACAGAACAGTTGCAGACATAACCAAAGCCAGACGCCTGTTAAACTATAACCCGCAAACAACTTTTGAAGAAGGAATTAGAAAATTTATTGAATGGAGAAACAATGGATAAACAAGTTTCATCAACTCAAAACCCTTATGCTGAGCCAACTTCACTAAGAGGGGGGGGGGTAAAACTCTTGGTCTGTTACCACAAGAAAGATAAATTATTCAAAAATGATATATTAGTTCCCATTCATTGTGGAAGAGCTTTAGCCTGCGAAGCATCCAAAGATGGGAAAATGAGCGAAAAAGATTACCAATGGATGCTGGATAACATGATTGGAGATGACACCGGTGATAATATTTCTAAACTTAATAGAAAATATGCTGAAATGACGGCAATTTACTGGGCTTGGAAAAATTATGAAAAATTAGGTAACCCTGATTACATTGGATTTATGCATTATCGTCGTTTGTTTCTCTTGGATAAATATCATAAAAGCAGAAAACATTCTAACGATATTCTAAGTTATTGTAAACTAAATCCAGAACATATTATAGAGATAGTAAATGAATACAATTTAATAATGCAAAAGAAATTTTCATTTTCAAGATACAAAGACCGTAACAGAATATCCTTTGAAAGCTATCAGAATATCATAAAGCTTGCCCCTAATAACTATCCTGAACTATTTAAAAAATACAAATCTTTTAAAGTTGATTATTCTCTCTATGGACAAAATATGTTCATTATGAGAAAAGAAGACTTCTTTAATTATTGTAATGTTATTTTCGAAATATTAGATTTTTATGATAAAAATAATACAAATAGGTTTCCTAGAGATGTTGGTCATATGGCAGAATATCTGACATCTTTTTATCTGGATTATCTTAAAGAACAAAATCATATAAATGCACTTTCAGTCCCCGTAGTATGGTTAGAAAATCTGTATTATTTGAAGCTATTAATGTTAATTATTCAAAGGAAGAGAGCTTCAGCAATACGTAACTTTAAATGCTACAAAGATATATTTATAATTAAATAAGGAGAAATCTAATGAATGAAAATATAAAAATTGCATTTTGTTTTGATAATAACTTGATGTATCAAGCTTGTATTACAATAGCAAGCTTAGTTAAAGCCGGAATTAAAGAACATTGCCATTATGATATTTATTGTATTTGTTCTAACGGTGCTGAAAAAATTAAGGATAAATTACAGGGAATTCTCAGCAGGATTGATTCATCTTCAAATATATACTTTATCAAAGCCCAAAACGAGTATGCAAATGGCTATGAAATAAGGAATATAACTGCAGGTACATATTTAAGACTACAGTTACACAATCTATTACCTAATATAGATAAAATTATTTATGCTGATATTGATGTCTTATTCCAAAAAGAGCTAAAAGGATTGTGGAATATAGATATGTCAAATGAATACATTGCCGGTGTGCTTGCATGTGGTATTAATCAAAAAACTGAATGGGAATTTTTGGAAAAAGAACATGAATATTTTAAAAATAGACTTCAAAGAGGAAAATATATTCAAGCTGGAATTGTTGTAATGAACTTAAAGAAGATTCGTGAAGATAAGCTTGATGAAAAATGGAGGAATATGGTTACAGAACCATATTATTATGTGGATCAAGATATTTTAAATATTACCTGTCTAAACAATATTAAAATTATACCTATAAAATATAATTTGTCGCCAACTTACACTAAACAAAAAAGTGAATATTTAATAAAAGAAGGACTTTATTCAAAACAAGTAATAGAAGAAGGATTAAAATCACCAGTAATAATTCATTATGCAGGCGAAAAACCTTGGAATAATCCAAATATTAAGATGGGAAGATTATGGCTTAACTTTGTAAACTCTGATAAAGAATTAAAAGAAATATTGGAAACTAACATAAACCGGAAGTCTATAAAAATGAAAAGATGGATTGAAATAACAACAAATATCGGTTGTCCTAATAATTGTATATATTGCCCTCAAAGTACCCTAATAAAGAATTATAAAAATTTAGACAACAATATAATAAATATGCCCCTTGACTCATTTAAAAAAGCTCTATCTAATATTCCCAAAGATATTCAAATTTGTTTCGCTGGCTATAGCGAACCATTTGCCAATAAAGATGGGTATGAGATGTGTAAATATGCAAATGATAATGATTATCAGATTTTTATTTATACAACATTATTCGGTCTAACATTAGAACAAATAAAATCTTTTGAAACATGGAACAATATACAAGCAATAACTATACATCTACCAGATAAAGATAATATGATAAAAATTAAGATCGATAATAATTATCTTGAAAAACTAAAACTAATATCCTCACTTAATATAAATAATATCAGATTTAGTGTTATAGGAACTCTTCATCCTCAATTAAAGAATATACTTAAAAACGTAAAAATTGAAGAATTTAGATTAAATCTTAGAGGAGGTAACGTTGATAGGAATAAAATACCTGCAGGTGTTATATATGAAGAATCTGAGCCTGTATCTATTGATAAACAGAAACCAATAATTTGTAATAGGCGACTTAATAATCTTTCTACAAAACAAAGACCAACACAACTAGAAAATAGTGTATTATTACCTAACGGTGATTTAACTTTATGCTGTATGGATTACGGCTTACAACACATTATTGGAAATATCTATGAAAATCAATATAAAGATATTTTTAATAGTAAAATCTTTAAAACTATTGAAGCATCTATGTTAGCAAAAAATCAAAATGATTTACTTTGTAGAAACTGTGAATGGGCCATTGAATTTAATGAAAAAAAATGGAAAAATTTCAAGAAAACAGGAAAATATGAAATACCAACACCACTTATTCAAAAAATCTTCTCAGTAAAAAATTCCAGTCTTAATTCAAAAAAATACAAAGTCATAACCATTGCAGGGTTGAAAATTAAAATCCACAAAAAATCTAAACTTGAAAAACTTTTAGCAAGAAAATACGACCCGAATCTTTCGCTTGATGATAAAAAATATATTATTGAGCACCAGTTTGAGCAGGCTGTCGGGTATAAGCCTAATATTGACAATCCAAGAAGTTTCAATGAAAAAATGCAATGGCTTAAGCTATATAATGATGATCCGCTTTTGACTAAATGTGCCGATAAATATCTTGTCAGAGAGTATGTTAAAGAAAAAATCGGAGAAGAATACTTAATCCCTCTTTTAGGGGTCTGGGATTCGCCTGACGAAATTGATTTTGACAAACTTCCAAACCAGTTTGTCCTGAAAGTTAACTGGGGAAGCGGGCAGAATATTATTGTCAAAGATAAAGCAAAACTAAATATTGAAGAAACTAAAGCCAAATTAAGAGAATGGTTAAAGCCCCACTCTAATCACTACTATTACAGTTTTGAGTGGAGTTACAAAAACATAAAGCCCAAAATTATTGCTGAACAGTTTATACAACAGTTGAATAATGATTTATATGACTATAAATTTTTCTCATACA
>CALUSJ010000074.1 GCA_944323405.1 Candidatus Gastranaerophilales bacterium
GCTGCTGTTGATAAAATGATTGCTGAACACGGTAAAATCGATATCTTGCTTAACAACGCTGGTATCACAAAAGATGGTTTGTTTGTAAGAATGGATATGGAACAGTGGGAAAGAGTTATCAAGATTAACTTAACAAGTGCTTATTGCGTAACTCATGCTGTAATCAAATATATGATGAAGGCTCGCCAGGGTTCTATTATCAATATGTCAAGTATTGTAGGGCGCCACGGTAATGCAGGTCAGGCAAACTATTCAGCTTCTAAAGCAGGCTTAATTGGTTTGACTCAAACACTTGCAAAAGAATTTGGCTCACGTGGTATTAGAGTAAACGCTGTATGCCCAGGTTTCATTCAAACAGCTATGACACACGATTTAGCTAACATTGATGAATACTTAAAAGCTATCCCGATGAAGAGATTGGGCACTCCTGAAGATATCGCTAAGGTTGTTAAATTCTTAGCTCTCGATACTGATTATGTAACAGGTCAGGCAATCGAAGTAGCAGGCGGTTTGATGATATAGTTTATATTTTTCAATAAAATTAAAATGCGGGGCGGTAAGAATTACCGCCCCGCAATGTTATTTATAGTTTTTCTCTATAAAATGCTGCAACAATCTCATCGTATTTTTTGCGCACTGTTTCTGCATGCTCTAATAGCAGTTTTAAAGCATGGATAAGTAATAAAAAATTATTCGCTTCTTTATAATACTCTCTGTTATCACCAATAAGTATATGCCAATTTTGGCCAATCTCTATTTCAAGATTCTCAAGCATGTATTTTAGTGCATAAAAAGTTTGGCGGGTTTCTATTAAATAATCTTCGAGGTGTAGTTCCATAAAAATCTCCTTGTGTTATTCCCATGTAATAACATAGGAATAACATATTGTCAATAACAAATGTTATAATCAAATTATAATTAAGTTATTACAAGGTAATAATATGAAAAAATTAAGACAAATCGGAAACAGCTGGGGTATTATCATCCCCAAGAATATTCTGGAGATGATGAATATTAATCCAGTATTAGACTATATTGAAGTCGAGCTGGATAACAAAACTTACAAAATTAAAAAAGCAGAAAAAGAACAGTAGTATTTGTTGGGTTTCACCCAATCTGCTAGCTCAATTGTAAATTTTAAAAGGCATAGTAAGTATTAGAGAAAAAGTAATACAGATTGACTTTTTGCGATTATTGGATTATAATACAAGAAATGGTTGTATAACAATCCAATAATTTTATGGATTATTATGTAAGAAATTGCGAGTATAGTATGCGATATCTTCAAAGAAACATTACAGTTGAATTAATTAAAAGTATTAAGACAAGACCTCTTACGTACCTTAATGGCGGCAGGCAAGTAGGTAAATCTACGCTTTGCGCACATTTACCCAGTGATATTAAGGCTAATCACATAACTTTTGATTCCCCTTTAATTTTAAATTCGGCAAAAACTGATCCTGCTTTATTTGTGGAGAGTTTACCTGATGATGCATTGAATATCATTGATGAGGTTCAATTCGCACCTGAGATATTCCCTTATTTGAAAATGAAAATAGATAAAAACCGTCTTAATGGTAATACAAAACAGAAGTTTCTTTTAACTGGATCTGCAAATCTTTTGGCTTTGCCTAATTTATCAGAAACGTTAGTTGGCAGGATGTCTGTCCTAACATTATATCCGTTTTCTGCTAGTGAAGTTTGTGGGTATAATAGCTCATTAATAGATAGATTGTTTAATGAAGATTTAAAAATATCCAAGTATGCTAACTTTGATATTGTAGATATTATAAAAAAAGCAACATACCCAGAAATTGCGTTAGATAATACTATCGATAGAATAAAGTGGTTTGATAGTTATCTTACAACAATATTAAACCGAGATGTTAAGTCCATATCAGACTTAAAAAATCCAGATTTAATGATTGGTTTGCTATCTGTTTTGTCAGCTAGAACCGGCGGATTGTTGAATAATACAGCTATAGCTAGCGAAATAGGAGTAGATTATAGAACTTATGAGAAGTTATTAACTTTTGCTTTAAATAGTTTTATTATATTTAATGTTAAACCGTGGGCAAAACCAAATAAACTTAGTAAGAGATATGTTAAATCCCCTAAATTATATTACACTGATTGCAACTTCTTGTCGTATATAATGAAAAGAGATTTGACAGAAATATATAATACTGATAAACAAACATTTGGACATATCTTTGAAAACTTTGTAGCAAGCGAATTATATAAAACTGCAAAATTTAATGATATAGAAATTTCTCATTATCGTACACAATCTGGTAGTGAAGCCGATTTTGTATTGGAAAATTCAAATGGTGATGTTATAGGTATAGAAGTAAAATCTTCTAAAACCGTAGAGAACAAATATACTACAGGGTTAAAGGAATTAAAGGAAGTTTGCAAAGATAAATTCCAAAAAGGTATTGTACTATACGCAGGCGATGAAATTTTCTCTATAGAAGATAAAATATGGGCAGTACCTGTTTGTTACTTTTGGAAATAAATATATATATCGGAGTTTGGATACATAAATTCAGGGATAGAATATAACTACGTAATCTTTAAGTATCTCTTTTTGAAAAGAAGCTGGTATATCATTGAAGTCTAAAATTTCTACAATAATCGGAATATAACTGTCATTTATCAGGGTTTGCAAATCATAAATATTTTTATTTGGACTGTTAAAATCTTTTACAACCAAATCCAAATCGCTTCCTTCGTGGGCCTCGCCTTTAATCCGGCTTCCGTAAGCCCAGATTTCGGCTTTCGGACAGTAGGAATTAAAAATATCAACAAGCATTTGTAAATATTCAGCCCTTAAAAACAATCTATCCATTTTCTATAACAGTCCTTAAGTTTTTGACATCTTTCAGGAAATCATCTACTAAAGTAAGAGTTTCTTCTGCAAAAGCTCTTCCGTAATCATGGGCAGTATTATTTCTGTTATCCCTGTATTTCATCCACCGCAAGATTTCATCTTCATTAAGCAGAGAATGTTTATAAGCATGTCTGAACAAGTCTTTAAAAGTAAGCGCATCTACAGCTTTTTTGCTTGCAAAATAAGGCAGTAATCTTTTTCTCAAAAGCTTACCGCT
>CALUSJ010000075.1 GCA_944323405.1 Candidatus Gastranaerophilales bacterium
GTAAACAGGCGGTCAGACCCGTCTAAAAATATCCATTTGTTGTCTTTATCAGCCTTAAGGTTTCTGAAAGTCGAGCTTTTGACCTCTTCTCTTACGCAATCGTGAAGATACTGGCTTAATTTTTTTATAAAACTATTGTTAAATGCTGAATTTATTGCTCTTGTTGCTTCTTGTAACATTTTTTCTCCTCGTGATATATAAAAAGCTCAATGTTTTGGAGCTATTATATCACATTTTTTATGAATTGTGAATTTGAAATTTTCTTCCTAATTAGGTTTTATTTACTATTTAGAAAAAAGGCTGCCTATACATTTTCTACTTTATATGTTAAAATGCACATATGTTCACAGGAATTATTGAAGAAATCGGCAAAGTCCTGTCTATTACGGAGAAAAAAGCCGTTGTAGAGTGCGAGTTGGTCTTAGAGAATACAAAAATAGGTGACAGTATAGCTGTAAACGGTGTATGCTTAACTGTTACAAGTATTGAACGAAAGAGCTTTACGGCAGATGTGTCTCCTGAGACTTTTATGGTTACTGCATTGAATGAGCTTAAGCCTGGGTCAGAGGTGAATCTAGAACGAGCTATGCCCTCAGACGGAAGGTTTGGCGGTCATATAGTTGCCGGGCATGTTGACGGAATAGGGAAGGTCGGTAGTGTAACCCCAAATAACGGCTTTTTTGAAATCTCTATTGCGCTAAGTCCTAAGGAGGCTCAGTATGTTGTAAAAAAAGGTTCAATTGCCGTGAACGGCGTCAGCCTTACAGTGGCTGATATAAGCGGAAACGCTTTGAAAATAGCTATAATTCCTCATACTTTTAGGAATACATGCCTGAGAAGCTTGCAAGCTGGGGAATATGTTAATATTGAAGTGGATATTATTTCTAAATATGTTGAAAAATTTTTATCAACGAGTGATAATAAATCAAGAATCAATGAAGATTTCTTGAAACGAAACGGATTTTACTGATTATGACAAATCAATTTAATACAATTGAAGAAGCTCTTGAGGATTTTCGTCAGGGAAAGCCTATTATTGTTGCGGATGATGAAGATAGAGAAAATGAAGGTGATTTGATTTGCTCTGCTCAGTTTGTGACTCCAGAACTCGTTAATTTTATAACAAAAGAGTGCAGGGGGATTGTATGTCTTGCGATTTCTTCTGAAATAGCTAAGCAGCTTGACTTGCCTCAGATGGTAGAAAAAAATACAGAAAGCATGCAGACGGCCTTCTCTTTGAGCATTGATGCCCATCCAAAATATGGTGTAACAACCGGGGTTTCGGCGTATGACAGAGCTAAAACAATAGAAGTTGCTATAGCGCCGGATGCAGAACCATCGGATTTGAGACGGCCTGGACATTTATTTCCTTGCGTTGCAAGAAAGGGCGGTGTTCTAAAACGGTGCGGCCATACAGAAGCTGTTGTTGATTTGGCAAAGCTTTGCGGGCATAGAGAAGCTGGAATTATGTGCGAAATCATGAAAGAAAATGGCGAAATGGCAAGAAGAGATGATTTGCACAAATTTGCTGAAAAATTTGGGTTTAAGTTTATTACGGTTTCTGATTTGATTGCTTATAGGCTTAAGCAAGAAAAGTTTGTAAAGCGTGAAGTTGAAGTGTTTTTACCGACAAAATTCGGAGATTTTAATATTGTAGGCTATACTGATACAATTACGGGATGTGAACATGTTGCATTAGTTAAAGATGACGGCTCGGATAAAATTCCGCTAATCAGAGTTCATAGTGAATGTTTGACGGGAGATATTTTCCATAGCCTTAAATGTGATTGTAACTGGCAGCTGCATAATGCGTTGCATATGATTAATGAGTATGGCAAAGGCGCTCTTATTTATATAAGAGATCACGAAGGCAGAGGTATCGGGCTTATTAACAAACTCAAGACATACAAACTTCAAGAGCAGGGGCAAGATACGGTAGAAGCGAATGTGTCTCTTGGGTTTGCACCTGATTTGAGAAATTATGGTGTAGGTGCGCAAATTATTCTTGATTTAGGGTTCAATAATTTTAACCTGATTACGAACAATCCCAAGAAAATTGTAGGTTTGAAAGGCTACGGGCTTACTATTCATGAAAATATTAATATCAAATCTGAAATTACAAGGTATAATGAAAGATATATAAATACAAAACGTGAGAAAATGCATCATCTGATGTAAGCGGAAGTAAAGGAAGGTTTATGGCAGAAACAGCATACGAAGTAGAATTATTAAATGGAAGTTTGTATAAAATCTTTGCAGGGGTTTATAACGACTTTAAGGCAAAAGCTGTTAGTGAATACAAATTCGAGCTCGAACCGCTTTCGTATGAGGAATTTGTTGATGCAGTTGAAAAACAGTATATGAAATGTATTGTTTTGAAAGAGAATGATATTCCTACAGCGTTTTTGGTTTATACTACTTCAATCTCTGAGGCAATTGAATTAAATCTTATTCATTGTCTTGGCATGGAAGATGAAATTGTTAAAGTAAAGCTCTTGATAGAAAAATTTCTTGAACTAACAGCGGAAGAACGTCAAACAAAGGTTGTTTCATATCCTATGATAGGACACCAATCAGTGTACACTGCTGATATAGCTAGATTTGGATTTAAGTTTGTAGGACTTGCAGTCTTGAGATTTATGATGGGCAACGCCTCTTCGGAGAGAATATTGGAAAATATGAAACTCTCTACAAAATCCGATGATTATAAGATAGTCAGCTACTCAGATAGTTATAGAGAAGATGCTATCAGGATTATTCACGAATCTTTCAGGGATACTCAGGATGCACTTTATGATACAAGATTTAAGTCAATAGAGGGAACTACAGATATTATTAATAAAGTTGTAGAAAATATTTATGGCGAGTTCTTGCCAGAAGTTACATCTGTGTTATTATATAAAGACGCACCTGTTGGATTTGCGTTTGCAAATGTAACAGGCGGCAAAATCGCAAATATTCCTCTTGTTGCGATAGAAAAAGAATATAGAGGACACGGGTTTTCTGAACACCTCCTCAATCGTTCAATCAAAACTATTGTGGATTGGACAAAATTAGGAAAGAGAGAGTTTAGCGAAGTTAATGTGACAACTGAGACTAATAATTACAAAGCTTTGAAAATGTATAGGAAAATAGGTTTTAGAGAGGATTTCTGCTATCCTCAAGCATATTTGATGCAGAAAAAGAAAAAGTAGAAAGAAAGGAGAAGTATGAGATTATCTGGTAAATTATTAACAGCACTAAGTGTTGTATGTGTGGCTTCATGTGCTGCAATGGCAGGTGGCTGCGCTGCTGATGTTCAAGCTTATGCTCACCCGACATTGTTCGGCTCACAATCACACACGCTTACTACCGCTGAAAACGATGTAATTATCGGTGGAAAAGTTTACAAACCATGCCATGTTAAAACAATTGAAAGCAAGCAAAATGTTATTATTAATCGTTTTGCCAAAGACATGCTTTGCAATATGAAAGACAAAATGGATGCAAAACGTGCAGGTATATTTAATCCAAAAATGCCTGTATTGCGTTCAGAATTGGCATTTATTCTTGCGGATGGTCTAGAACTTAAAGAAGTTAAAGGCAACAGCTATTCAGACGTAGCAGCTGATTATTGGGCTAAAGACCAAATCGATAGAGCTCTTACAGCTGATGTTATGATTGGGTATCCTGATTCTACTTTCAAACCAGATCAACCAATTACTAAGGCAGAAGTTTTTGCAACATTTGCAAAAATGATGAATGTAGCAGCAAATGATAAAGCTCCTGTATTTGAAGGCCAGAGCGTAAAATATGTACCTGCTTGGGGCTATGAAGCAGCTAATGAAGTTATCTCTTCTGGAATTTTGAATAAAATCTCAGATAAAGATAAAGTTATTAATGATGAATACTTATCAAAAGAACAAGTTGCTTATATGCTCGGTGCAATGAAAGCTAACTTCAATATTGATACTTCAAATGGTGCAGTAAATTGCGCTACTAAGTATGAACCTATGACAATTAAGATTAAACTTAGCGAAAGAATCAGCGCAAGAACATCTAATGTCGGTGATACATTTACCGCTAAAACAACAGAAGATGTTACAGTTGCAGGTGTTTGTTACCCGGCAGGTTCTACAGTTAAAGGCGTAGTATCAGGTGTTTCAAGACCTGGTGTTAAAAACCCTGGTTATGTAGAAGTTACCTTCAAGAGCATTACAAACGGCGATAATTGTGCTGAATTCCCGAACAAGCTTTCAAATGCTGAAGTTAACGTGTCTAAAAACCCGAATATCGTTTCAAGAATACTCGGCGCACCGTTCTCAATGGCAGGAAGAATTGTTGGCGTTGCAGGAAGAACTGCATCTTCAGGCGTTGAAGTCGTAGCTAACGGATTAGAAGAATACGGCGACAATTGGTCTGATGCATTCTGCGATACAGCATCACTTCACCCGCTAAAAGGTCTTAAGAGCGTTGGAAGCAGCTTTATCACTGTAGGTAAAGGTGTTTACAATATTGTTAAGCTCGTTGGAAGCGGCGTATTCGGTGTTTGCTATGAATTTGTTGATGAAGCTAAGTACATTTTTGTACCGAACACAACTAACGATTCTAGCTTGAACCCAGATGAAGAATTAACTATTATTTATTAATTCTTAATTTCGATAAAATACCCTCGCCAATCTTTTGGGCGAGGGTATTTTTTGTTTTGCTGTTTTATATTAGCGTATGCAATAGCATAAAGAAAAAGAGTGCCAACAACGGAACTCTTGGAATTAAGGCTGTAGGTTGGGCTTTTAGGCCGTAGGTCAGACAATGACAGGAAGTCAGGCGGTGCCTGACCAACAGCCTTAGCAGGGTTGAGGAGTTTAGAGGTTTAGGAGTTGAGAAGAAGTTAAAGAATATTCTTATTTTGAACCTTGTTTGCTTATTAACTTATTTACTTATTCACCTATTCACTATTCACCTAAACTCTAATATTTTTGTATTTTAGATTAAAATGTAATAGTTAATAATCAGCTGGATTGCTTCGTCCTAATCGTCCTCGCAATGACAGGAAGTCAGGCGGTGCCTGACCAACAGCCTTAGCAAGGTTGAGGAGTTTAGAGGTTTAGAAGTTGAGAAGAAGTTAAAGAATATTCTTATTTTGAACCTTGTTTGCTTATTAACTTATTTACTTATTCACCTATTCACTATTCAC
>CALUSJ010000076.1 GCA_944323405.1 Candidatus Gastranaerophilales bacterium
TTCTATGCTATGTTTAAGGCTCTTGGCTCCGGCATGCCGATGACAGTACGTCTTTTAGACCCGCCGCTTCACGAGTTCTTACCTTCTAAAGAAGATTTGATTGCAGAAGTTGCTACTCTGAAGGCTCAAGGTAAAGACTCTAAAGAAAAAGAAGAATTGTTAAGCGTAGTTGAAAGCTTATCTGAATCTAACCCGATGATGGGCTTAAGAGGCTGCAGATTAGGTTTAACTTATCCTGAAATCAATGAAATGCAGGTAAGAGCAATTTTTGAAGCTGCATGCGATGCTAAAAAAGAAGGTGTTGACGTAATTCCTTACGTTATGATACCTCTTATCGGCCACGTAAACGAGTTAAAAGTTGCAAAGGAAATCCTTGAAAGAGTTGCTGAAGATGTAATGAATGAAAAAGGAATTAGAGTTGATTACAAATTCGGTACTATGATAGAAATTCCTCGTGCAGCATTAACAGCTGATGAAGTTGCTGAATACGCAGAGTTCTTCTCTTTTGGTACAAATGACTTAACTCAGATGACATTCGGCTACTCAAGAGACGACGCTGAAGGTAAATTCCTGAAACGCTACGTTGAACAGAAAATCCTACCGGCTAACCCGTTTGAAACACTTGATACAAAAGGTGTTGGTAAATTAATGGAAATGGCTATGGAAAAAGGTAAGGCTGTTAATCCGAAACTTATCGGCGGCGTTTGCGGTGAACACGGCGGTGATCCTGATTCTGTTAAGTTCGCATACAGAATCGGCTTGGATTACGTATCCTGCTCACCATTCAGAATTCCGCAGGCAAAACTTGCTGCTGCTCAAGCAGTTGTTGAAGCTAAGAAATAAGTTCTGTAAAAGAATGAATTTAACACGGTGGAAAGAAAACCTTCCACCGTGTTTTTATTATACAAAATTACCCGTTAATTGCTCACAACACTAAAAAAGGGAGGCTATACAAGCCTCCCAAAATATCTGCCCTTGGCCAGACTTGAACTGGCACCGAGGTTGAGCCCCGATTGGATTTTAAGTCCAACGCGTCTACCGATTCCGCCACAAGGGCATGCGGATATTTAACTTTCAACAAACTTAATAATAATATAAACATCTTTATAAGTCAAACTAAAAAGAAGCTGATTTTAATCAAATCAGCTTCTTTAAATCAAAAATTGATATTCTATATTACGCTTCCTGACCTTCTTTTTGTTTATTTAAAAGATCCTGGAGCTTATTCATAATCTCTTCACTCTTTTCCTGAGCATCAGAAATCAAATTGTCGGCTTTTCTTTGAATATCTTTTACTGTTTCATCGGTCTTTTTTGCCATATCAGATGCCATATCACCAAGCATTTCTCTTGTTTCTGCACCTGATTTTGGGGCTAATAAAATCCCTGCAACAGCACCTATTGCCGCACCTATAGCAAAACCTGCTAAAAATCTTGTTACTGACATAATATTTTCTCCTTCTTTTGTAGTTTAACTGTTTTTTTTATTTTTCATATCGCCTTATAGGCTTACTTCTTCTTACTGAACATTTTAAATGCAGAGCACAAACCGCTTGCAAATCCTTTTGCCACACTTCCTGTAATACTTGTAACCTTTGCCAGAATATTCAGCGGGGAATTCTTGATAGCTTCTCTTATTTTATTTACACCTTCATCCGTTTTTATAATAATTCCGCTTACGATTTCCACTGATTTATTAATGTTTTGCAAAGTAGGCGTAAGCTCTGTTTTTACGATTTCTGCAGTTTCGTCTACTTTTTTCGTAAGTTTTGATAAATCAAACAAAACCTTTATTAGCATTACACCTACAAGAATTACTATAACCCCAGTTGCATAAGCTAAAAATGTCAGGCTCTGATATAGTTGTGCTGTTTCCATAGTTATTTTTTCTTTCTTATTGTGTTCTTATACGTAGTTAAAAATCATAATCATCTGAAATATCTTCTAATTCTTTAGCTTTTCTCATTTTTTTTGATTTAAGCATATTACCAAATTTTTTATACTGTTTTTCCAGTTTATATTTCAATAAATCTATTGATTCTAATGCTTGTCTTTTAGCTTCATTAACAGCAGGGGAATGTTTTTCGGCTAAATCACAAACCGTATCTTTTAGCTTTTCTCTCATTTCCGAACCCGGACGTGGTGCATACAATACGCCTGCTATAATACCGCCGACAACACCTGCTAAAAGACCAATTCCAAATCCTATAGAAGATTTTTCTTTGCTCATAGTTCTATTACCTCTTTTCTTATCCTGTCTATAACATCCGTATTATATCACATTTCGGATTAGGGTTAAACCCTTCCAAGCAGCTTTTGCAAATCTTGTTTTTGCTATACGCTTGATTACTTTTATATTTATACACCAAAACAAAATCGTAGACATTAGACTCTTGGCTTGCAAAAGGATAATCTCATCCCGCTTCTCTTTTATATTCTCTAGCCAGATTGGAATTAATTCCAGAATTTGCCCTGATATCTTATGAAACAAATCTAAAAGTTCATTGATTTTTGGATTGGTTTTTTCCAAGTATATAATTGTTTTATTAATAGCTCGGTCAAACTTGACAAGCTGAAAAATAATTGAAAATGCAATAATTAACTCTGCAATAAATACTATTGATATTAAAATCTTAAAAACCATATTTATCCATTCATATTTGTTTTATGAAAAGATTATATTTTATAATCAATAAAAGATAAATACTCTTGGAGGATTATTTTAATTCAAACTTAAACAATCTTTTCTTTCAAATCATCTACAAATTCATTAACGTTCAAAACCACATCCCTTGAATACTTATTGTAGAAGTTCATTGCCTGTTTTTTTGCAAAATCAAAGAGTTCTGAACGTGCTTGCTGGCCTTGTGAACCGTTATCCAAAAGAGAATCAAAGAACGTAAGCATTTCAGAAGTCGTTACCTCTCCATCTTGATTAGTATCCATAATATTGTTTAGATTATTGTCTTTTTCCTGTGTATCGTCAATTTTTGCATCAAGAGCTTCTGCCTGATCAAAAACTTTTTCTGTAAATTCAACCCCATCCATACCATCTATCTGCATTCCGGCAGGTATTCCAAACGGCCCTGATAAAATAGAGTTAGTTTTTTCTGTCTGCTGCTGAGTATCGACCTGTTTTTGAAGCAGTTCAAGAAATGTTGTATCATTTATATCAAGCTGCGGAGTAATACTGCCTGATACAACATTGGGATTGGAACCTATACTGCCTATAAAATTGGATACTAAACTCATATTTGTATTATAAAATTATTTTTGTATTCTTCCATCCTTCAAAAAGTTGAAGTTATGACCGATTTCGGTTATAATTTATTCCAGAATCAGGAGAGTTTTAATGAGAAAGATTTTATATATTCTGTTTGTTTTATGTTTTTCACTTAGTGTTTATGCGGAGGATTTAGCCTCAATACCTTATAAAAACATTGAAGAAGAGGGGAAAATAAAATATGTTAACGATGTTTGGTCTTCGGATGTTTCTAGAAAGGATTCTGATTATTTAATAAAGTTCATTTCTACAGGAACTGGGAATTTCTCAGAATTCTACCGTTCTGACGGCTCATTTGCTTTTACAACAGGGTGTCAGTACGAATTTATTTATAAAGGTGATTTAATAGGTTACTCCAATCAGGATTTAAAGTTTTATGACATTGTGTTTATGGATGGGAAATTTGTACCGAGAGAACTTACTCCAGACGAAGTACAAGTTTTGTTTCCAAACTATACAATAATCAGGATTTCAGAATTTAGTCCGAATACTAATTCTTTAAAAATAAAGAAAAGAGGACGTAATTTTAAAGTAATTCTTTTAAATGATACTGATAAAACATTTTATCATTACAAATTTTCATCTGGGAATGCAAAATATGAACTTTACCCGCTTGCAGGGTTTATTGATATAAAGAAACGGGGCATGTTCCAATTTTCACACTTTGGAGAAAATACTGCCGAGTTTCCTTGGTATATCCTCTTAGTCAGATAAAGGCTTATATTTATAGCTTTTCAAAATCAACAGCGCCGTGCTTACACCAGGGGCAGATAAAATCAGGCGGCAGAGTTTCACCTTCATAAATGTAGCCGCAAACCTTGCATCTCCATCCTTTTTTAGTAGTTTGCTGCGGTTTTGGTTTGATATTTTGCTGGTAATAAGAATATGTTACACTAGGCTCATCTGATAAAGTTTCAGCAGCTACGAGCTGCGCAATAAAAAGCGTATGACTACCTAAATCCACTTCTTGCTTTACATAAGCCGACATATAAGAATTTGTATTTTGAGTAATGTATAATACACCATTAGGGCTTCTCTTTGTGTCATAAAAGTCTGCAAACTTATCAGTATCACGCCCCGAATGGAATCCAAAACGTTCAAAGAGTTCAAATTTTGCATTTTCACTAAGTATGGAAACATTGAACTTTTTGGTTCTTTGAATCATTTCATTTGTATAATTCTTTTTATTGACTGCTATTGCAATTTGCAAAGGGTCAGAAGTGACTTGCATAATGGTATTAATAATACATCCGTTATCTTTTTCACCATCATTTGCAGTTAAAACATAAAGACCATAGCCGATATTAAATAAAACATTATTATCCATAAGAAAAGATTATCATCAAATCTTGATGATGTAAATATTTATTTTAGCTGCAATAATTCTTTACACAAAATCGTTAGCTTTATTGACACTAAAGCATGTTCGTCTTACGATTATGGTACCCTAGTCGAAATTTTCTTGCCGGATTTGACGGCTCAGGGCGGGGTAAATTACCTTGAAAGCTGGTTTTAATAAATATTGGCTCTTAGAGGTGTTTATTCTAAAGAAGCCGAAAAGAATAGCTTATCGCAATTCTATGAGGCAGAAGTTATACTAAATAGGTAAAAGGAGAAAAATTATGCCTACAATGAACCAGCTTGTGCGTTCAGAACGTAAAAAGCTAAAAGACAAAACCAAATCGCCGGCTTTAATGGAATGTCCACAAAGACGCGGCGTATGTACAAGGGTTTACACTACAACCCCTAAAAAACCTAACTCTGCTTTGAGAAAGGTTGCCAGAGTCAGACTTACTAACGGATTTGAAGTAACTTCTTATATTCCAGGTATCGGCCACAACCTTCAAGAACACAGTGTTGTGTTAATCAGAGGCGGCAGGGTAAAAGACCTTCCGGGTGTTAGATACCATATTGTTCGTGGTACTTTGGATACTGCAGGTGTTGCTAATAGAACACAAAGCCGTTCTAAATACGGAGCAAAAAGAGCTAAAGGAGGTAAGAAATAATGTCTAGAAGATCTAAACCTGAAAGAAGAATTCCTACAGCTGATCCTATTTATAACAGCGTTGATGTTTCAAAATTTATCAACCGTCTTATGAGACGTGGTAAAAAATCTTTAGCAGAAAGAATTTTCTATTCAACAATTGCCAGAATAGAAGAAAGAACTAATGAAAAAGGCAAAGGTATGGAATATTTCCAAAAAGCTATTACTAATGCAACTCCGCTATTGGAAGTTAAAGCAAGACGTATTGGCGGTTCTACTTATCAAGTGCCTATCGATGTAAAACCTGACAGAGGTTTCGCATTGGCTTCTTCTGCTATTATCACAGCTGCAAAAAATAGAAGCGGCAAATCTTATGTAGAAAAACTTACAAACGAAATTATGGATGCTTCAAACGGTACTGGAGCTGCTTGCAAAAAGCGTGAAGATACCCACAGAATGGCTGAAGCAAATAAAGCGTTTGCTCATTACAGATATTAATACTTTTTTAGTTTTATACAATAACCCTCGGTATATAATTATATCGGGGGTTATTATTTGTTTATCCCCCCTTTGCTCACTCTTAGATTTTTACAAAAAACTTATTTTTATAATCAAGGGTTGAAAACGCTCAATAAAATGTTGTATAATAAGTATATGTAATACAATATATATATCTTGGGTATTACAGGAGCGAACAACTTAATAAGAAAGGAATAGCAGACGTGAGAGCTAAGATTTGGCAAGGATTCTCCTTAATGGAGATGATGATTGTGCTATTAATTGTTGCGATAATCGCAGCAGCAAGCGCACCAATGGTAACAAAAAGATTAACAAGAAATGCAGGTACAGGCGACAGCCCTTGGGTATTTACGGGGCTTCAGGATGATATTGCCTACAACCTTGGAGGTGAAGACAACGCAACCGTAATAATCGGTGCTAACAGACTGCCTGACTCCCTCGAAGGTATTACAAGGTTATTTATCGACTCAGGCGATAATGCTTCGCATATTGCATTTGGTAACGGCGAAGCTATACCTATTCAGTGGACAATGGACCCTGAGGGTCGTATCGGGGTTTCTGACACTCCGAGAATTCCTGATAATTCTGTAGCATTTGGTACAAATCAGGAAATCGTACAAAACGGGAATTCTATTATTGCAATAGGGAATAACCTTACTGCAAGAGGAAATAATGCAACTATAATAGGTACAAGTGTCGAAGCTAGTGGTGCCAGTACTGTAATAGGTTCAAATATTCCTAGAGCAGCACGTGATTCAGTATTAATCGGTCGTGATATAGATGTAACTGATGGTGCAGAGTTTATTGCCATAGGTAATAACATTGACAGTTATCTTAGCCATAATTCTATTGCGATAGGTATTGGTGATAATGATGGCGCCATTGTAGACGGGCCAACTAGAGTAAATGTCAACGGAGATAATTCCATCGCTATAGGAGCAGTGGATGTTGGTTCAAATTTTGGTGCAGACAATAGTATTGCAATTGGCGGCCCTGCGGATGCTCAGAATAGAAATAGAGCTCTAGGAGATAATTGTATCTCAATGGGTGTTGGTACAAAAGCCAGAAGTAATTGGTCAACAGCTATTGGCTATAAAGCTACTGCTGGCGGTGTTGGTGTAGTTGGGCAGCCTACAGTAGGTACAGCAGCACTTGCAGTTGGTGCAGAAACAAAGGCAGAAGGCAGTAATTCTATGGCAGTCGGAAGGCATGCGAGTGCTGGCGGTAATTATAGTATTGCGATTGGTAACTATGCAAGTGCAAGTATGGAACGTAGTATTGCGATAGGTTCAAGCAGTGAAAATATGTATTATAAGAACGCCTCTGCATCAGGAAATTCATCAATTGCTCTAGGGTTTGATTCTACAGCAAATGGAAACTATTCGATTGCGATAGGTTCTGATACTGAAGCTACTAAGTATAATTCAGTTGCTATTGGCACAGGTGCAAAATCGAAAGAAGAAAACCAAATTGTGTTGGGAATTCCTGATTCAACTGTATATATTCCTGGAAAATTGGTTGTTGGTGGAAGTGTTGTGTTAAATAATGATAATTCTTACGCAACAACCAAGGTTCGTGTGCCGAATATTCATAATAAAACAGCGCTTGTTACGCTATCTAGTGAAAAAGTAGGGGCTGGTCCTTTTGTAGGATTAACTCCAGCATATGATGGCGGAGGTTTGGCAAATATTTTGGAACAGATAAAAGAACAAGCAGGAAAGGCTCAACAACAATCAGACCGTCGTTTGAAGAATGTTGGAGATAAGTATACGGCTGGGTTAGCTGAGCTTAAGAAGCTTGATTTCTTCCACTATACATTCAAAGATGACAAGGATAAGACTCCTCGAGTCGGTGTAATTGCACAGGATTTAGAGAAAGTATTCCCTGATGCTGTTACAAAAGGCGAAGACGGATACTTAAGAATCCGCTGGGAAGATATGTTCTACGCTGTTATGAATGCGGTTAAAGAGCTTGATAATAAGATAACTGAAATTGTTCAGAATATTACAGATATCAATGCAAAAATAGAGGCTCAAAACAAAACTATTCAGGAACAGCAAAAAACAATCGATGAATTAAAAGCAATTGTTAAAGAACAGCAAAAATCAATTGATAAGCTGCTTAAAGAATAAATTATATACTCCCGGCCTCTAGAGGCCGGGAAATATAAAAGATTAGCCTCTCACGGGCTATTCACAAGGACGGGGCACCCGTCCATTTTTTTTGGGGAGGGAATTCACTTTATGTTCCTGCAAAAGAGAAGAGATACATAAAAAGTTTTGATTTCTCAAAAGCTTATTATTTTACCCTTGATAGAAATCAACTTGTCGGATACCAGAAGTAGGGTTATGAAATTTTTTACAATCCCTTATCTTATAGTTAACAAAATAAGAGAGGTAATCATTATGAAACAAATAATCCCCGAAAAAAGTTCCGAAAAAGTTGCAAAATTTCTCAAAAAGAATTCGCTTCACAAACGAGATTTCGCAGAAATGATTGGTGTAACTCTTTCATACGTTTATAATCTTATTGACGAAACTGTTCCTTTTTCAACAAGAGGCACTACAATTGAAAGAATTGCAACAGTTATGGATATCTCACCAGAAGAATTTGCCGAATATAGAATTCCGCAAGAACCCATACTTATTGATGAATCAGTAGAAATAATTAAAGATTACATTAAAGAAAATAAACTAACAATAGTATCTTTTCTAAAAGCTTTTCCTCGTAAAAAACGTATTGATATAGTTGATATTTTGCGTGGAGCCCTGCCTGTTCCAATAGATTACAAAGAGCTTAAACTAATCGGTAAAACCCTTAATATGCCGGATGATGAAATTTATATGATGTGGGAAAACCGTGTAAAACAAGTTCTTGAATCAGCCGGAATGAACATATATTCAAACTCTGCACTAATAAACTCTATGTTTGATTGTGCAAAAAAATTCATTAATAACAGCAAGTAAAATATAACAAAAAAAAAGAGGATGACATAAAGTCATCCTCAAATTCGTTAATAAATTTAGTTTATATCCAAACCGTTAGCACTCCAGCCGTTGTCTGCAATTTTCCCCGTGCAAGCAAAATTCTCATCCAAACTTTCTGAACTTGAACTGCAAATATCGCTGTATTGTTTTATGTATTTGCTGCCGTTTTGGTCTATATACTTATGTATCATTGAACCAGCCGGAATTAATGTGCCTGTTTTATCAAGCAAAAAAGCAAAAACATCTTTACCTGCTTTATTTTTTGCCTTATCACCATCAATGTCAACAAGAACTTCTGCTACAATTCCTTTATATGCCCCTTTACCAGCTAGAGCTTCGTTTTCAGCCGGCAGAACTATCATAACTTCTCCATTTTTTAGTTTCCAAACTGTTGCCATTCCTGAGTTAAGCCGTTCCTCTAACAATCTTGTATACTCTAACACAGTATAATTATTAGGATTATCCTTCTTGCCTAATATCATATCCATCATTTCTTGCAATTCTGCTAAATACTCACCATCAGACTTAACCTCATAATCTTGAAGACCAGCTCCATTAGAAAATACATAATTTTTCCCAGAATACGGTATCATTGTCATATGCTGGGCTAACATAATTATATCAGCAGAAATTTTATCCCCTGTTCTATATACACTCGTACCTTCCTCATGCATCATTGATTCTGTTGCTATTTCAAAAGTATTAACAAACTTAGCAAGTGCCGGCCCAACCTTTGCAAACCCAGTATTTTTAACCAATGCCGGTGCTGTTAAAGCTGCAACAATTCCAATAATTGACAAAGTAATTAAAACCTCTGCCAAAGTAAACCCTCTTTTTTTCATACAATAAATCTCCTATTGTTAAAATGTACCAAAAGATATTTAAAATAATTAATCTGTATTTAATTATACTTAAATAAAACTTAATTTTCAACCAGTTTATTAAATGTAATTTACTTCAACTTCGTTTATCATCAAGTAACATATTAATGAGGTGAAGAATGAATAAGAAAATCTTATTGGGACGACGACTGCGGGAATTAAGAAAGCGAAAAGGTATTAATCAAGAACAGCTAGCAGAACTGGTTTCAGTTGAGCCAGCAACTATTAGCAATATAGAGAATGGGAAAAACTATCCATCAATGACTAATTTAGAAAGTATATTAAAAGTTTTGAATTGTAGTTTTCTTGATGCATTTGATTTTGAACATACAAATACTAATGAGAATCTGATAGAAGAAATAAACTTAGCATTAAAAAATAACCCTTCTAAAATCTCTGATTTTTATAAAATAATAAAAGCGTTGATAAAATAGATATACACTCCCGATTTGTGATAGAATTTATTTATAGCCTAAAGACCAAGGAGAAGTGTCCGAGCGGTTTAAGGTGCAAATCTCGAAAATTTGTGGGGGCCTAAAGCCCCCCGCGGGTTCGAATCCCGCCTTCTCCGAATTTTCTGTATATTAATAAAGCTGCTCTTAATAGAGCAGCTTTATATATTTTATCCAATTTTTTATTAACATTCTTTTATAAGTTGGTTTATTGCAACCATTATTTTTTTAAATCTTGATTGAGGTTCTACCTTATCTGATGTTACAGCGCCTTCACTTGCTAATGAAATTCTTTTTTCCAATGTTTTGGGGTACATTTGCTGCAAAGCAAGCTTGAAAGTTCTAGCTTCACGCTGCAGTTTAGAATCTTTATTAATTTCTTGTTCTATAAGCTTTGGCAGTTTTTCAAATCTATCAGCAGCTTCTTTTGTTAATTGGTTTTTGTTTGCCGCAACTTTATTATATTCGGTAAAATACGATACTAATGCCGGCCCTTGAAGCCATTTGGAATTCGCAGCTCTTAAAAACTTACCAATATTAGCAGCTTTATCCGTAGAATTACAGGTTACACTCGAAATCATTGCTTTTGCGTTAATACTTAGTGACATAATTATATTCCTTTCTTTATTCTTTATAAAACCCGTAAAAAATATTTTTGCTAGTTCTATAAATCAAAAGGAGAGTCTTCTTTGTAATAATTTTTTTTCTTCTTCCTCATTTTATCATTACGTTTTTTTATATCCTTAGATACATTCTTGTAAGCATTATCCAGAGAGATTTTAGCAATTGGTTTATTAGAGGCCCTGTCGTTTACTATCAGCCAGAAAGACTGCTTAACATTATTTACAGCAAAAGATATCTTTCCTGCATATCTATCCCCCGGTTTGAATTGAGAAAAAAGAAGCTTTGTATCCCCAAATATTGAAGGATTAAAAACTGCATTATAATCATTAACAAGTGCTAAATCCATGCCGGAAAAAGCTTTCTTAGACATATTTGATATAGAAAGCGATAATGTTATTGTGTTAACTTCACCAAAGGGATCTTTTTCGTATAAAATATTTGCAATCCTGATATCAAGCCCGGGGAAGTTTATTTCATGCTGTTTTAAAGCTTCATCCTTATAAACAGGCAGTTCTACATCAGATAAAATCCTAACTTTTATTTCATCACCCGGCGCAATCAGAACATTCTTCCCTTTTCTATATAATGACATCCCAAGCCCTATAGTTCCGCCTAAAGCAGCACCTCCTGCCAGAGTATAACCTTGAGATGCAATTGCCGCCTCTATCCCCAAAGCTTGTAAGGCAAATAATCCGCCCGCGACACCGCCAACAGCTGTATACCCAATATCCGTCGCTACTATTTTTGTTGCGGCTTTGAGAGGATGCAGCTTTGTTGACATCTTCCCCTCTATTGGAATCTCTCTGCCATCAGGGGTTACTAAATAATCAAAACTCAAGTCCAAATAACCATCACGGCCTAAACGCTTAGCTTCACTCGTTTGGATAATTGTCCCGTGTGCAACAGTTCCCTTTGGTATAATTACACCCTTGTCACCTATTACATCACTTGTAACCTCTGCAAAAAATTCATCGCCTTCCAATGAAAAAGAACCATCCAATACTTGTGAAACAGTCATTTCTATAACATCACGTTTTTCTAATGTTTCTGTTTTGCCGGTATAAAGCTCTTTTTCCGGCTGTGTATATTCATCATCATATTCCGCATGCCCTTGAAACGGAGTTTCGGCAATTGCGGTATTCATTAATAGAATACTTGCAGCTAGTATTGTTGCTAACCTCTTCCTCATAGTTAAATTATACTATCTTTTTGAATAAAAACAAATTATTATTTTTTTAATCGTTTTAATACCGCCAAAACTAACTCAAATAATTAAGAAGAGATTTTTCATCCGCACTTAAGCCTTCTATACATTCTTTTGTCCGAAACTCCGTTCTAATTTCTTCATTACCTTTATTGAAAGCTCGACGTGCATATTCCGAAAGGTTAGAAACAGTTTCTTGATATTTTTTGTCGATTTTTTTACTAGTATAGACAAGCGGATTTTCTGAATGAATATATTCATGCAAATATACATGAAGCGGATTGTTTGTAGAATAGCTGCTAATTAACTGGTTTTGCATATGGCATCCGTATAGGTCTTTTATTTCTTTCGAGACATTAGAATTTCCAATAAATTTTTTGATATCAGCGGATGACTGATTTGAATTTATCATTACCATTCTTAGGCCCTTAGAACACATTGTATTAAGTCCTTTTTCCGAAGCTTGCAAGTATGGTGTCACAATGACTATATCGGGAAGTGGTATATTATTTTTTAGCGCAACTTCCGTTGTATGCAATATGTTTTCCGCATCTCTTATATTTCCCAGATTTACATAGTGCATCCCATATTTTTCTCGTAAAACATCTTCTATATGCCTGACTCTAGAATCTTCTGATTGCTTAAGCAAGATTTTTTGCAGATTCAATTTCATATCAGCAATTTTTTGAGCAGCTTGTGTGTTTTTTTGCATTACTCTAAAATCTTTGAAAAATAAAGCCGGCACTTTTATGCGTGATTGTAATGCAAGCCTTCCCATCATTGTTTGGTAACTATTATCTATATTGAAAGATAAGTCGTCTATTACTTGCATCAAGTCATCTGGTGTATTTGCTTTGGTTATATGCAGCTGTAAATTCTTATTCTTAGGAAATTCTTTTTGTATAAATTCTGCAAGTTTATTCTTTTTTGTACCAAAGTTTTCTGACAAAAGATCCAGTCTCATTTTCTGAAAACTTTTTGCCATATAATCGTGTGAATTAATGATTACATCAAAAAAATCTTCTTGTTTAGTTGTTTTACTCAAGCTTTCTGCATAAGACGCAAGCCCAGAGCGGGTGACACTTCTTACTGTCATATTGGGATTTACGAGTTCTTTCTGCAAAGCCCTAAGATTCCCGGTTTTAGAAGCCTCTCCCAGCAAATCCATAAAACCCAATGGGTTGTTCTTTAAAAGTTTTTTGTTTTTCTTCATTAACCCTAATGCCATTTCTTGACCTGCCGGTGTAAACTGGCGTATTGAGTTTAATATAAAAGCCGCTTTCCCCATAATTATCCCTTGCTTTATCTTACCATATATATTAAAAAAGTCTTTTTATTAAGAAAAATTGCGCTTTTATAAAGAATTATTAAGCAAGTATAGGTGGTAAGATGCGGCTAAGCGACTGGTGAAGGGGTAAAGGGGTAAAGGGGTGACTAGTAAAGTAGGGTGGGCAAAGCTACATTAAATTGCAAATAATTGCTTTTGATTTTGCATAGCGTGCCCACCAATTATTTTTTTTGATTTAAGTTTTTGGTGGGCACTAGTTTTATTAACAACCATGTCATTCTGAAAGTGCAGAAAATTAAATGATTTAAGACGGTTAATTTTTCGCACTGTTCAGAATCTTACCAATCAGGTATTATCTTTTTGGTTTTAGTAAGATCCTGAACAGATTGAAAAACTACGCTGGCGCTTGTTTTTCTAATCTTTCAGGATGACAGGGTTATTAATGGCAGGGAAGTTTAGAAAAAGTTAACGAATTTTTTTTATTTTGAACATTGTTTTATTAAAGTATTCAAGAAACCCTTACGGGAAGTCCACCCACCCCAGCCCTCCCTATTTAGGGAGGGAGCCTGCGTACACTTTGTTTGCACAATCACTTATTTACTTAATAACTCAATAACCTATTCACTATTCACTATTCACTAGTCACTCCCCCCTTTGTAACAAAATATGAACAAATGTTAATTTTTAGAAAAATCTTTACAATTAGCTCGAATTCAGTAATAAAAAGGTTATTGCACATTTTCTAAATTTTGACTGTTCAAAAAGCCCTAAAGTTTTTTTAAAAAATGCCGATATATAATAATACATTTATAAAAAAAGAGGTATAGAGCTTATGACCCAAGATTTAGCGAGTTTATTAGGCAGTTCATTTATGAATTACTGGAATAGCAGCAGTGGTGTTCAAAATTTTGTAGGCAGTTTGGCCAACTCGCTATATGGTAGTTATGGCAGCGGTTTTTGGGGGTCTAATGGATTATATGGCAGTCTGATTGGATCGACAATATCAGGTTCTCTTTTAAATAGTTTATTAGCCAGTGGTATATCATCCGGCCTTGATTCTTTGCTTGGAAGCTTGAATTATAATTATGGTTCTTTGTTACCCTCCGCAATTGGTACAAGCGGGTATGGCTCAGGAGTAAGCTATTATTCATTGCTTCACGGTACACATGGGCCGGTTTATGAATACAACAATAATGGTTACTCACTAAGCGTTTCTGCAGGGGTTGCACATATAGAAGATATGCTTGGATGCAACATTGGCAACGCAGGTTATGGAGCTAGTGTTAGAGGTTCGTATAATGGTTTAACGGTTGGGGGCAGCTATCAGCAAGGTTATGGAGCGACAGGTATAGTTAGTTATAATAATGGGACTTATTCCGTAAGCGGAGGATATAATTCAGGGTCTAACAGCAGTTATGTGAATGGAACTTATAGTAACAACGGATGGAATGTTTATGGCAGATACTCTAACAATAATGGAAACAGCAATGCCTCCGGCGGTGTAAAATATGCAAATAACAATCTGGCTTTTGGGGCTGGGTTTGATCAATCATCTGTTTTAATATCATTTACATATACAATGTAGGATTAGACTACTGGATAATATATTTTACCGTCTTGATGGGTGAAAATTCTTGATGCCGTAAAATTTATTGTAAAACTCTCTGATATGTTAGGTTCATCTAATATATCCAAGCTGAATTGAGAGGGTTTATCAAACTCTAGAGGGAAATTTCTACCGGCAGAATTTTGCCAAGTTTCCTTTTTATTTTTTATTAAATATTCTGCATAATTTTTACTTATACGGAAAATACCGTCTGAAGCAGTATACAAATCCGAGTTTATTTCATGGCAATTTGCCAATAATATGTCTGAATTATTATTTTCGTATTTTTCAAAAAATTCATTGTAGGATGAGGAATTCATATAAACATTTGATTCAAGATTCCAATAAAAATCATATTCAGAGAAATAGTGTGATACAAAATATATAATAGAATCTTCATATGACAAATAATCCAATCGCAATTTATTATATAAATCGGGTTTTATTACTAAAAAATTAACAGGATTACCAAAAGCAGTGATATTTTCGAGATAAAATTCGTCGTTTTGCAATTCGTATACATTATTTAAATCTTTGTATACAAGTACTATTTTATAATCTTTGTATTTCAGCTTTTGGTACTCATCAACCAAACCGCTGAATAATTCATCGGTTTTTATAAATACTAACGTTTTTTTATTCATTATTATCAGTTTTTTTACTTTCTTTAGTATCTTTATTGGCGTTTGGATTAATTCTTACCTGATTCATTTCTGCAAGCTGTTTTATATTCTGTGAAAGTTTCTGTGTTTCTTGCTCTTCGGCTGCTTTTTCTTCCAGAAATTTTTGAACATCATCTTTGATAAGCGAATATGTTTCTTCTGCTATTTCGGGAGAAAGATTTTTCAAATTATTGTATTCTATTAATTTACAATTGAATTTAAAATGATATTTATTGTCTTTATCTATACTGATTTCTATATTACATAATTCTGTATAGTCAATTGTCGTGTTTTGAGTAATATCACCCCAAGTATCTTTCATAAGTTTTATTTTGTCATCATATTCAAGATGTTTGAATTCTTTTAACAACTTAAAAAATTCTGCCAATTTTTTCTGATTTTTTTCATGCTTATCCTGTGCATAATTATACGCATCATAAATTGAACCCATAAAATCTCTTCCTTCTGCTTGATTTTATTAACACTAGATGTATGATATTATATTTCTTATGAAAAGTCTAGCATTTATAAAAACTCATAAAATTGATAATAGTATTGTTGATGAGTATTTAAAAATAAAAAAATCTAATGTAGATGTTATCGTTGTATTGGACAATAAAGACAAAAAGATTAGCAATACGAGCGAGAATATTGTAACTTTGCAGTTTGGCGGGATATCATTCACAACTTTGCTCATAGATTTTGAAACTTTCATGAAATACAACTTGCCAGGTTATTATCACAATGAGCCGATACTATTAAATTACAATACTTTCATGTGGTACAACTGCGATTATCCTTTGTATATAGTTCAACAGTTTTTTCCTGATTACGATTATTACTGGCAGATAGAATATGATGTATATTATAATGGCGAGAGTTATTCTGATTTCTTTGAACAATATGAGACAAATACAGCTGATTTATTGGTTTGCCGGCTGGGATATGCAAATGAGGATTGGTGGGCAATAGAAAAAACCAACTGGATATGGGGTGACAGTATAAAAAAAGGATGCTGTATTTTACCTGTTTGTAGGCTGTCGTCAAGATGCTGCCAATATTTGTATAATAGACGGCTTGAACATGGTAAAATTTATAAAAATTATGAAAATGATTTAAACTCTGGGTGGGCTTATTGCGAAATCTTTGTTGCAACAGAGGTTTTGAATAATAAAGAATTCACAGCAGGAGCCATTACAAACCAATATATAACCGACAGTCCTATATTAAACTTATTCAAAGATAGGATTTTTCTAAAACCTGATAATAAATTATATCACCCGGTAAAGTAGTTTTTATTCCGCCATATTCAATATCAGCTGCAATTTTTCCTGTTCAACTTGGGCCCAGAATGCTTGGGTTAGTTCACCTAAATCATTGTACTTTCTAAATGATTGAGCAAATTTTTTCAACACATATGGTTTCAACTCATCAGAAACACGGTTCAGATTCCATATATAATCCCAATATTGCCTTATTAATTTATCTGTGTTTGCCCAAGATTTAATATCAGGGTTATCTTGCAAAAATTTATCTGCTCGTTCAAATTCATTAAATAGAGCATCTTGTTTACCTCTTGAATGGACAGAGGATGTTTCATTATCTAAATAGTAGTAATAATAAGCATTTGGAGAAAGTATAATGTTTTTCAGCTTAAATAATACTAAAAGAGAAAAAGACGAATCTTGATAGCTTGCGCCCGGAGTTTCTAAAAATCGGAGATTGTTTTTTAATAAAAACTCTCTGTTATATATTGCACTCCAAATAGAAGCATGAATACGCAATATTGGAGAATGATTTGGTGATTCAATGATTTCATAACTATTATAATTGTTTAAGTGTGAGGTTTTAACAACTTGATTATTAAGATATATAAACCAATTTGATTTTACAACATCTACTTTTTCTCTTAAGGTTAAATTATATAAATCCTCATACATAAACTTATTTATGTAATCATCAGATTCAACAAATCCGATGTATTCTCCGCAAGCAGCATTTATACCTGAATTGTAAGCGGCCCCCATGCCGGCATTTTCCTTGTGAATAACCTTTACCCTGGAATCTTGTTCTGCACATTTATCACAAAGTTCGGGGCTTGAATCAGTTGAGCCGTCATCAACTAAAATTATTTCAATATCTTCAAGAGTTTGAACAAGAATACTTTTAATACAACGTTCTATATACTTTTCACTGTTATATATAGGTACTATTATTGAAACTTTTGGCATGCTCATTACCCCCTTCAATACTATGTCTACAATTGTAAATAGAAATTCAGAGTAAATCAAGTTTTATTCTTATTGAGAAAATTTGTTTTTCTTTGAGCTATAATTATTACAATACAAGGTTTTATACGGTATATAGAATGCAAACAAAAAATCTCAATACGAATTACAAACCCTCTCTTACATTTGATAATAGCAAAATAGATATTATTGTGCAAAAACTCAAGGATGCAAAGCAGCCAAGGAGTGAGTTTGTAAAACTGATGGATAGCTTTTGCGATCCGTATCTCGTCTTAATTGCGTGTATTTTGAGTCTTAGGACAAACGATAAAACGACTTACCCTGCGACATTAAGAATGCTTGAACTTGCTAAAACTCCTCATGAAATGAAAAATGTTAATGCAGAATTATTAGCTAAAGCTATTTATCCAGTCGGATTTTATGAGAACAAGGCAAAACAAATAATTGAGCTTTCTAGAATTATTGATGAAGAGTTAGGCGGGCGAGTGCCGGATGAAATTGAAGAGTTAATAAAATTCAACGGAGTCGGCCGCAAGACTGCAAATTTAGTCCTCTCAACAGGATTTAACAAACCTGCAATTTGTGTGGACGTACATGTTCATAGAATTTTTAACAGGCTTGGCTACGTTCATACCAAAACCCCTGATGAAACAGAGTTTGCCTTGAGAGAAAAACTTCCCAAAAAGCATTGGATTGATATTAACACACTGCTGGTTACTCACGGACAAAATGTGTGCAAACCCCAAAAACCAAATTGTACTGTTTGTCCAATTGCTGAATATTGTGCAAAAATTATATAGTCTCAATTCAAAAATATTAATTAGGGTTAAAATTTGATAAAAGTGGTTATTTTTCGTATAATTGAATTATGAAAAAAATTGCGGCTATAACATTATTATTAACAATGACAGCTTGTTGTTTTGCTTCAGAAGATTTGTCCAAGCAGGCAACTGCGTTTTATAGTGATAATAATTACCAAAAAACAATGGATTTAATCCTGCAAATCCCAGAAGATAAGCGTACTGCTCAAGATTGGCTTTTGCTTGGTAATGTGCTTGAAGATAAGGGTGAAATAGATAATGCTGTTTTTATGTATCAGAAAGCAATTGTTGTAGATTCTAAATGCTATAAAGCTTATTACAACCTTGCTAACAATTATGTAAATAACAGCCAGTACAATATGGCAATAGCAAATTATAAAAAAGCCGCTTCTATTAATAAAGAAAACCCTTATATATTTTATAATATGGCTTGTGCATACATAAAAACTGGTGAGTTAAAGAAGGCGAAAACCAATCTCAATAAAGCTATTATGTATAAATCCGATGTTCCTGAATTTCATTATAATTTAGCTTATGTTTATAAAAAATTAAATAAACCCAAATTAGCACAGACATATTTAGAAAATTTTAATAAGTTAATGTCATCTCAATAGAAAAATATAGTATAATTTATACATGGATAATCTTGAACAAATAAAGAAGGCCATAGAAATAGAGGTTAAATATAAGTATATTAACATAAACGGCCGAATGAAAAGTTTTGCATCATTTATATGTTCAGAGCTTAGACGTGAGATAAAGGTTTCCAAAAATCCAAAGTGGCAGGTTTTGTTAGAACACTTTGAGCGGTATCCAATGGATACAATGCCACAGCGCAAAAAGTCTTTAGATAGGTTAATTAGCGTAATAAGAGCGGAATCAGAGCCTAAGAATGAGCGACATAAAGCCTCAATATTGACTTTAAAGTCTGATATTATGTATTTAAAAGGAATCGGCCCTAAGCTTGCTTATATTTTAAATAAGTTAGGGATTTATACGGTATCTGATTTGCTATATTATTTCCCAAGAAAGCATGTTGATTATTCTACAAGGACAAAAATAAAAGATTTAAAACCTGGCGAAGCAACTACAATATTTGGACATATAAGGTCTGTAGAAGCTTTTGTAACGAAGAATAATCTTGGGATTGTAAAGGTTAAAATCGTTGATGGGACAGGAAATATTGTTTTGAATTTCTTTTCTTCCCGCACAACTAAATATACGCTTGAGCGCATGAAATCACAATTTCCAAAGGGTGCAGGTATAATGGTGTCTGGGGTTAGTAAAATTAATTCTTATGACGGCCGTTTAACATTAGACAAACCTTCATATTCGATTATGGATGATGAAATCTTGAGTTCTTCTAATCTCAATATCGCAAGAATAGTGCCGATTTATTCTCTGAGTGAGAATTTGAATATCAAAACATTAAGGAAAGCAGTGCATACGGCTTTAGGCTTGTTCAAAAATGATATAACTACAGTACTCCCAGAATATATTATAAAAAAATATAATCTGCTTGAAAAACGAAATGCCGTTGAGAATATGCATTTCCCTGATGATAATGATACTCTTTTAAGAGCACGGTATTCTCTTGTATTTGAAGAGTTATTCTTAATCCAGTTAAGGCTTGCACTGATAAGAGAAGAGAACAATAAGCATTTATTATCAATCCCTCTTGAGATTAAGCCGGATGGGCTTGTTATGAAGTTTATCCACGGGCTTCCGTTTGAATTAACGTCTGCTCAAAAGCGTGCAGTTAATGAAATTCTAAACGACTTAAATTCTACGAAACCAATGCAAAGACTGCTTCAAGGCGATGTTGGAAGCGGTAAGACAGTTGTCGCTACAATTATGCTTCTTGCTGCAATAGAAAACGGATATCAAGCAGCCATTATGGCACCGACGGAGATTCTAGCTCAGCAGCATTATAATAATTTAGTTAACTGGCTTACGCCTTTGGGATTAAAAGTAGAGCTGCTTATAGGAAGTATTGGTAAAAAGCAGCGCAGAGAATCCGAGATTAATTTGAGAAACGGGCAAGCGCATATTGCTGTAGGAACTCACGCATTGATTCAAGATGGGGTTGATTTTGCAAATTTGGGTGCTGTTGTAATAGATGAGCAGCATAGATTTGGGGTGAAACAAAGACTGGCCTTAAAAAAGAAATCTCAAAATCCGCAAATCTTAACCATGACCGCAACTCCTATTCCTAGAACACTTGCAATAACTTTAAACGGAGATTTAGATTTAACAATAATAGATGAAATGCCTAAGGGAAGGAAACCTATTATTACAACCTTGACGAATTCTAGGCGTGAAATTGCTAATCTAATCAGAAGAGAAGTTGAAGCTGGACGTCAGGCTTATATAGTCTATCCGCTTATTGATGAGAGTGAAACATTATCTGCAAAAGCTGCAACAATTGAAAAAGAAAAGTGGCAGAATGAAGTTTTTCCTGAGTACAAAGTCGGCCTTTTGCATGGCAAATTGAAAAATGATGAAAAAGACGAGGTTATGGAAAAGTTTAAGAACAGGGAATATGACATCTTAGTTTCAACGACTGTTGTAGAAGTCGGTGTAGATGTACCCAATGCCACGGTTATTGTTATTGAAAATGCTGAACGTTTCGGGCTTTCTCAACTGCACCAGCTTAGAGGAAGAGTCGGAAGAAGTGATTTGCAATCATATTGTATTTTATCTTCCTCGGGTAAAGCTCAAGAAACAAGAGCACGGCTTGAAATTATGACACAAACAAATGACGGTTTTGTCATAGCAGAAAAAGATCTGCAAATAAGAGGGCCGGGCGAATTTCTGGGAACAAGACAGAGCGGACTTCCTGATATGATTATTGCAGATATTGTAAACGATGCTCAAGTTTTAGAGCAGGCAAGAGGCGAGGCTATAAATTTTGTTAAAAATTATAATATAGATGACTATCCTCTTTTAAAAGAAGCAAAAAGCTTAAACTTTGACGGCGATATTTTTGGTGCTTAATTTTTTGATAAATGCCCTTTATTAATGATTATCTCTATGGTAATATGTACTCAATAAATTTGGGGAGGGCATGATGAATACAGCCGAATATTTAATAAAACGTTTAGAAGAGCTTGGAGTAAATGATATTTTCGGATTACCCGGAGATTATAATTTTAATCTTTTATACGCCGTTGAAAATAATCCTAATACAAAATGGATAGGCTGTACAAATGAACTTAATGCCGGTTATGCAGCAGACGGATATGCAAGAATCAGAGGGTATGGTGCAATAATTACAACATACGGGGTCGGAGAGTTGAGTGCAATTAATGCAATTGCAGGATGCTCGGCCGAGAATGTACCTGTTGTAAGTATAGTGGGAGTTCCTGCTACAAAATGCATAAGTAATAAAACTTGTGTACACCATAACTTTCAGGAAGTAAATTATTACGCTTGTTATGAAGCGCACAAACCGCTTGTTGCTGCGTGGGCTTTTTTAACCAGAGATAATGCAAAAGTTGAAATTGATAGAGTCCTAAAAGTAATGGTGAAAGAAAAAAAGCCTGTTTACATTGCAGTTCCTGTTGATATAGCAAAAATGGAGATTTCGGATAAAGAGGTTTCTTATGATTGGACTAGTGATGAGGAAGTGTTGAAACTCGTCTCTTCAAAAATTGCAGCAAAAATTAATAATTCTAAAAAGCCGGTAATTTTGGGAGATGTTCTCGTAAAACGTTTTGATGCAAGGATTGAGTATAAAGAGTTTGTGGAAAAAACAGGCATTCCTGTTACAAATTTTCTTATGGGAACTAATCTTATTGATATGGATTATGAAAAATATCTTGGCGGATATTATTCCAAGTTTAAAAATCCAGCAGCAGAAAAGGCTGTTAACGAAACGGACTGTTTGATAGCGGTTGGCCCTGTGTATACTGATTTGAATGCTTTTGGCTTCAACCTGCCTTATAAAATTAATAATCATATTGCGATTTATGGGACTTATACTTATGTCGATGGAGAACGGTATAATAATGTAAAAATGGCGGATGTTCTGGATGCAGCTATAAAACTTATTGATAAAAAAGATATTACTGTTGAAAAATTACCTATCGGCTATACTCCTAAAATAGGTACGGCACAAGCTTTAACTTCTGAATATATTTACCCCCGTCTTCAAGAATTTATTAAAGAAAATGATATTGTAATAGCAGAAACTGGTATTATTCCGCACGGGGTAGCGCCGATGAAATTCCCTCATAACACAGAGCTTCAAACTCAAACTTTATGGGGCTCTATAGGCTGGGGAACTCCAGCAGCTCTTGGAGTATGTCTTGCAAAGCCAAATTCAAGAGTGGTTCTAATTACTGGCGAAGGGTCTCACCAGCTGACGGCAATGGAAATCGGGAATATGCTCAGAAGAAATATTAAACCGATTATAATTGTTCTTAATAATAATGGTTATACAATAGAGCGTGTTTTATCAGAAAGTCCGCAGGATAAGTTCAACGATATTATGCAGATGAATTATTCAAAATTTGCACGTGTATTTGAAGGCGATGTCTGGTCAACTAGAGTTAATACGGAAGAAGATTTTGACAAAGCTCTAAAAGTAACTCAGATAATGAATAAAATGTGTTATATAGAGATTTGCACGGATTCAATGGATATGCCAAAATTAACAAAGGATTTAATATCAAACTTTAGAGCAAATAATAAGCTCACAGAAAAATCCACCCCGGAACAATATTGCATATCGCCTCAGGAAAGCTTGGAAGAAGATAAAACCAAAAGAACAAGTATTGAATTTGAAACGGTTGTGCATAAAGGTATTTTGGAGGATTAATGCAAAAGTTATTCGTAATATCTGGATCATCAGGAGTTGGAAAAGGTACTGTTATAAAAGAGTTTTTGAAAAAACATCCGAATTTTAAGCTTTCTGTATCTTGTACAACCAGGCCTAAACGTGATGGGGAAGTACATGGAGTTAATTATTTTTTTCTTTCTCGTGAAGAATTTGAAAAATGTATAGAAAATGATGAGTTTTTAGAATGGGCAGAATTTTCAGGAAACCACTATGGAACAAAAAAAGAGTTTGTGGAAAACTGTTTGAAAAACGGAGAAAATCTTATTCTTGAAATTGATACAAAAGGTGCATTAAATGTAAAGCGGCTTATGCCCGATTCTGTTTTAATATTTATAGCCCCCCCGTCAATAGAGGAGCTTGAAGCACGTTTGAGAGGACGGCATACAGAAACGGAAGAAGCTATACAAAGGAGAATGGCTTCTATAAAACTTGAAATAGAAAATTCTAAGCATTTTGATTACAAAGTCGTTAATGATAAAGTGGAAAATGCTGTGAAGCAGATAGAAAATATAATTTTTGCAAAATAATGTCTATATACATTTTTTTAAAATGGTCATATAATTGAAGTTGAGAAAAAGGAGAGTTTTATATGATAAAACAAGAATTAATTTTTTTAGGGCCGCCGGCATGCGGTAAAGGTACTCAAACAAATCGCTTGTCTGAATTTTTAGGTTTTCCTCACGTAGATACTGGATCTTTGCTCAGATCAGAAATTACAAATGGGACAGAAGAAGGTAAAATAGCAAAAGGGTTTATTGATAAAGGCCAGCTCGTTCCTGCTGATTTGGTTGGTAAAATTATTGCAAAAAAACTTGCCGGTGATGATTGCAAAAATGGTTATGTGCTTGATGGTTATCCAAGAAGTCTTGAACAGGCAAAGACTTTGGAAAAAATTAATGCAGAAGTAGACAAAGAACAAGAAGTTTCTTTTAAGGCAATTTATTTTGACATCGATACTCAAATTCTTATTGATAGAATTGTTTCACGTCAGTCATGCCCTAAATGCGGTGAGATTTATAATAAAAAGTTTAAACCTTCCAAAGTTGAAAATATTTGCGATAAATGTAATACCGAATTAAAAACCAGAGCAGATGATAATGAAGAAACAGCAAGAGCTCGTTTTGATACGTATTTTAAAGAAACTGCACCGCTTGTAGAATTCTATGAAAATAAAGGCGTGCTCTATAAGATTGATGCAAATGGTTCTATTGATGAAGTTTGGGAAAGACTTATGAAGGTTATTAACGCTTAATAAGTATTATCAAATAAAAATTTGCGGGTAAGATTTATGAAATTATTTTAAATCAACCCGCAATTTTTTTTATTTATTTTAGCCGATTATCTATTTTTTTCTCCCCAACTTGATAATTTTTTTTTGATTTTTATTGCAATAACATGTTTAAGTCGAAATTATAAAGGAGGATTTATGGCAAACAGCATTTACACCGCTCCCGTTTATAAACTGGAGGAATTAAATAATCTTTTTATAGAAATGACTGCTAAAAACTGTAATCAAAGGTGCAGTAATTGTTATATTGATTTTCCAATGAGCAGAAATATTAAAGATTTTATTTCTACAGATAGAATAAAAGAAGCTCTTGAAGATACAAAATTTGAAAATCTTTATTGTATTTATCTAACAGGAGCCGAGCCGATGACGCATCCCGATTTTAATTCAATATTAAGACTTTGCCTAAAAAGATGTAATGTTTGTATTTGCACAAATGCAAGTTTTTTAAACGAAAAAAAAGTAAGGTTTCTTAAAAAAGTAGAAGATGAAGGAGGAAATCAGATATTTTTCAAACTCTCTCTTGCTCATTATAACGAAATAGAAAGCGATAAAGTCAGATATAGAGGTAATTATAGACAAACCATTTTTGCCCTTAAAACTCTAGCACGCTATAATTTCACATCCGTTTTATCAATACAAAATTTTTATAACTTAGATAAAAAAGAAATTTTTGAACAGTTTAACAGAATTTTTAAAGAACATGAAATCCAAAATACAGATATTCAAATAACAGTGTCTCACCCGAATTTCGAAGATGAAAATTATGCTAAACCTTCCGCAAAGACAGATTGTCAATATGGCAGAGTGCTAAGTCAAAACGGAGTTTATGCCTGCCCTTTTTTAGCAAATGATTATCGTGGGAGATCGGGAAGTTCATTTAAAGATTTTTCAAAAACCATAAGTGCCGAAACAGATTTTTGCGCTTCCTGTTCTAAAAATAATAATTTTATTTTTTCCATAGGATAATTATATAATCCTTATATAACTGGATTAGAGGGGAAAATGGAGCTATAAGTTAGTTAACATTTGTAACATTATTCGGTTGAATTAATCCCAGAGAGTTACTTTTTTGTTAGAATTATGTTATAAATAGTAATGTAAAAATATATATTCAAACACGAGAAATGAATGGAGGCAAAAATGTCAGTAGGACAATTCGTAGTTATGTTACACAGCCATCTGCCATATTATAGAAAAGCAGGTATGTGGCCATTCGGAGAAGAGAATCTTTACGAATGCATGGCAGAAACGTATGTACCTCTATTAAATGCTATATCGGAATTGTATGATGAAGGTATTCAAGCGAAATTAACCGTAGGTATAACACCGATTCTTGCCGAACAATTGAATGATGAACATTTGCAGAATGGTTTTGTAAAATACATAGATTCTAGAATTTCTGCTGTCGCAAAGGATTTGGACAGATACCCAGATCCTAAAGTTGCTCATTCTCAACATTTGAAATATTTAGCAAAATATTACTATGATTTATGGAATAAATTAAGAGATGATTTTGTAAACAAATACGAAAAAAATCTTATCAAGTATTTCAAAAAATATCAGGATTTGGGCTGTATCGAGATTACAACATCGGGTGCAACACATGGTTTTTCACCGCTTTTGGCAACTGACAGTAATTTGAATGCTCAATTTAAAGTAGGACAGGATACGACAAAAAGGTTATTTGGTAAAAAAGCTATGGGGGCTTGGCTTCCTGAATGTGCTTACCGCCAAGGGTATGAGTTTGTTGGTAAAGACGGTAAAAAGCATTGGCGGCCTGCGATTGAAGTTACACTTCAAAACAATGATATTGAATACTTCTTTACAGAATCTCACGTAATTGAAGGCGGGAATTCAATTGGTAACAGACGTGTAATTGGTATGTACGGAAATATTGAGTATATTCCTCTGCCAGAACGTCCTGCTACAGGCTATGACACATATTCTGCATATTGGCTTCCTGATGCACAAGTTGCTGTTATGGGTAGAAATGATAGAGCTGGTTATCAGGTTTGGTCTGCTGCGGATGGTTATCCTGGCGACGGATGTTTTAGAGAATTCCATAAGAAAGATGATAAGTCTGGTATGCATTATTGGAGAATAACTTCACCGACTACAGATTTAGGCGATAAGATGCTGTATGATCCAGTACTTGCGATGAATAAGGTTAACGAGAATTCTGATCATTATACAACATTGATTTATCATTTGCTTAACGATTACAAGCTGGCAAAAGGTCATGAAGGTTTGGTAATGGTATCTTTTGATACCGAACTTTTCGGACACTGGTGGTTTGAGGGAGTTGAATTTATTAAGCAGGTTATTAAAAAATTCCACGATTACCTGCCGGAGGTTGAAAGACTTACTGCCGGGGAATATATAAGAAAATATCCTCCGAAGGAAGCTATTCAAATCCCTGAAAGCTCTTGGGGACAAGGCGGTCATTTCTATGTTTGGATGAACCATTTGACAGAATGGATGTGGCCTATTATTCATTCTTGTGAAAAACGTATTAACGCTATTGCTGACAAGTATCCGAATATTCCTGAGGATAAACTTTTGCATAGAGCTTTGAACCAGTTGGCAAGAGAAAATCTGTTATTGCAGAGTTCAGATTGGCCGTTCTTAATTACAACTTGGCAGGCTAAAGATTATGCAACAGACAGATTTAATGAGCATGTCGATAGGTTCAGTATGATTGCTGATATGATAGAAGCTGGAAATATTGATGAAGCAAAATTAAGTGAAATCGAAAGTATTGATAATTGTTTCCCTGTGATTGATTACAGAGTTTATCAATCAATTGAAGAAGGTGTTATTCCTCAACAGGAAAAGAAACTAGCTCCTTTATATCAGTAAGTTTTTAGAGGCTGTTGATAGAATGGAAGATTAAAATAATCTTCCATTCTATTTTTTATGGAATATCAAAAGAGAAAAAATATGTAACTATTGCTTGACAGCGGCAATTCTTTATACTAAACTCAAACATGCCGAAGTATAGTGCTATGGTATGCCTTGCTCGGAATAGTACAAAAGCCTTGGTTATGTAGTCGTTTGATTATTTGACCACTGTAAAAAAGGAGAAATAAAATGCCAAAAATGAAAACTCACCGTGCAGCAGCTAAGAGATACAAAGTTACTGGCACAGGTAAAATCACAAGAAGACATGCAGGTATTGGCCACTTGCTTCAACACAAATCAGAGTCAAGAAAACGTAAGATTTTTGGAGATATTGTTATCTCTGAATCTCACGAAAAATTGATTTCTAAAGAGTTACCTTACAAGAAGTATGCAAGATAGGAGTGTTGAACAATGAGAATTAAACGTGGAAATGTATGTCGCAATAGACACAAAAAAATATTAAAACTAGCTAAAGGTTTTAAAGGTGCAAGAAGCAGAATATTTAAAGTAGCTAATATTGCTGTTATGAAAGCTCTTAAGTATGCTTACAGAGACAGACGTGCTACTAAGAGAAATATGCGCAGATTGTGGATTGTTAGAATTAATGCAGCAGTTAGAGAACAAGGAATGAGCTATTCAAGATTTGTTAATGCTTGCAAAAAAGCTAACATTCAAGTTAACAGAAAAATGCTTGCTGATTTAGCAGTAAATGACAAAGAAGCGTTTTCTGTTGTTGTAGAAGCTGCTAAAGCTGCTTTATAATTTAATGTGTTAGAAAAAACCGTACCCTGCTTGGGGTACGGTTTTTTATTAAATTTGTTTGTGTGTATTATGAAAATTGTAAATATAAATAACTCGTCACAAAAATCTGTATTTAAGGCTGGCAAAGTTCGTGTGTTTTCTGATTTTGACAAGACTTTTCTGCCTGCTTCGCATAAAGATTTTACTAAAAACGCAAGCGGAGAGTTTATAACAAAATTATCTAAATACTTTAATGATTTTAAAGATTTTTTAGAGAAAACCCATCAAGGCCTAAAGTTTTCGATAACAACCGGCCGTACATTTGGTGAATTCTATCTTATGGCAGAAACGGCAAGACAAAAGGGTATAAGAATGCCGCTTCCTGACAGCCTGATAGTTAAAAATGGCAGCGATGAGCATATTAAAGTCGGAATGGATTCTGTATTTTATGATGGCGGAGAATTCCCATTCAGGTATGATGTAACAAATAAGAATAAAGAAAATGATATAAAAAAACTTACAGGCTGGGAAGGCGGAAAGGTTAAAGAAATCTTTAACAGTGTTTATAAAATCCATAGGTTAAAAATGGTAGAAGCTGATACTGAACATTCTAAAAAGGACTACGGTGTACATTCGCTATTTCATCCTAAAAATAGACTTTTGGATGATAGAAGTATTGTTGGTGTTAGGAAAGATGGAAATTTAAAATACTTTGCAGCCTTTCCTGATGGGCTAAATGGCAATAATGAATACGATACAATATTAAAAGAATTATCAGATAAATTTCATAAGAACGGAATAAATTATACCGTGATACAGGAGAGAATCCAAAACAATAGGATATATACAGCATTTGAGCCAAAAGCAAATATAAGCGGGAGACTGACAAAAGCATATGATACAAAAGAAGCTTTAAAGCAAGCTATTAAATCAGAGGATTTGGTTATTGCAGCAGGAGATGGTTCTAATGATTTAGAAATGCTAAATCCAGCAATGTATTTATATGAGATTATAGAAGATAAGGATTTAAAATTAAGTTTGAAAGATAAATTAAATAAGCCAAAAGAATTCATATGTCTATTAAACGAAAACCCAAAACTTGCTGAAATTTATAGAAAAATGCCTTTTATAGGTATTTTAGTGAAGAGTAAAAAATATAATAATCTTGAATTTTTCAAACCATTTTGTGAAGGCGAGTATAAAAAACTTACAGTTATTGAAGAAGGACAGCTGGAAACAGGTATTAAACAGGCCATAAAACTTTATTGCAGGCAAAATCCAGATTATGCGAAAAAATTAAGTTCAGATATAAAATCGAATCTTGAACCTTTGGATGAGCCAAATAATAATGAGAACAATAATTCACCCAAAACAAGCGTATGGAAGTATATACTTATAGGAGGAAGCATAGTTCTTGCAGGTCTTGGAATTTATTATTGGAGCAAGCCTGAAAATCATACAAAATAAAACGCCAGATTGTTTTAGCATCTGGCGTTACACGATTTATATAAGATAAAAGGAGAAAGAGTGATTACATATCATATACAAAGTTTTGCCCAGTTGTATTTTCAGCCGCATCTTGTTTCATAGCTTGAGATGCAAAAAACATCTGTTTTGCATAGCTTTGGATTTCTGTATTATAGATTCTCTGGTCAAAAATATTTTCGTATTTTTGTAAATAATCATTAATTGGATCAACGATATCTGTAACAATTCCAGTTGCAGTATCAGCAACTTGCTGCAAAACTCTTTTGCCAAGCCCCAATTCTGTTAACTTTTCAGACAAGGTTAATGAAAGAAACCCATTCTGTTGAACAGCTTGCTCAGCCTTTTGCTCCAAACGCTGTTCCATTTTTTCTTCGGCAGCAGCGTGCTGTTTAGTTGGATCATACGTCTGAGTTTTGTATGTTTGTAAGAAATTGTTTAAATTAAATGTTTCTGCCATATCCTTTGCCCTGTCCTTTGTATTAATGTTATCGGCATTTTTTTCTAAAACTTTAGGATTTTTGAAGAAAAATTTACAAAACTTTACACATTGATACAAAGCATGTTGTTAAGTTATTATAGACATATAAGGGATTACACTTGGGTAAAAAACCTGTTAGATTAAAAATGAGGTTGTGTCGTTGAGAAAAATATTAGGAATATTAGTTATGTTTATTGCTAGCGCTTTAGCTGCATACGCAGAGAGTGCGAGTATGGATTTTAATATAACAATGCCGGGGTATGTGTATATCACTCCAGTAACAAGCCCTGTTTTAGTTGCAAACATTACAGACAGGACGGGAAATTTGTATGCACCGCTTTCGAGCAAATTTAAAGTTGTAACAAACAGCAAAGATACAAAAACTCTTTATTTGAAAGCCAATACAGTTACTGAAGGCGGTTATGAAGAGGCTATGTTTGAGCAGGGCGGACGGGTGTATATTGCATTTGCAAACCTTGCTAAAATCCCAAAATCCCAAGCGTTAGCCAATTGCAAGATGGGTAAACAGGCAAAAGAAAGCCCCGGAGTTGTAGCATATCCTATAAATTCTATTATTGGGGCGGATACGAAATATATAAGTTCAAAAAATAAGTATGAAGTATACGTAAACAATGGCACAACATTTGTTACGGTAAATGTCGGCTCAAATGTTCTAAGTACATCATTTGCGTCTAACGATCCCAAAGGATTTTATCAGGCGGTTTTATCATTAACGGAGGCAGATATTTAAAATATAAAAAAAAATTTTAAATAAGAAGAAGGTATGGAGGAGAAAACAAAGAAGAGAGTTATAAAAGCGTCCGGGCTGACGGCTATGCTGTGCATGTCAGTTGTATTATCTTGCTCTTCTCCAGCATATTCTGCTGACGCAAACAACTATGTTACTCCAGATTTTTCGTATTTTGAGCTCACACAGTCAAAACCTATAAAACTTATAAACCCTTTATATTTAGATACAACTAAAACGGTAAAACCTTCAATAAAAACCGTAATCCCTTATAACGGTGAGACTATCGAAGCGGATTATTTTACCTCCATTATAGATGACGAATCTCCTCCACAAGAGCAGCCGCCTAAGAATCCTTTTTTGGTAGAGAGTGAAAACCAAAATATACCTCCTCCTCTTGAGCCGCTAGAGGAAATTAATGCGAATAACTTTTTTGCACCGCCAGAAACTGCTTCTTCAAATGAAACAGAAGCGGTATATTCTGCTGAAGTTAACTCTGATGAAAACATAGATTTGGAAGGCAAGGCAATAAGTTCTATAAGAATAGAAGGGCTTAGTGTGCTTAAGCCGGAATTAATCTACTCAAATATAAAAACACAAGCAGGTTCATTATTTAATGAAGAGCTTATACAACAAGATTTGCAGCGCATATATGCAATAGGCTTTTTTACTGAAAAAATGTCAGTAGAACCTATATTAAAGAGTGATGATACTATAGAATTAGTTTTTTCTTTACAAGAGAACTTAATAGTAACAAATGTATCGATAGTTGGTAATACTGTAATATCTTCGATGGAGCTTATGCCTTATGTAATGCCTTTAAAAGGGCTGCCGCAAAATATTTCCCGTATAAATGAAGCAATAGAAGGTATAAGCGGGTATTATCATAACAAAGGTTATATTTTGGCTGGCATAAGTTCTGTGGATGATGAGCCGGATGGGGCTTTGACATTCACAATTTCAGAAGGGGTTATTGATAAGATATTAATTGACGGGAATGAAAAAACAAAGGACTATGTAATAGAACGCAATATAATGACTCAGCCCGGGACTGTATATAACGAAAATTACTTAAAAGAAGACCTTGCAAGAGTATATTCGACAAAGATATTTAAGGAAGTTAACCGAGAGATTTATCCTAGTGATACTCAGGAAGGCGAATATAATGTAAAAGTCGTAGTAAAAGAAGACAGTCCAAACAGCCTTGCTCTCGGCGGAGGTATTGATAATGCTCTTGGGGCATTTGGTTCATTGAGCTATAGCGAAAACAATTTCCTTGGCCGGGGTCAGAAACTTACATTATCCGGCATATTGGGCTCCGGGATTTTACTGAGCGACGCTTCTATTAAAAACAGGATGAATTATCAGTTAGAATTAAGTTTTTTTGAGCCGTATTTTCTAAATGCTGATAATTCTTTGATGAGTAAATTATACTACCGGGATTTAGGCAGCTGGCAGATTCCGCTTGCAATAGAAAGGCGCTTTGGTATTAATGCCGGCGTAGAACATAAGGTTCGTGGTTATGATAATTTAACAACTAATTTTAGTGCCGGAATTGAGCATATAAGCTTAAGTGAAGGTGATTTCAATAAGATTTCACATATGTACGCACTAAGGAACTTAAGTATGTCAGAGCGGGCAAGACAATTAACGGGAGGTACATTTATAAACCTGGCGCCCGGAGTAAAATATTCTACATTGGATTCGGATGAAAATCCTCGTGAGGGTATGATAGCGAGTGCAAAATTCATAGAAGCAATAGGTATAAGCAACTTAAACCATACAAATGGCCGCCTGGCAGGAGGTGTAACAAAATATTTTCCAGTGAGAAAAAAATCTTCGTTCTCACTGACAGCACGAGGGGGTGTACGAGTTCATGGGGATGAAATGCCTGAAGTCATGGCATTTAGGTTAGGCGGCCCTTATTCTATAAGAGGCTTTAGAATGAGCGGTGTGGGTACCGGCGATGCGTTTTTAATGGGTTCGGCCGAACTTGCTACACCTTTGCCTTTTGTTGATAGGCTAAAATGGGATTTCTTCCAGAAAATACGTTTAACATTCTTTGTTGATGCGGGTAAAATTTTTGATCCGACAATTTCAAGCGTGCTCTATGACAGGCCAATGAGCGCAATTACAGCAGGTATCGGTTTGAAAGTTTATATTCCAGGAGTCGGCCCAATTTCTGTTGATTATGGAATCCCGCTTACAAATCCGGGAGATTATGGCTCGAAAAACGGCTACTTTACTTTCGGAACCGGCGGTATGGATTATTATGGTTATTAGTTATATACAGGAGAGTTTATATGAAAAAATGCTTATTGTTGTTTTCTTTTTTATTACTAACGTTGCCAGGATTTGCCGGGGGTGTTGGATATATTAATTATGATAAAGTTGTTGAAAATTATCAATTCGCAAAAAATTCTTTAAGAGAAATTCAAACTAAACACGATGAAATACAACAGTTTTTATTAGCGAAAGAAAAAGAATTTAACCAGATAGAATCCGCTATCCAGAAGAAAAAATTTGAGGCTTCAGTTCAAGCAGAATTAAAGACGAGAGAACAGGCGTTTAACACATTCAGAGAAAAACGTGAGGAAGAGGTATATACAAGAATACATGCAGTTACAGAAAAAATACGCCTAGAAAAGGGTTTGGATGCCGTAATTGATGCAAGAACTGTGTTTTCAGGCGGTGTAGATATAACAGATATTCTTATACAGCGCTTAAACGCTCCTCGTCAATAATATTTTGAAGCTCGGGATACATTTTAAGAAACATCCTGACTGCTTCTTCACCACCGAGTCCTTGTGTAGAGTTGTTACCATTGAGTTGATAAAGGCCCGAGGTTTGCGAATTCTCAATAGGGTAATATTTAAGTTTATAACTGTTTTTGCAGGGAACAAACTTTGTCCTGTTCCTAACGCTGTTAAGCCAAAACCAAGCATCATCATTTGTTGGAATAATTTCCATAAACTTATCTTTGTTGAATACATCATTGTGCAGAGAGTGCGGAGGATATAGCACACCTCCAAATCCGATAAACGGGTTAAGATAGCTTGGGAGATAGGAATCATCATAAATATAGCTTCGTCTTTTTAGCTTATAATTTCCATCTTTTTGAGGTATAAGTATCATTGCCCTTCCACCAATAATACAATTTGGATACTTAGCGTGTTCATCTAAAAGGGTTTTGATTAAATCCTTGTCATAATAATAGTCATCATCGACAGTAATTATAATATCATCAGGATATTCTTTAAGAGTTGGAATTAATTTTTTATATGAGCGTGTATCTTCGCACCACTTTATACTGAGGCCATAGTCTTGAAGCCTAGTAAGATTTTCTGGAAGATTTGTATTCTGGAATTGTTCTTTAGCAAGCCATAAGACTATTTCGTCTGGCTTAACAGTTTGCTGGAGCAGAGTAGAAATTGTTTTGTATACAATATTAATTCTTGCAGGAAATGTTGTTAGTGACACAATAACTTTTGGTTTTCGTTTTTGGGAGGTAACACCAGATTCTGTAACTTCTTTAAACTCATATTTGTATTTGAATTTTTTGCAGAATTTGAGACCTAAAAAACGTATTATGAAATGTTCATCAACAGTTCTAAAAGAAAAAATGGTATCAAGCTTGCTTCTAAGATTTCTAAGTAGACCAGTAGATTTATTCATTATTCCAAAACTCCTTGTTTAGTTAATTTTAGCATAATAAAGAAATATTTGTAAATGATTACTTGATTTATAAGATTGCTTGCTTATAATTAATTATATTGAGACTTGTTTTGTAGTATTGACAACTAAATATGACTTAAAAAGGGTGCTGCGAGGTAATAGAAAAAGGGTTGTGCTTGAAATCAGCCGATTGAATTCCTACTAGCGTGTGATGAGCCAATGACTCCTCAAAAGTTGACTCAATGTCAAGTTTTGATGGAGGAAGGCGAGGCAGGAGGGCGTAAGCCTCCGCACGAGCCGTATAAAAGATACTACCAAGCTGCGACCAAAATTGAAAATTTAATAAAAAATATCGGGACGTGGCGCAGCTTGGTAGCGTGCTACCTTGGGGTGGTAGAGGTCGCAGGTTCAAATCCTGTCGTTCCGATATTTTTTATAGAGTTTCTAGTATAAAGGACAGGATTTGAACTTTTCATATCTTTTTTTTCGAGCTATCCTCTCTCTCGTTCGGATTACGCTCAAAAAGTCCTGTCGTTCCGATATTTCCCATAAAATTTCTAGTAAAAAAAACAGGAGAAATTTAAAAGCTCATTACCCTTTTACGGCACCGTCATTCTCACCAGAAATAAAAAATCTTTGCATCGCAAGAAAAAATATAATAATCGGAATTGTTGATATAATAGAACCGGCTGCGATAAAACGCCAATTAGAGGAAAACATTCCCTGCAAGTTATTGATTCCGACAGGCAGTGTATACATACTATCTTTTGTAAGCAATATACTCGGCCATAAGAATTCACCCCAAGAGCCAATAAATGTAAACACAGCAAGAACTGCAAGTGTAGGTTTAACCATAGGTATTATTATTTTCCAGAACATTTGGAACATATTACATCCATCGACAATAGCAGCTTCTTCCACTTCTTTTGGGATTTTTAAAAAAGCTTGTCTCATAAGAAATATACCAAAAGCGCTAACAGCGAAAGGCATAACGAGTCCTATATATCCCATAGTCCTGTTTACACTGTCTATGAGGTGGAGTTTGAGAGTTATAATATATACAGGCAGCATAATAGCTTGAAAAGGAATCATGATTGTAGCAAGTATTGAGAAGAATACAAACCTTTTACCTTTAAATTTCATTCTTGCAAGCGGATAAGCTGCTAGAGAAGACAGTACAAGATTAAGCATAACAGTAAGCGCCGCTACGATTACGCTATTCCAAAAATATGCCATAAAATCGACTTTACCCCATACATCGATATAATTCTGCCAGGTAAAATCAAGCGGTATTATTTTAGGCGGATATGCGAAAATATCTTCGTTCAAACCTTTCAATGAAGTTGAGGTTAACCATATAAAAGGAAAAATTGAAAGTATTGAGACAATAATTAATATTGTGTGTGTTAATGTCTTTTCAGTAATTCTTTTTATCATAGCTTTATTCTATAACATATTTTGGGTAATGTCACCTAAAAAAGATTTATTAACTTGAATATCTTAGCCCAAATTCTATTATACAAACTCATAATGCGTTACTCCTAAAAACTAAACTAACAGGTGATTTATGTTCAAAAAGAAACCATTACAATTCTTGTATGGAGATATGTTGTTATGGAAAAATTACAGAATAAATATTTAGAGTTAAAAAATATAAACAAAGATATCGTAAACTGGGTTGAAGATATAGCAGAAGAGAATAATTGCCGCATAGAGCGCAAGGAATGGAAAAGCAAATATAACAGCTATGTGGTTTACGATTATGAACCGTTTTGTTCTGAAGGTTTTGAGATAAATATACTACTCAGCTCATTTGATATATCGTATCTTAATTTCATAAAATATTTGTATAATGAAAAATTAAGTACAATTGAATATTTAGACAATTGTATAAAAAATTCTTCAATAAAAAACTATTCACATTAAAAAAATTGGTATATAATATTCCTTATCAAAGATATTTTGGTGAGGAATATTATTATGAAAGAATTTTTTAACGATTATGTACAAACACTTGAAACTTATATAATGTTTCGTATAAAAGAAACGGTTGCAAGGATTACCCCGGAATTGAAAGCAAAAGGAAGAAGCCCTATAAACCTTTCTATGGGAGCACCTACGGCTTCTCCGCCTAAGTTTGTTATTGAGAGTTTAAAGAAAGCTCTGGATGAAAACGGAATGCACACATATTCTTCTCCTAAGGGTGAATTATATTTAAGAGAAGCCATCGCAAAAAGAATGAAAAACAGATTTAATGTCGAGCTTAATCCTGCTGATGAGATATTTTCTCTTATTGGTTCTAAAGAAGGTTTAGCGAATTTTATCAGAGCGCTTATTAACCCAACGACAAATAATGAAGATAAAGAAATTATCCTTGTGCCGGATCCCGGTTATGCTTCATACGGAGAAATGGTTAAAGTTTCAGGCGGGCTGGCATATCCGATACCGTTAACCCCTGAAAATAATTTCATGCCGGATTTGGAAGAGG
>CALUSJ010000077.1 GCA_944323405.1 Candidatus Gastranaerophilales bacterium
ATGTGTTCTTTTCTTTTTTGCTTACTTTTTTCTTTTTAGTAAAGAAAAAAGTAAGTGCGCCTGGAGGGAGTCGAACCCACGGCAGACAAGGTTTAGGAAACCTCCGCTCTATCCTACTGAGCTACAAGCGCAAAGATATTACTATTTTATATTCAAAAGTTATTTACAGTCAACCAGAAATATATTTAATTTAAAATATGAACTTCTGAATTAAAGATTGTCATGGTTTTGCAAAAATGTTACAATAGAAAAAGTATGAGGAAGATTTTAGCTATATTACCAGAGAGTATAGGAGGACGGCTTACAACCAGCAGCATTATAGATGGCTTTAGACAAAACGGATGCAGCGTTACTGTCTATGATGAGCTTTTCGATAATAATCTGGACGAAGTTCTGCAAGGAGAGTATGATTATATAGCCGGTTATGATTTTTCAGGGTTAAAGATAAAAATAGACAATCATATCCAGCAACCTTCAATAAATTATTTTTCTGATGATATAAGAAGCCGTGCAGCAGGGCCTGAGTGGGAAAAATATCTTCCATATCTTGAAGAAGATGATAATTATACTTTTTATTGGGATAAAGTATTAACTGAGTATGAGAATTTTAAGAATATTCATTACCTGCCTCATTTTGTTAATTTTGATGTTTATAAAGATTTAAATATAGAGCCTAAGTATGATTTGATGTTTGCCGGGCGGCTTGATACAGATTACAGATTGAGTTTTTTTGAAGAGCTAGTGTTGAAGCTTCCTCATTTAAATGTAGCTTGGTTTGCTATAGACCGGCATTATTTAGATGCGAAAAAGCGCTCTAAATATCCAGAAATATTTGATATTTGTTATAGAGGGTTTATAGACAACGAGAAAGACATGGCTCAAGAAATAAACAATTCAAAAATCGTATTTAACATGAATTCTCAAGGTATATCATCCCTAAACTATAGAACTATTCAAACGGTAGCTTGCAAAAGATTATTGATAAGTGATTATCGAGAGGAGCTGGCTTTATTTGATGGTGTAATGCCGTTTTATGAAGACTTCTCAGATTTAATTTTCAAAATAGAGTGTTATTTGGAGGACGAAGAGGCTTATAGTAAAGTTGTTAATAAGTGTTATGATATTGCAAAGCAAAGCCATAATTCTAAGGATTGTGTGAGGTATATTTTAAAAACAGTATGCCGCTAGATTTAAGTAAAGCGCCTTCCTTAAATAATTAAGGAAGGCGCTTTAATAATTTTTATTCAACTATTCAACAGTAATAGCAGATACAGGGCAAGCACCGGCTGCTTCTTTTACGCAGTCTTCATTACCTGCAATGCCGGCAGGATTAACTTCTGCTCTATCTTCTACATGAAATACAGCATCACAAATTGATTCGCAAGCGCCGCATCCGATACAAGAATCTTCAATAATTACATTCATTTTGATTTCTCCTTTTTATTTTTACGTTCAGAATATTTTGAACATCTCCATTATACACTTAAAATTAAAATTTTAAAATAACCAATCAGAGATTCTTTCTGCAATTGAGTCAAAGCCTTTATTTATACCCAAATCTTTAGGTTTAATGCTTGGCGAGTAATAAATTACAGGAACTTTTTCTCTTGTGTGGTCAGTTCCAGGAACTGTTGGATCGCAGCCGTGATCAGCCGTGATTACAAGTAAATCGTTTTCGCTAACTAGTGGCAGAATTTTTTCTAAGTAATCATCAATTTCTTCAATGGCTTTTCCATATCCTTCAGCATTATTTCTATGCCCAAAAAGCATATCTGTATCAACAAGGTTTGTGAAAATTATTTCTCGAGAATTATCAGTAATACTTACTCCAGCATATTTAATCTTGTCCAAATCGAGAGAACCATCGATTGCTTTTATTGTAAGCTCTAGGCCTTCTCTATTCGAGCCGGTGTGAATTGCGTGGGTAATCCCTGCCCTTGAAAAAATATCTTCGATTTTTCCTATACCAATAACTTTTGCCCCGGCATTTTTTACTTTATCCAATAATGTAGGTTTTGGCGGCTGCATTGAATAATCTCTTCTGTCTTTAGAAATTCTGGTAGGTTTACCGTCAATTACCTTATATGGGCGTGCAATAACTCTTGCAACATTATAATTCCCTTCATCAAGAATTTTTCTTGCGATTTCGCACCACCTGTATAAGGTTTCTAAAGGGATTATATCCGTATCAAGTGCTATCTGAAAAACACTATCAGCAGAAGTATAAACTATCGGGTATTTTGTTTTATGGTGCTCTTCATTAAGCTTCTCAATAATAGCAGTCCCGCTCGCCGGAATATTTGCTAGAATACCTCCGCATTGGGTTTCTGCGATAAATCTATCTATAAGCTCTCTAGGAAATCCTTCCGGGAAAGTCGCAAACGGCTTTTCAGAAACAAGACCAGCTATTTCCCAATGCCCAGTTGTTGTATCTTTACCCTTAGACTTCTCTTCTAAGGTTCCATATTGAGCAATAGGAGTTGTAGTTTTTTTAATCCCTTTAAAATTCTGAATATTTCCTAACCCCATTGCTTCTAATACAGGTACATCAAGTCCATTGTTAAACTCACAAACATTTTTAAGTGTATTACACTCTTCTATATCGCCAAATTCTTTACAATCAGGCATGGCTCCGATTCCCATAGAATCAATAACAATAATTATTGCACGTTTTTTCATAAATTGCCTCCAAAACCATTATATCACATGCCAATCAATCTTGAATATGTATTGACATTTTCAAGCGCAATTATTATAATGTCTGTATGAAAAAAGAATCGGATTTTTCTTGTAAAAAAACAAATTGGGGCGGCAAACGTTTAAATGCCGGAAGAAAACGTACTTGTCATAAAAAGATTTCTTTTAATCGCAGAATCAATGAAAATATACTTAATATTTTGAAAAATTATGCCCAGAAATATAATATAACGGAGACAGAAGCTCTAGAAAGTGCTATTTTATTGCAATCGAATATTGATATATTAAAAGGAGGTAAAACTATGAAAATTGCAATTCCTACAGAAAATAACAAATTATGTTCTCATTTTGGTCATGCAGAATCGTTCAGCTTTGTAGAAATTAATCCAGAGACAAAAGAGATTTTAAGTATAGAATCAAGAGTTCCAGAAGAAGGGATAAGCTGTCAAAGTGCGGGCTGGATTTCAGAACAAGGTGTAAATCTAGTGCTTGCCGGAGGGATGGGGGCACGTCCGCTTGGAATATTCGAACAAAATGGGGTTAAGGTTATATCAGGTTGTCCAGAACTTCCAATAGAAGAGGTTGTAAATCAATACTTAAATTCGACTCTAGAAACGGGTGAGAATTCTTGCGGCGGAGAACACAGCCATTGCCACGGACATAATCACCATCACCATCATTGTCATAATCACTAATATAGAAACAAAAAGGCACTGTTTAGATATCTAAACAGTGCCAAAATCTGAATGATACCGACTTTAGCTCATGAATTGTGCCTGATATGCACGGTATGATATAGGTGCGTCCTGCGCTTCAGGTTTGTTTGATAAACCAAAAGCTCTAGAAGCTTCTGACCTTAACCCTGCAAAATATGTCATTGCCTGACCGTCGATAGCACTCTGGCTTAATAACTGAATTGCATTGTTAAAAGCAGCATAATCTTTGTCATAATCGCCGGTAGCCTGAATTCCGATCTGAGCACATAAACTTGCCCAAGGAATAACCTTTTGATTATTCTGATTATCAATCTGCTCTTGAACCTGCTTAGAGTACTCTGCGTACATCTTGTCATTCAGTTCTTTTAAATCATCGGTTGTACCTGTCGGAGTAACATCAAAATCCTCAAACGCACGTT
>CALUSJ010000078.1 GCA_944323405.1 Candidatus Gastranaerophilales bacterium
TGGTTTAAGCCTAGGGTTGAATTTAGAAGATTGGATTGGACGATGAGGGAGGAGAGGTTAGTATTAATTGTTAGCATACTGACCTCCTGGGGAGTTTAGGGGTTGAGAGGTTGAGGGGTTTAGGGGAAGTTAATGAGGTTTTATCCTTGGAATGCTCGTCAGAGCAGGTATATAGAGTTACCCCCCCCCCGAAAGCATGACTACAAGCGGGTTTGAGGCAAATATACATTCCTTTCCTTGTATAAAGCTCTTTTAAATTCGACGACATCGTATACTATATCCTTTTAGTATTATACTTTATTAATGCCACATTGAACATTTTTTATAACACTTTTCTATAGCAAACGTTACAAAAATTTACATTTGTACTTGAATTCCTGCTAAACTTTTCTTACAAGCTCCATGCTTGTGGTATTATGTAAGAAAAAGGAGAGTCAATATGATAACAAAAAATTCGTCACTAAAAACAACTTTTGCCGGAATTGATTTTTCAAACTACACTGCACGCATCTCAGAATTCGTTAATGAATTCTCTTCTCGTGCAAATCAGCCAGGCAAATTCTTAAACTGGGTAAACCTTCCTCAAGAACAAATAAAAAGATTAGATGATATTTATTCACTTGCTGAAAAACTTAAAGCACAAACAGGTGTCGAAAAGTTAAGCGTTCTCGGTATCGGAGGCTCTAAACATACAGTTGAGCACATGCTTGGAATCAATGGACTAAATATATGCGGAGATAAAATATTCTTCTATTCAGATGTTGATTCAATTAGTCTTGAAAGATTTTTAGCAAAGCTAAACAACGATGTATTATCCTCAAACTACATGATAGCTTCAAAATCCGGCTCGACATTTGAAACAAAAGACGGTTTCTTAAGAATCCAAAAGATGCTTGAAGACGCTTATATCTCCAAAGGCCAGTCTGAAAATGAAGCTAAAAAATCTGCAGCTAAGCATCTTATTGCCGTTACAGATAAAAACGCTGAAAAAAGCGAGCTTAGAAGAACTTCTAACGAAAACGGATGGCTTGGTGATTTATACATTCACGATGATGTTGGCGGAAGATTCTCTGCTTTCGACGATCACGCTCTGTTTACTCTTGCATATGCAGGTATGAACAAAGAAGATATGAGAAAAATGCTTGAATCAGCCCAAGAAATTTCATCTCTATCACTCACCGCTGACTTAGAAATGAACGATGCACTCAAAGAAGGTATCTTCTGGGCAGATGCTAAGCTCAATGGAATCGAAGCTTCTGTTCATCAGTATATGGGTTCAATGTTTGAAAATACTGTTTATTGGCACGCTCAAATGCAGAATGAATCAGTCAAAGATACTTTGAAACAAATAGCAAAAGTTCCTGATGCAATGCACCATTCAGCAGAAGCACACTTTAACCCGGCAAACAAGCTTGTTTTTGCGCTTACTGTTCCATTAGATAAAGGTGTTTGTGCAGAAAACGCAGAAGCATACATCGGAGCTTTAACAAAATCCTACGAATCCACAGGCGCATTCTTCAAAGAATACGTCGAGACATCTAAACTCGGATTAACCCCCGAAGCTGCCGGCGCAGTTACACAATTAAGAGCCTTCGCAACCGTTTATCAGGAAATAGTCGAAGCTGTTATGCAAAATAAAGCGCTGCCAGAAGTTCTAGACAGCGTTCTTCAACCGCACGTAGAATTCTATAAGAAAAACCTTAAAGGCGGAGTTGTTATTCCTGGTAGAATTTCTTAGATGAAAAAAACATAAAATTTTAGCATCAATGGCTTTTGCATATAATATGCAAAAGCCATTGACTTTTCAGCTGATTCGCTTATTAAAAAAATACATTATCTATTCTGCTAAATTCTCTAACGATGAATTCAAATTCTTTAATATGTTATCTATCGAATCCTTGTTCAAAAGTGCCGACTGAACCGCTGTATTAACCAATGTATTAACCTCTTTTTGATTCCGTCTCTGCTTTAGCTGCGGAGTTATTTTGGCAATCTGTTTGGCACTGATAGAGCGTGCTTTTGCCTCTAATGTCGAATAATCATTATAAAAACTATCCTCTAAAACCTCATTGTTCGTCGCAATTACATTCGTCATCTTCGCAAGCTCTAATTGATGCTCAGCATTAGTTAAATACAAACAAAAATCAAGCGCCTCTTTCTTATACTTTGCTCTTTTGGGTATTACAAAATTCATTACTGAAAAATCGTTTTGACCAACCGGCCCCTTTATTTGCTCTGTTACATCTGATTTTTCATATATAGAAGGCGCATTTTCCTTTATCATTGTTAAAAAGTTTGCCCCGCCTTGGAAAAAGACAATTTTCCCAGCCATATACTGCTCTAAAGCTTCCCTCAATGTGAAAGTTATGCTCTCCTTCGGAATTAAATCTTTCTGGTACAATTCCTTGTACATCTCAAATACAGGAGCTGCCGCCATATAATCATCCTCAACACCATATTTGTTCAAAATCTTTACCATCGTATCATTTTCTGTTATCGTCGGTAAATATACATATGCGCCTGTTTTTTCCTTGATTTTCCCAGATATTGCTCCCAGCTCCTTATATGTCCTCGGAAGCCGTATTACCCCAGATTCTTCAAACAATTCCTTGTTATATATCGTAATGGCACTCGTCGCATACCACGGAATCGAATATACCTTATCATTATACTTAAGTGCATTTATTATATCAGGATTAAATTCTCCAAGAGCACTTTCATCTATTTCTTGAAGTGTCCCCTTCTGGGCTAAAAGCGCTGAAAAATCCGGGTTTAAGTTTATCAAATCAGGAGGAGAATCTGTCATAACTGCCGCCAATGTCCTTTTTTCACCTTCTGAAAACGGAACATCTATCCACGTAATCTGAATATTTGGATGCAGCTTTTCATAATCACGAATTATTTGGTATATATAAGCCGCATAATCCCCCATCTGCAATGTCCAAAATTTGATATCTACAGCATTTGTCTCTTTCCTTGTCGTACAAGCAGTAAATGACAATATAGAAAATACTATTATCAGTAACGCAATTATCTTTTTCATTTAACCTTCCCCAAAAGTTAAAAAATATGCTAGCTTTTTATCTCCGTATTAAGATTTATATCAATATATTTAAAAGTATTTGTTACAATTCCAGGAGGGAAATTGTAAATGTTATTACAAGGAGTTATTTTTAAAATTGAATTAGAACCATCTACGCCAGCTATAGTAGCTAAATAAGAATTTTTGTTTACTGAAAATATTACATAACCATTTGAAGTTTGAACCTCATCAATCATAAACCTGTTTGCAGAAAGCGAAGCCAACGTAAGATAAAATAACTTCTCCTTGTTGACAGCAAAAAGTTTTGTACAATCTTCAAACATCACATTCTGCGGCACAGTTTCAGGCTGAACCTGTTCAGCAGAAAAGGATATAGGGCAAATAATAAGTGCAAATAACAACAAAAATTTCTTCATAAACTCTCCTGTTTTTATTTAATTCTAACATATTTTATAAAGCCCCAACTCATTCATAAATAGTATTAAATAACAATAAGAGAATCTCTTCATTTTCCTAAAGTAAAAAAGGCCTTAGAAAATCTCTAAAGCCTTTATTTATAAATGGTCGGGATGACACGATTTGAACGTGCGACCCCCTCGTCCCAAGCGAGGTGCGCTACCAAGCTGCGCTACATCCCGATATTTAGTTTTCAAATCTTTACAGGGCGCAGCTTGGTAGATATCTTTATACGGCTCATCTCACTTCCGTTCGAATTCGCCTTCCTCCTCTCAAAACTTGACATTGAGTCAACTTTTGAAGGAGTCCTTGCTACATCCCGATATTTAGTTTTCAAATCTTTGTGGGGCGCAGCTTGGTAGATATCTTTATACGGCTCATCTCACTTCCGTTCGAATTCGCCTTCCTCCTCTTAAAACTTGACATTAAGTCAACTTTTAAAGGAGTCCTTGCTACATCCCGATATTTAGTTTTCAAATCTTTACGGGGTGCAGCTTGGTAGATATCTTTATACGGCTCATCTCACTTTCGTTCGAATTCGCCTTCCTCCTCTCAAAACTTGACATTAAGTCAACTTTTGAAGGAGTCCTTGCTACATCCCGATATTCAGTTTTCAATCAACCTAGCTCTATATTACGTTAAACATAACAGTAAATCAAGTTTTTATTTTTTATTTTTATTATCTTTATCTTTTCTTTATCCCTTAACTATTGACCTATCACTAAAAATAATATAACATTTATTACAGGACATTTAGATATTAAGGTTTTTAAAACTACTATTTTCAAGAATGGAGGGATTAATGGATTTTTATCATCAGCCGCTTAATGGTGCCGCATACTCTGATGCAGATATTAAAAGACTTATAACCGAATATAATGTACAATTCATAAAATTACAATTTGTTGACATTAACGGGCAAGTGAAAAACATGGCCGTACCTTCTGAACATATTGACAGAGTTCTTAATAACGAAATTATGCTTGACGGCTCCTCCATAAAAGGGTTTAGAAATATCGAGACCTCTGATATGTTCTTTTACCCCGATAAAAATACCTTCCAAATTCTACCTTGGCAAGAACGAGACGGGAAAAATTCTGCAAGGCTAATCTGTGACATCTATAATGCTGACGGCACACCTTTCGAAGGATGCCCCAGATGTAACCTGAAAAGACTTATGGCAGAAGCTAAAAAACTAGGCCTATCTATGAATGTCGGCCCTGAAGCAGAATTCTTTCTTTTCGAAAAGGATGAGGAAGACCACATAACAACTAAAACACACGATAGAGCCGGATATTATGATGTGGGCCCCGATGACCTAGGCGAAGCCGTTAGAGCCGATATCGTCAGCACGCTCCAAGAAATGGATTTCGACATAGAAGCCTCACATCACGAAGTTGCTGACGGACAACACGAAATTGATTTTAAATATTCTGATATATTAACTACTGCGGATAATGTCGTAACTTTTAGAGTCGCAGTTAAAGCAATCGCTGCACAATATGGACTCCACGCAACATTTATGCCAAAACCTGTATACGGAATCAACGGTTCCGGGATGCATTGCAACATATCGTTATTTAAAGATGGTAAAAATGCATTCTTTGACCCTAAAGCAGAATACCAGCTTTCGGATACAGCAAAATACTCCATTGGCGGTATCTTAAAACACATCAAAAGTATTACAGCTATTCTTAACCCAACGGTTAACAGCTACAAAAGACTCGTACCAGGATATGAAGCGCCTGTATACATGGCCTGGTCACTTGCTAACAGAAGCGCACTTCTGAGAGTTCCTGCAAAACGAGGTATGTCAACCCGTGTAGAACTTCGTTCTCCAGACCCAAGCTGTAACCCATATCTAGCATTTGCAACTATTCTTGCTGCTTGTCTGGACGGTGTCAGAAATAAAATCGAACCGCCTAAGCCTGTTGAAGCCAATATTTACAAGCTTTCAGACAAAGAAAGAAAAAAGTTCAGAATAGAATCACTTCCTGGAAGCTTAAAAGAAGCTCTTTATTATATGGATAAATCTCTCATTGCAAAAACTGCCCTAGGAGCGCATATTGTAGATGAATTTATGACAGCGAAGGAAATCGAATGGGATTCTTTTAGAACATATGTTTCTCAATGGGAAATCGATAAATATCTGGCAAGATATTAAATTTAAGTAAAACTTGGAAAAAAGCAAAAATCCAGGGTAGATTAAATTCTACCCTGAATTTTTATCAAATATTCACTAAAAACCCTTTGAAAGCCAAACAAATAACACTTATCTCAAACTCTCAATAGCTTGTCTATAGTCTTTTTGGCCAAATATATAACTACCCGCCACCAAAGAATTGGCTCCCAGCGATATACATATTTTTGAAGTCAAATTGTTAATCCCGCCATCTACCTGAATAATCATATCCTCAGGTGAATTTTCTTTTATTACAGGAATTTTTAAAGCACAATCATGTATAAACTCCTGCCCCCCAAAACCAGGTTCTACCGTCATTATCAAGACTAAATCCACATTCCCCAAATAAGGTATAATCTCTCTTGCATCCGTCTTTGGTTTAATCGAAAGTCCTGCCTTAACCCCTTTTTCCTTTATCTTTTGAATTACATCCCCAACCCTGTCTGCACAAGCCTCATAATGAATAGTTAATATGTCTGAACCCGCTTCCGCAAAGGGTTCTATATAATCCTCTGGGTTTTCTATCATTAAATGTGTATCAAGAACCAGATCCGTTACCTTCCTTATAGACTTAACTACAGGAACTCCTATTGTAATATTGGGAACAAAATGCCCGTCCATTACATCTATATGAACCCAGTCTGCTCCTGCTTTCCCTATAAAATCTATCTCTTGCGCTAGATTCGCAAAGTCCGCTGATAATATTGAGGGTGAAATTATTATTTTTTTCATATCTCCATTTCTATAGCATATTGTTATTTTTACTTAATTCTATTATAATAATAGTATGGATGATATACAAGGTTTAAAAAATTATTTTAAAAAGCTTAAAAGAATTATTATGACAGAAGCCGATTTGAAATTCTTTAGATTTAGCTTCGTTAAGAAAAATAAGATTGATGATGTTTTATGTTGTATTATAGCAACTCTGCCTAAATCTTATAAAAGAATCTGTATGTCTTCTCAAAGCAAAGATTTTGGCTCAACACTCAGCTATAAAATACTGCCTAAAGCAATCAAAAGAAAATTTTTCTTGAGCCCAGCTCTTTATTCTATTGATAGAAACTACGCTGTAAGGCTTATTGATACAATACTGAAAACAATCGAAAAAGATATTCAAGAAATAGAGAAGCTTAACTTGCCGGAATAACTTTATGACAATAATTCAAATCTGTTTTTATTGTAGTTTATAAGGCCTTCTTTTTGAAGTTTTGAAAGTTCAAAACTCATTGCGCTTCTGTCTACATTCAAGTAATCCGCTAAATCCTGACGATTAAATGGGATTTCAAACTTATTAGAATGCCTTTTCATTGCTTCATTAGAAAGAAATGTCAACAATTTGTCACGTATAGTTTTTTGGGAAACATTTTCAATCTTTTGTATTAATTCAATATTTTCCTTAGATAGTATTTGGAACAAATTATTTATAAGCACTTTATGTCTTGTACAAGCATTTTGGCACATTGAAGTACACTTTTCATAACCCAAAATCAGTATAAGCGTATTATTATCTACAGAAACCGCATCAATACTTGATTCAATATTCTTAGAACCCACAAAAGAAAGTGCAAGATTATCGTTTCTGCTAAGTCGAGAAATAATAATTCTTCTACCCCAATAAGAATCTTTTTCAATATTTACGCTGCCTTCAAGAACCAAATAAATATTTGAAACTATCTCTCCCTGTCTTATTACCATTTCACCTTTTTCATAATGCCGAATCCTTGCCTGAAAACACTCCAACAAACCTCGGAGTTCTTCATCATTCATACCATAAAACACTGGAGAATTTTTTATTTGGTTATAATATTTAATAAGTCTATCCATAACTTATCTCTATTCTACTATAACACCAAACTATCCGCAAACTCATTATATAAAAAAGAATAAACTCTGCACAAACTCCGTTGGCATTCCTATCGGACTATGACATCTCATTTCTTTCTCTGTTTTTATCTTTTTAAAATTCAAATCCTCGCCATAGTTATATTTCTCAAGCATTTCTCCAAACCCTTTTACCTCTTGAAGCGCCTTACATTTTTTATAATGCTCACGCAGAGAACATTTTTTCTCCGGCTTGAACTCCGGCGACGAAGCTATATTATCACAAAGCATACTTCTAAGATTAGGTTTTTTACCGCTCTCTGTATGATGTACAGAATGCTTTCTATGGAATTTTGATACAAATTTCTTAGGGAATCCCAATATATATAAAATAAGCTTGTCCAAATCGTGAGTTAAACTGTCTATAGAATTCTTACCAAAAAGCTCTTTTTCAACTATTGCAAAAATTATTTTATGTTCATACGTATGTTTTATATTTTTGACATAGTTTTTTACATAATCCCCTATTGTATGCATTAGGCCAAGAAAACCGGCCGCACACTTCTTCGCAACCGGTTTCCTCGCAAATATATCCATACTCACCCTATTATCCAGCGGGACACGCCCGTAAAAAGCCTTGCCGGCCAACTGGCGGGGTTTATTATAATCTTTGTAATAAGGGTTAAAATTACACTTTATTTCCATATCCAATTATGGCATAAAAAATATCGTTTGCAACTATATGTTAATAAATCTTAAGAATTCCTTCAAAAAACCTTTAACTCCTTTTTGCCAAAGTTTTGCCCTACCTTTATAAAAATCTTCATAATCTGCTATTATATTCTTTGGCAAATCTTTCCCGCTGACGAGGGTTTGAGCAATAAATTCCAAATAATCATCTTGCTCCTCTCGATATTCTATATCTTTATATCGTATCTCTTCATCAGCAGCATAATGCAGCAAAGCATGGTATGCACATTCTATATTTTTATCCTTTGTATCAGGGAAAAGTTTTATCGCTTCTAATACAGTCTTGCGCTCTGTTAAAACAGCATAAATTAATCTGCCCGCAAACCTTCTGTCATTTAATAAATTCGAATTATTCATAACTTAGTAAGGATTAATTATCTTAAACTCAAAACTCGGTGTCTTTGGCCCAAAATTTGCATTATAATCCAACTTCGGTCCTTCTGATAAATCAACTACACTGCCATCTTTATTTTCTTCTGCTTGAAAATATTTACCCAAACGCCGCTGTGAATTAACCATTGGCGTCTTTTGATTAGCAGTACAAGCCGATAAACAAATTGATAACATTGTTGCTGTCAATAATATTGAGACAAGTTTTTTCATACTTTATCCTTATTATATATTATAACATTTTGCTCAACCCTGTTTTATCCTGCTAAAGAATGAAATTAATCAGTACTAATAAAATCTTTATTAAAATACAGCCTATTCATATTATCTTATTTGTGTTAGTCTTAACTTGAAGGGAGTTTATGATAAATGAAAGCAATCGTTTTTGATAAAGAATTAAAATTAGATAAAAATTACCCGAAACCCGTTCCGCAAGAAGGCGAAGCTCTAATAAGAGTCACACTTGCCGGAATTTGTAATACGGACTATGAAATCACTAAGGGTTATATGGGATATGTAGGAATTTTGGGCCACGAATTTGTCGGCGTGGTTGAAGAAGTTAACGGCGACGATAAATCGCTTGTCGGAAAAAGAGTTGTTGCAGAAATAAGCTACGGCTGCAACGATCCTGATTGCGAATGGTGCGCAAAGAAAAATTACCGCCACTGCCCCAATAGGCACACGCTCGGGATTTGGCGCAAAGACGGCTGTTTTGCAGAATATATGACAATGCCTGTGAATGTATTATTTGAAGTTCCTAATAATGTACCTGATGAACAGGCAGTTTTTGTAGAACCGCTTGCTGCAGCGTGCGAAATTACCGAACAATTACATATAGAACCGACTGCAAAAGTTCTTGTTCTAGGTGACGGAAAATTAGGTTTAACAACAGCTTTAACTCTCCACGCTCAAAACTTTGATGTAGTCCTTGTAGGAAAACACCAAAACAAGCTGGATATTGCAAAGGCACAGGGAGTGAAAACAGAGCTTTTAAATACATTTACCCCACAAAAAATATATGATGTTGTAGTTGAAGCTACAGGGACGGCCTCAGGGTTTGAAACTTCAATGTCATTAACTAAACCACGAGGAGTCCTGGTTCTAAAAAGTACTGTTGCAACTGGTAAAGAACTTAACTTAGCTCCGATTGTAATAGATGAGATTACAGTCTTAGGCTCTCGCTGCGGCCAGTTTGCGCCGGCTTTAAGGCTTTTAAAGAATAACAGAATAGATTTTAAACCGTTTATTACAAAGACTTATTCAATAGACGACGCTCTTGAAGCCTTTGAAGCAAACAAGGCAAAAGACAGCATAAAGATATTAATTAAAATGTAAAATATAATAACGCCCCGTTTAATTAAACGGGGCGTTATTATAATTAAGTTTTCAAAACATAGCCTCAACTAGTTATTACATAAAAGAGTCTGCAAGTTCGTGGATTTTTCGCACAACTTCGTCCTTAAACCCGTCCTTTTTCATATATTCCAATATCTTATCCCGTTTTCCACTGACAAGCATTGATGAAGCATCAATATTCATAAACGGATGCAGTACCGACACCAGCAAAAGCGCATTACCGTCTATATTTTCGTCTCGCTCTACAGAAAGAGAAACAGCTTTTGCGCAAAGCTTTTCATCTGGGTTAACAAAATCTTCTGCAAAATTCCTAAAATACCCTGTATCCGGGATCTCTCGCTCTATACGGGCTTTCATCCTTGCAACAACTTTATCCAGTTCTTGTGAAAATTTCATATTCGTAATTCCTTTAGGAACCATTCTTACATTCTTATTATTAATCTTTATTATATCGTATTTTACCATACCGTATCCCTATCAAGCAACTTCTTCAAAATGCGGTTTGAAACCCTCTTTTAGCTTTCCAAGCCTTACTTCATTTGCATCATACAATTTTTTCATACTTTCTTCCGAAAGTATTTTATCAAACTTATGCGGAAGCTTAGGTTTCACAGCAGGAAGCCCTAGTTCCAGACGATTATAATAATTATAACATCTTTCCAAATATTTGTTATATTCTTCATATTCAGCCGGTTTCAGTTTTAAAATTGCAGATTTAAAATTATTGAATATAGGACCAAGAGTATTTTTATCCTGCCTTAAATCATATGCAATATGTTCGTATTCACCTATCATATTTGTATATCTGCCTCTGAATTGAATTTCACCAAGAGTTCCATCATTGTGGATAACATTCATTTGTGCAGTCCTGTAACCCGAAGGCTTAATTGCAAATTCTTTCAACTCATCTTTCGTATAACCGGCAGATGGAAATTTTGTATAATCAGCTAAATCAGGTCTTGAATGAATAATTACTTTTCCGCCCGTCACTTTCCGCAAGGCTTGAATCTGCCTCGAGCTAAACTCCGGCAAACCGCTTGCACCTCTGTAATTATTAATCAAAGTAACTTCCAATGGTTCAATTTTTTCAGTCTGCAAACGTTTAATCAAATCATCAGAAAGCAGACCCTGCGCTTTTATCTGCTCGATACTAAGCCCCTCCTTTATCATTCTATTCTTTATAATAGATAAACTCAAATTATCAACAACCTGTTTTGAACGTTTTTCAATCAGCGGCTGCGCAAATTTCTCAAACAATGGAAATGCTTCCATCTCTTCTGCCTGTGTCATTTTTTGCTGATAAATATACTTTTCCAATAAAACCTTTTGTTTTTTTGATAAAGGTTCATTGTTAATCCGTAGATTCTCAATCATACCTTTAATCTGTTTTTTATCCAGTTTATCAAGCGATTTTGTTATCACTCTTGAACCAATACCATCAAGGACAAATGCTTTTGCACTCTCAAAAGAATTTACTTCTCCGCTTTTAACACCTCTTAGTATTTTAGGTTCAATGGAAACAGGGCCTTTTGCTCTGTTCTGAATCTTATCTACCGATTTTAAATTGCCAAATATAGTCTTAATCTGAGATTGAGCCTTTGGGAAATGCTTTTCTAAATCATTGCTTATCTGGATTGAAGCTGTCCCTAAATCCGCAAAAAAATCCATAGGTACAATACCATCTTTTACTCTCCCAGCACAAAGCAAACGCTTTTCACCCGCCAGCAATTTTGAATAGTTAACAAGTAATCCAACTTCCGGCTTTTGAATAAAACGTTTAAATATAATTCCCGCAGATACCATTATAACTCCTTATCAATAGTCCCCTGTATATTAATAAAGTTATTTTTAATCACAAAATTGCCTTTTTATTAATTTATGTAAACAGAGAGTTAACCAATCTCTATACAAAAAATGCGGCGGACTTTTTTCAAAAGTCCGCCGCATTTCAGTATAAAACTCATTAATCTAGTATGTTTGAGCTGGCTTTTTCTGCTGAGTAGCACCAGGAATAGTCTGCCAGTTCGCAGCCATAATCTTTTTGAAAGATTTAAGAGCTGTATCTTCTAATTCACCTAACTCTTCAGCTTCCATAATAAGTTCTCTTAAAGGAAGCAAAGCTCTTTGGTCACGAAGTACACCCAAAGCAGCAGCAGCGCCGGCTCTTACTAAGTCATTTTCAGAACGGTTTTTCATAACTTCAATCAACGCAGGAACAGCTTTTTTATCATTTAGTTTACCCAAAGATGTTACTGCATAAATTCTAACGTTAACCCATTCGTCATATAACATATTAATAATCTTATCTACACATTTTTTGTTTCCAATTTCACCTAAAGCACGTGTAGCGTCACATCTTACATTAACTTTTTCGTGATCTAATGATTTCAGCAATGCATCAGTTGCAACATCACCGATTTCAAGAAGAGCATCTGTTGCTGTAATACAAACTTGTGAATTTTCATCATTCAATGCTTCAACAAGCGGTTCAACAACAATTTTACCGCCTAAACGACCCAATGCACGAGCTGCACGAACTCTTACATCAACATTTCTGTCTTCTCTTAAAGATTCAATCAAATGCTCAGTTGCTTTTGTATCGCCTAACTCTCCAAGAGCTCTTGCTGCATACAAACGAACAGAACCATTTTTATCATTCTTCAATACATTAATTAACGGTTCAACAGCTTTAGAATCACCCATTTCACCTAATACACGGGCTGCATTATATCTAACCTTTTCAGAACTAGATGTCATTAAATCATTAATCAATTCCTGAAAAGTTTTTTTGACTTGTTTCTTTTTGCTGTTAACTGTAATTGCCATACACTTTACCTCCGATATGAAAATAACTTTTACTTCTACACAGATATATAAAGTTTTGTTCTGTTAAAAAATTGCCTTTATCTTTCGATTTGTTAAATTTTTGTTACATTCCCTAATTTTTTATTTAGGGTAAAATTTACACTTAATCTCGGTAGTATTAATATAACATATTTTTACATTTTTATGTCTAGTCTACCAGATAATTTTACAAAAATTAATTATTATTATAATTATAATATAGCTTAAAGCTTGTTGTCATAAGGAATTTTTAAGTTTACAAATCTTTATATTTATTACCCACCAGGGATAGTAATACAGAATTCGCTCCCCTTATTTAATTTTGTTTTTACCTCAATTTTGCCATTATGTTTTTCAATAATTTTTTGTGATATTGCAAGCCCCAAGCCGGTTCCGACTCCGGAACTTTTGGTTGTATATCCGGCAAAAAATATTTTGTCAGGCTCCTTTATCCCGCATCCTGTATCTTTAATTTTTACAATAAGATTGTTGTTTTTGTAACTCGTGTCAATAGAGATTTTACCCTCCCCTTTTATTGCATGCACAGCATTTACAAGTATATTCATAAAGACTTGATTCAGCATATTCGGATAGCATTTTACGGGCGGAAGTTTACCGTAATTTTTTATTATCTCTATTCTGTTTTTTGTTTCATGCCGGATTAAATCCAGAGTTAAATCAATCTCCTTATTAATATCTGCTTCTTGTAAATCCGCCTCATCCAGTCTTACAAACTTTCTTAGAGACACGACAAGACGGTTAATTCTTGCAATTGCCTCAGTATCAATTTCATTAACCTCTTTTAATAAATCGGTTGTCTCACCTTCAGGCATTAAAGTTATTAGCTTTTTTATTATTTCATTATTGGATTTTATTGAGGCTACCGGCGTATTAATCTCATGCGCAACACCCGCTACAAGCTGGCCGAGAGAGGCCATTTTTTCAGAATTAATAAGCTTCAGCTGCGTATCTTTCAGCTCTTCCAGTGCCTTGGTTAAATCTTTAACCATTTGTGCATTTTTTTTGTATAAATCAGCTTGAATAATTGCATTACCAAGCTGGGATGAAACACCTTCAAGAACTTCCAGCGTATCATCGAGTTTTATTTTTTGTTTAGTAGAAACTACAATTATTCCCAGAAGTTTGTTCAAATGATAAATTGGAAGAATAATTCTTTGCACAATTTCTCTAAACGGTTTCGCATCCTGATATTCTTTAATACAAGTTTGACAGGAAACCCGCCCCTCATTAATCATTGCAGTTGTATTTTTATCAAAAATAATTTCTTTATTTTTATCTTTTTTTTCGAATGTTTCCTGAATAATAAAATTCTTTTTAGTATCACTATAAGCTGCATAATATGTCCGAAATGCGCCAAACATTTGCGCTAGTTCATTTAATGCGGATTTTAGGATTACTGATTTATCAATAGACTCTCTTATAATATTAGAAATATTATTTAATAATAGGAGCTTCATTGCCTGCGATTGTGCCTGGCGTTTGATTTTTGCCATATTCTTATTTTCATCTTCCAAAACTTCAATCTTCTTTTGAAAATTCAAGCTTTTTTCAAGCGCCTTTTCCAGATTAATTTTTGCGGTAACATCCGTAAAAAAGAGGATAGTGTAAGTTCCTTTTTTTACAGCATTCAAATCGTAATATAAAAATGCATTCCCCGAATTTTGATAAGACACATGGGCCGAAAAATCTTCTTTAGATTTTAGAGCTTGTGCTATCGGAGAATGAACCATTACATCATTACTCACAAGCGCACAAACATTATAGTTAAGTTTATGCGAAAACTTCTTGATATTTTCAAAATCGGGGAAAACTCTTTTAAACACGCAATTTCTGAATACTGTTTCAGAATCATTATTCAAAACAATAACAGCACTGTTAAATTTGTTAAATAAATCAAACTTCCCCATAAAAACATTATATAATCATCCGGCAAAAATTGCTAATAAAAAATCTATTTTTGGCAAAAATAAATAATCCTGCTATAATAAAGTTGCGGGTAGGGTGTTATTTTCACAAATAATACATCAAATAATGGTGGTAATTGTTATAATTATACTGCTATAATATATTAAGTAATGTTTAATGGAGAATAGTATGGCTGATAACGATAAAGCAACAGATGGAAAATCTCAAGAAATAACCAAATTTTTAATTATGACACTTGCTTCCATTGTAATAATGTTTATAGTATTTGCAGGTGTTAACTATGTAATAATGGAAAACCTAATAAGCCAAAAAATTAGTACGCTCAATCTTTCACAAGAAGAGTTATCGGAAGAAGGCGGTTCCGAAGATGAAATTCAAAAGGGTATAATTGTTGATTTAGGTGATTTTATCCTGAATTTGTGTGATGAAAACCAGAAAAAATATTTAAAAGTAAATGTAGCGCTTGAAGTTACACAAAAAGATACAGATTTCCCTGCCCAAACAGAAGAAAAGAGCGGAGGCCACGGCGGCCACGGAGCTGCACCTGCTCCAGTTGACCCGATGGAGGCTATTCAAAAAGAAATGAATCAGTATAAACCGGCAATCAGAGATGCGGTTATCACTAATCTCTCAAGCAAAACTTCAACGGAACTTTCAACAGCAGCGGGTAAAGAACTTGCAAAAGAACAAATTACTAATGACGTAAACGCTATTTTAGGCGGCGAACGTGAAGTATTAAGGGTAAGTTTCGGACAATTTATTATTCAGTAGGGGATAAATGACAGAAGCGAAAAACGAAAACTTTATAGAAACATACGATCTTGATGAAGATTTTTCGGATTCCGAGCATAAGAGTTACAAGCTTTATAATTTCAGACGTCCGGATAAGTTTTC
>CALUSJ010000079.1 GCA_944323405.1 Candidatus Gastranaerophilales bacterium
AAGTTGATATTACTGAAAAAGGTGCAGAGGCTATTGCAAGACGTTCAAGAGGGACTCCTAGAATTGCAAACCGGCTCGTAAAAAGAGTTTCTGATTTCGCCATAGTTAAATATGACGGAACAATTGATGAGAAAGTTGCAAATGAGTCGCTGGATATTCTTAAAATTGACGAATTTGGACTTGATAATACTGATAGAGCGTTATTAAACCTGATTATAGATAAATACGACGGCGGTCCTGTCGGGATTGAAACGATAGCAGCGGCTCTTAGTGAGGATGTAAGAACAATTGAGGATGTGTGCGAACCGTATCTTTTGCAGGCAGGACTCTTACAAAGGACTCCAAGAGGCAGAAAAGTTTCTCCAGAAGGCTTTAGACATTTGGGAAGGAAAATGCCATCAACGCAGACAAGCTTGTTTTGAAACTAAAAATTATAATGCACTGAAATACTTAAATCTCAAAGCTTGAATTTGGCGGCTCTTCTCTATAGTCCACGCATATGCGTAGGCGGCCAGAACAAAAATACAGCACGTCCTATAAACCGTTCTTTAGGAAGAGTTCCCCAGAACCGGCTATCCATAGAGTTTCCTCTATTATCACCCATCATAAAATACTGGCCTTTAGGAATAATTAACGGACCGCAAAACATATCTTCTCTACACTTATGAAAATCATATTCACTCTTAATATAATCTTCTTCTAATGGTTTATCATTGATATAAACCTTGAATGCACCGTTTGCCCCTTCTTTTATTTCCAATTTTTCACCAGGAAGTCCGATTACACGTTTTATATATGCAACATCTTTACAAAAGAAGCCTGTTAGACGACTAAAAACAGCCCAAGGAGTTGTTTCTAACTTTACAAACGGAGGATAAAATATCATAACATCTCCACGTTTTGGAGTATTCTCAAATCTGTGTGTTTTTATCAAATTTGGAAACTTTGTAAGCTTTTCTACAACAATCCTATCACCTTCCACAAGAGTCGGTATCATAGACCCGGATGGTATCCATCTTAACTCTGCGATGAAAAATCTTATTAATATAACAGCTACTACAACGAAAACTATAGTATCAACGGTTTCTTTTAAATTTGCTTTAAATTTTTCTTTATCTATCATAAATTTTCAATAAATCCATAAGCCCTATTTTATAAACGCTATTTGGAAACTCCTCTAAAACTCTTCTAGTCTCTTCCAGATAATTATCCGTTAAAACATATGTTTTTTCAATACCCAAAATATCTTTTAATGTAAAAATTTTATTCTGTTTATCAACAGATGCTGATATATCGTCCAAATCATTTCTTAATTGGAACAATATTCCAAAGTTTTTAGCAAATTTTTTGGCTTTTTCAATCTCTAAATTAGAGATTGAAGCACAACTTTTGAATATTGCTTCAAATAAACTTGCAGTCTTACCTTCTGCTATACTAATATATTCTTCTTTAGTAGGTCTTATTCCCCGTAAAAAATATTGTTTAATCTCCGCTTCACTCATTCGCTGCGTACATTCCTGAAAAAACTTTATAATCTCAAAATTATTGAGCTTTATAAGCTTTTCTGTCGCAAAGGATAAAAGCAGATCTCCCGAAAGTATTGATACTGTAGGAGTATATTTAGCCCATAATGCAACATTCCCACGCCTCATTTTTGATTCATCTATAACATCATCATGCAACAAAGAAGCGTTATGAATAAGTTCACCAACAACTAAAATATCTATAAAATTTTGACTAATTTCTTTACCTAAAGCTTTAAAATATAAAATTGTACATAGAGAACGAATTCTTTTCCTTGGACTAAAAATGAATTCTTTTAGCTCTTCATATATTTGCCCTTCACGGCATAAGTAGCTATTTAGTTCTCTATCTACCAGATTCAGCTCATCTTCTACGATACATTTTATATTATTCATAATATGAATGTTAACATAAAACCGATTATGATTACACTACCCGCTGGACTAGCAAAAATATTTCAGGCCTTTTTATTATTTATATTAGCTACTAATAGTATTGATATTTAGTTATGTTTGTTATAGCATCACTTGTATAATGTGTATTATATTTTAATGTTAAATTTTGTAAAAATTTTAGCGTTACATGCCCAAAAAATGGCAAAAAATATTTTCTTACATTCTTTATATATATAGAAGGAGTACTCGAAAGGTGTTTATTAATAGAATCAATTGTGTAACAAATCCGGGATTTAAAGGTTATCAGCACGTAAAAAATGAGACGGGCGAAACAGTTATGAAGTTTAATTATCCTTATAACTATAAGGATGAAGAGTGTGAAGTTCAATTTTTTAAAGCAACACCAAACGAGAAATATAATTACATAATAGAAGAAAAACCTATTTATACAGTTAAACTAAAGCCAGAGGGAGTAAACGTCAATCTACAAGATGTAACAAACCTTGATGAAGATGAAGCTTTTGCATACAGAATTGTAAGAAAAGATAAGAATGGTAATGTTATCTGGTCTGGCCCTGATACAGGAGTTCAGGTAAGAAAACTTAATGGCAATGAATATGGATACCGGCTATTCCAAGATTGGGGCTGGAATGATAAAAGAGTGGAGAATGGGAAAGAAATTCCTGGGCATTTTAGTCTAAAAGGCCCTGATGATTATAAATACAGTCTTGTCACAAGAAAAGGTACTACTCCGACTGTACAGGGTGCTGCTTATCTTGCAATCCCCGACACTTTCAGACCTGGCTGGAGATATAAAGGTTTTGATGATCCAAATACCGGCGAGATATATTATGATAAAGAATACCAGAAACAGATGGAAGGCGTTATACGAAGCTTTTCAAATAGATTTGGAGGCGGAATTGCAGGTCTGCAATCAGGGATTCCGTATTTAAAAGAGAACGGATACAGAGTCTTGTTTACTCTCCCAATCGCTAACGGAGATAACAAATCAGGTCACGGGTATTGGAACAAAAACAACTTTCAGGTTTCTCCTGATATGGGAAATTTGGAAAACTATAAAAATTTCTTAAAAGAAATGTACAAAAACGGCATGGCATATGTTTATGACGGTACATTCACATCAGAAGGCTTAGAAGGTATTCACTTCAAATATGCTTTAAAATGGGCAAATAAAGAAAATGATGTTTCACGCTGGTTCAGGTTTAATGACCTGAAGGGTGAAACTATCGGGCTTGGAACTTTACCTTCTAATATTGGGGTTCTTGAACATAGAATAATTAATGCACCTTATAATTATGAGCTCCAAAGTGACGGTACTTATAAGCCTGTTGCAAACCAAGATTATAAAGCAGATAAAGAAACTCTGGTTCAAATATACGATAAAACCCAAGTAACAGAAGAACAGAAAAAAAGTTTGGATAATGCAATCAAAGCGTATCAAAATCTTACTTCTGGAAATGAACTTGATAAGATAACTTATGATGATACTCTTGTAAATTACGTATTCCAGATAAACCCAAAAGAATATCAGGACAGAATAAACGTTATAAACGATTTAAACAAAAATTATGGTAAAAATATCAGGCTGAACACTCCTGAAGGAACAATGATGGCTTGCTATTTCTCTAATTTCAAATTCGATAAAGATGCAAACGGTACTGTTAACTGGGATGCTAATAAAGACATGATAAAAATGAATTATCAAATCTCAGGTTATGATGAGAAAAACTTTCAGGCAATCCCTGACATATCAGAACGTTCTCATATGCGAGAACTATACAGAAAAGCTAATATGCAGGTTCAAGACTTAAATATTCAGACAATAAAATATCTTATGCAGACAGCAAAAGATGTTCAAACTTTGTATACAGCACAAACTATTGGCAGCGCAAAAACAATCGAAGCTTTGGATAAATTAATTCAAGATGGCAAATTGTCAGACAGGACTAAAATAGACTCTGAAACATTGAATAATATTTTGAATGGACGCTATATGTTATCACCAAAAGGTGTTTTGGATAAAGATGATGTCACTGTAAAAGCTTTAATGAAGCTTCCTCTTGATGCGTTAGAACTCGGAGAAAATACAGTTGGTGTTTTATCTTCTCCATATTTATCAAATAGGGCGACAAAAGATGAATTAATAGGGGTTTCAAGATTTGATTTGTTAAAACAAAAAAATCCGCAGTTAGAAGAATCTAATACAAAGACTTACAATAGAATGAACGCTCTATTTGAAAATGAACTCAAAGAGTTTGCTGATTCCGTTATCAAAAAAGTTAACGAAAAGTCTTCTGTAAAACTTCTTGATGAAAATGGAGATTACACAGAATACGGCGAATATGTTATTGACCAGCTTGGTACGGAAATAGCCAGATATGCATTCTTAAAAGCTGCAACAGGCGATAAATTAAAAACAAAACTCTTAAAAGACGGGGTTATAACATATGATTATGATAAATTAAAAGCCGATACAACTTTAAAAAGTCTTGGCATAAATCCGCATAACCCAGAGGATGAAGCTATGCAGCTTGAAAAGAAACTTGAAAAAGGTTTAAAGAAGCTTTCAGAAAGTGATATAAACTATGTAGCAGATTCTGTTTCCAAACAAATAGCAGGTACCGATACAATGAGTTTTCGTATATCGGAAGCTATGGTTAAAAAAGCCGGCCTAGGTCTAAACATGAGATTAGATGCAGCTAAAGATGTTATGGATATGGATGCAATTAGAAATCTTGATAACGATTTTGATGACACTATGGATGATTTTATAAAATTCTGGGCCAAAGCAGTTGCTTCAATAAAAGAAATAAACCCAAATGCTGTTACAATTGCAGAAATTACAGATATTGACCAGCTTATGCATGATAAATATGGTGCTAATGCCTGCACTTATAATGGTGAATCCGATATTGGAACCAAATTTAACGGCGTGCCTGATTTTATGACAAAATTATTTAATGAAACAGGTATTACAACTGAAGCTGCTTATTCATACTTCTTTACAGATTTACTGCGAATCTTTGCCAGAGATTTTGAAGCAGGTTATGATAGCTGGAGTGGAATTAAAGAAAATAATAATTCATACAACTATCTTAAACATGACCAAGTATTAGAAAAGATTGCTCTTTTAACAGCAACAAGAAACCCTGATTTCTTAAGAAATTTCTACACATTTATGGATAACCACGATAAGCCGAGAATGCTCCACGGTATGTCGCTTGATATGTCATTATTCCATAATACAGGAGATGCTGCTAAGAAAAGAGAACATATGCTTGATGCTTTAACTATTCTTACCGGCGTTAAATCAATAGATGAGCTGCCGATAGAAATGAAACTGTATGCAGACGGCAAAGATTACAAGCGAACTGTCAGTATGAAAGCTGCTGCAATGAGTAAACTTTTAAGAAGTGTTATTAATGAAGATATTAAAGAATTTGCAAGTGAAGAAGATATCAAGAATTTAAATAACGCTATCATTGATTTAGCAAACGGAAACTATTTAACAGACGGTCAAAACATAAATTACCAAACAATAAATATTAAAGAGTTATCTTCTGTTGAAGCTGCATTTAGCGAGATTTTAAACCTCGCAGAGAAACACGGCTTGAGCCTCTCTGCGGAAGAAAAAAATAAACTGATTAAACAAGTTGTTGAAAATTCTAACTCCAAAGAGCTTGGGAAATACCAGATTACAGGCGATTTAGACTGGGATAAGTTCTTAAGTGAAGAAGAAAAGAATAATAATATAAATGCGGCAAAAGAAATCCTTGGCGCAAAAAGTGATTATAAAAAGTACAGTTTATTTACTGTTCAGCTTGCTAGACTTATAAAAGATTCTTACACAGGTAATAATCCTGCAATACAATCTGCTATCGTTGATTTTGTTGAAAAATATGATAGAGCAACAATTAAAAATAATTCTGTTGAGCTGCCTAAAATAGAAGATAATAAGACGATGATGAACAAGCAAGGATTTGCCACAAGAGATATCAGGACAGCGCTTCAGATGGTTGTAAAACAGGCCGAGTATAAAACAGGAAAGCCTATTGCAAATAAAGAAGTTATTATTGATACCGCTTATAAAGCTGCAACTGAGCCGGCTGTAAAAAAAGCTTCTATGATAATGGAATTTTTAAGCGGCTTATTTGGCAATGCACAAATGTATGCCGGTGATGAAATGGGTCTTTCTGGTTATGAAGAAAAGGCTAAAAATATTTATCAACAAAACAGAGCTGCTCTTCCTTGGACACAAATAGATGAAAACAATATTATAGGAAGTTATAGACAGACTATAATGCGCTCTATGAATGGCGCAATGGCTAACAAGAGCAACCCCGAACTTCATGCTCTTAATGATGGAACTCCTTATATGATTAATATAAAAGCCCATAACAAAACAAGAGATGAAGCTTTCCAAAGAATTAAGGACATAACAGCGGCTCTAGCTGATAAAAATGTAAAAGATAAAGACAAACTGGAACAAGAACGCAGAGAATTAACTAACGACTTAGCAAGGTATGCATTCCTTAGCCAAAGCGCAAACGGTGATATGACAATAACTCTGTTTAATGCAGCTGGTATTTATCCTGATAAACATGATTACTTCAAAGAAAATAATATTACTGATGAAGCAAGCCGTGAAAAATTCTTTAATGATAATCATATAGAATCAATTAATCCGCAGAATAAATATATTCCTATTCAGGAGAAAGCAGAATTTGATGCTATCGAATGCCCTGTTAATGCAGCAACAGGTGCTGCTGCAATTGCTCTTCCTGCAGGAGCTGTATTTATGAATGCTAATGTTAGAGATAAAGCTAGGTATATTGTAAACAGCGCCGGTAAACTTATAAAAGAAGGCGGAGGAAAGATTGTTATGGATGGCCTTACATCTAAAAATGGAGTAATGATATTAAAACATATCGCATTTAAAGGAAGACCATATTATAATAAGCAATACCATATAGCTCCAAAAACACTTTATCAAACTGTAGATGAACCAATTGAAGCTGGTAAACAATTCTCAATTGTTGCAAAGTAAAACGATAATTAATTAAAACATTAAATTATACAATTTTTTGTAAATATAATTTTATATCAGCAACTCTGGAATCTATAGTTACTATCATATCAAGCATTTGAGCTTCAAGACGTTTTACGCCTTTAAAACAATTGTGGAAAAATAATACCGTTGAAGTGCCTTTAATTAAAGCATTTTTCAAATCCACAATCTTATTATAAATAATAGGATCTACTATTTCTTTATTTTCGCAAAGCAAAGTAAATATATCACCAAACCACCACTGTACTTCTTCCACATTATTTGATTTCAAACCTTTTTTCGCTTTTTTCAAATAAATCGAAATTTTAGAATAAACATCCAAAACTTTGCGTTTCTTTTCTGGTAAAAATTCTTTAAAGTATTTTATTGTCTGGTTATAGCCAATTTCTATAAGCTTTCTTCTAGCATCTTTATTAAGGTTAAAATCTGCAAAGAAAATATCCCCCGTATTTATTCTTATACAGTCATATCTATCATTATTACCATATAATTCTGTTACAAAATCAGTTGCAATATCTGTAACACAACTATAAATAGTATTTATATATGAAATAGGATTGCTTTCATCTTTACTATAATCACCTTCCAGCCTGAATTCTAAAATTCTGCTTTCTGTATTATCCAGGGTATCAGAAAGACGCCACATTGGAGAGGCTTTTTGCAAATCACCATCTACAAGATACGAATCATTGTATTTAAAAGGCGCCATTAAGCCAGGCATGCTAGAAGATATCTTAATCGCCTGTGCAACTTCAAAATCAGGAGTTACCTTATCAGAAAACTCCTGACAGCAGAATTTAGTTAAATCCGTTGTTATTATTACAAGAGGTTTCTCAAAATCTTTAAATGTAATATTACGCCCTCTAACAGTTTCTACCTTATTTGAAAGAAGTTCGTTTAGCCAATCCAAAAAAATTTCACCTTTACTTAATGCAAAAGGTTTGCCTAAACCTAAATGAAGATCTTTAAATAAATCAAAATTTACCTTCATAAATAGATTTTCTAACTCATATGATTTATATCCGCATGCCAGCAATGCAGCCATTACCGCACCTACTGAAGAGCCTCCTATAATATCATATTCTATTCCCAATTCTTCTAAGGCTCTTATTGCGCCTACATATGCCATTCCTCGGATTGCTCCACCGCCAAACAAACAGGTATACTTCAATGGATTAGTTGTCATTCAGAAAATCTCCGTGTTTAAACATTGTTTTTCTATAATAATCTATATTATACTCAGGCTCAAAATACGAAAAAGCCCTTTTGTCTTTTTTTACGAATATACCACAAACACGGCCTTCAAATATTAACTCCCAATCTTTATTTTTTAATAATTCAGGATATACATCAGCTGTCTTTTGCGGCATTAGTATTTCAGTATCATAATTCTTAATTATATCATCCCAATTAGGTTCATATAAGCTAAAATTCCTTAATACCATAAATTCTTTATCATCATAAACCTCTTCGTACCTGCCATCCATGAATATTAAATTATCGGGATATAGTTTATAAGAGGCATAACTCCCATAACCAAACGGAACTACAATATTTCCTTTTATATTGTTTATTTTCAAGAATTCTATTTCATATAAAGGGAATTTGTATAAATCAGCTCTTGATACCTGAGGCGAAAAAAGAGGTATTAAGATTGCAATCAGCGGGATTGCAATATAGAGGCTTTTTTCAATTTTACGGCTATATTTTTTCATAAAACCAAAGACTTTGCAAAAATCGTTATAACATAATGCAGTAGAAGCAATTACGGCAATAGAAAGCAGTTTTACATGCGCAAGGCCTGAATATAGTGTTATAGCAAGCACCATTGTTTTTGTTATGTCAATCTTTTTGTTTTTTACAAAATTGATTACAAAAGCAAAAATTCCATATATACTCATTGGCAAATAATAGAGAACATGCCTTTTGTTATAGAACGGCCACCATTCTGTTATATATTTACGATGTTTTGTTGTTGCTGATAATAAAAAGCTTAGATACTTGGGCCCATATGGATTTATAACCAAAAGCGGAGTTGAAACCGCTAAAACAGCTAAGTATTTTTTCCATGGCTTACGCTCTATTAATGCACAGACTAAATATATAAAGATTAAACCTAATCCAGAGACAACTCCGCCATGAAGATTATTCCATATAATAGTAATCAATGGAATGAACCATACAAGGTTAGAGCCTTTCCTTCTGGCTTTTTCAAGAAAATATAAAAACATACTAAAAAACATAAAACTGAAAAGCTGGCAACGGATTAATTCAGAGTTTAACCTCATAAATAGCACCAGAAATATCGCCATAAAAACAAGTGAAGTTGGATAAGCATGTTTTTGCAGTTTTTGGGTTTTTATAACAAAAAACGCTGTGAGGAACATAAGCACAGCTTGCAAAAGCATTAACCCTGACGAGCCTAAATATTTTAAAAACAAATAAAATACCACTCCCGAACCCCATTCATGGTCATACCAAGGATGAGTCGGCGTATATGAGAGAAAATCTTTTATTGGCAAGATTCCATTTTCAATAAATCTTTCTCCAACTATAAGCCTTGCAAATAAATCATAATCGTAGTTTGTTGATAAACAAACAAGAAACAAACAAGCTAATGCAAGCATAACATATATTAAAATGCTTCTCTTCTTACGACTGTCCATATCACTCCCCCTATAAAAAAATTATATCAAAAACATTAAAATTATGATAGAATATAATAGAAATAAGATAAGAAAAGGGCGAATTATGGGGTTAACTTTAGTAGAAAAAATTATATCAGAGCACGCAGGAAAAGTTGTTCATGCCGGTGAATTAGTAATTTCAAAAGTAGATGTTACAGCCGTTCAGGATGGCACTGGGCCACTAACAGTTCAAGAGTTTAAAAAATTAGGTAAACCTAAATTAAATAATCCAGAAAGAACAATTCTTTTTATAGACCATGCCTCACCTAGCCCTAGAAAAGAACTCTCTAATACTCATATGGTTTTAAGAGAATTTCACAAAGAATATGGAGCTGTTTTATCCGATGTTGGAGCAGGAGTTTGCCATCAGAGATTAATAGAAACATTTGTTAACCCGGGAGAAATCCTTGTTGGTGCAGATTCGCATACTTGTACATCAGGCGCTCTTGGAGCTTTTGCAACGGGCATGGGCTCTACAGATGTTGCAGTTGCTATGGCGCTTGGAAAAACCTGGTTAAAAGTACCTGCTACTTATAAAATAGTTGTAACTGGAACATTTAAACCCGGAATATGCTCTAAAGATTTGATGCTTCACCTGATTGGTATGATTGGAGCTGATGGCGCTACTTATAAAGCTCTTGAGTTTTCTGGTAATACGATAGAAAATATGTCAATGTCAGAAAGGTTTACACTCGCCAACATGGCAGTAGAAGCAGGTGCCAAGTGCGGACTTTTTGTTGCGGATGATAAAACAAAAGAATTTTTAAAACAAAGAGGGCGTGAAGATAAGTTCAGACAAATACTACCAGATGACGATGCTGTATATGAAAAAACTATTGAAATAAATGCAGAAGATATTACTCATACAGTTTCCTGCCCACATACAGTTGACAATACAAAAACGGTTGATAAACTTGGCAAAATAAAGGTCAATCAGGTATTTGTAGGAACCTGCACAAATGGAAGAATTGAGGATTTGAGAGTTGTTGCAGAAATTCTTAAAGGAAAAACCATACACCCTGATGTTAGAATGTTAATTTCTCCAGCATCCAAAGATGTATTTAAACAAGCACTAAGCGAAGGTCTTATAGATATTTTTGTAGAAGCAAACGCTGCTATTCTTGCACCAGGATGCGGTCCTTGTGTTGGAGTTCATGCTGGGATTCTAGGAGATGGAGAAGTTTGTCTTGCAACACAAAATAGAAACTTTCAGGGCAGAATGGGAAATACTAAAGGATTTATTTATCTGGCATCTCCGTATGTTGCAGCCTACACTGCTTTAAGAGGATATATTACGGCTGAATAAGGAGAAATAATAATGAATTTGCTTTTGTTAAAACAATTATCAATATTAAGCGCATTCGCAGGTGTTATATTAGGTTTAATAACAATTATTCCATATGTAAGCTTTATAAGCTTTATGATATTGATTTTATGCTTGTCAGCATTTGTTCTTGCCTATCTCAAGCAGAATGAATTAATTGGAATAATAAGCGTAAGAGAAGGATGTATATTTGGTGCAGTTATTGGTTTTGTATCATTTATATCTTTTTCAATTGTGTATGCTCCGATTAGTATGCTTTTAGGCTGGCTAATTCCATCTTATACCCAGGGTTTTTTAAGATTTTTCCTCGGAAGTTTCGGTTCAATAGTTGTAATGGTATTATTGATGATACTTATGGCAGGGATAAGCGCCCTGTTTAATGGTTTTACGGGACTTGTAACGGCTTATGTGTATGAACTTATAACCGGTATAAAAAAAGAAAATAACCAGAATTCAAGTGTGGATTTTGAAATTAAGTAGAAGGAATTTGTAGCATGAAAAAAGTTTATATAACTCAAAGAGAGCCTATCGAATTAGTGGTAATTTTATTAATGTTTTTTTTTCTTGGGTTTATTGTATATTTATATGTGAATATACAATAAATATTAGGATTATGGTTACTTTTTTAATTTTGCTTATAAGTTTGCTGATAACTGATATCCTAAAATAAAGAAATGTAGGATGTGTACAAATATTTTGGAAAATTTAATAACTAAATTTTCTCTAAAACATTCTTGCAATCCATTCTCATTTTAGGACTAAAAAAATATGAGCATAATGTGATTTTAAATAAACATATATTACATAAGAAAATAACAAAAACTGTCATGCTGAACTTGTTTCAGCATCTTACCAATGTAGCGTTATACTTGCTTTCTGGCAAGATCCCGAAACAAGTTCGGGATGACAGCACGCTTATAGGTAACATACAAATTTAAAAGGAGTA
>CALUSJ010000080.1 GCA_944323405.1 Candidatus Gastranaerophilales bacterium
TTCTTGCAATAGTAATCAGTAATTTTATGAAAAACCGTGTGCGTTATCAGACAGCACCTATTAAGCGCCGTACGATTACGCAGGTTGTGGAAGCATCAGGCACAATAAACCCTGTTAATACTGTTTCAGTTGGTTCTACGGTATCAGGGCTTATAAGCGCAATTTATGTAGATTTTAATTCCAAGGTTACAAAAGGCCAGCTTCTTGCAGAAATCGACCCCAGAACTTTTCAGGCAACAGTTGACCAAAATCAGGCTTCAATGAATTCGGCAGAGGCTGATTTGGCAAACTGTGAAGCTACTCTTGAAATGAGCGAGAAAACTTTAAGAAGATACAGAAATCTTTATGCAAGAAGTTTTATTCCTAAAGCCGATTTAGATCAGGCAGAAGCGGATTATAAATCCAATTTAGCACAGGTTAATGCTGCAAAAGCGAAAATAAACCAGACCAGAGCACAATATAATCAATCATTGGTTAATCTGAATTATACAAAAATAACAGCTCCCGTAAGCGGAATGATAATTTCACGTGAAATTGACCTCGGGCAGCCGGTTGCAGCAAGCTTTCAGGCGCCGGAATTATTCACTATTGCACAGGATTTAGAGAAAATGCAGATAGAAGTTAACGTATCAGAAGCTGATATAGGAGATGTTAAAGAGGGGCAGGAAGTGACTTATACGCTTGACGGGTACCCAAATAGTGTTTTTAGCGGAAAAGTTACACAGGTGAGGATTTCTCCGACAACGGTTTCTAACGTTGTAACGTATTCGGTTATAGTAACTGTTGATAACAAAGATTTAAAATTAAAACCAGGTATGACTGCAAATGTCTCTATTATTACCGCAAAAAATGAAGATGTACTTTCAGTTCCGAATATTGCGCTAAAATTCACACCTCAGACAGATGGGAAAAAATATAAAACTCAAGGAATCTGGGTAAAAGACGGTATGCATATAAAAAGAATTGATATCCAAACCGGCGCAAGCGATGATTCTTATACCGAAGTTAAAGGAGAAGGGCTTTATGAAGGAGAGCGTGTTTTAGTCGGTATAAAAACTAAAAAGGGAAAGAACCAGCAGAGTTTTCGCCCGCCTAGATTATAAAGGTTAATTTAGTGGTTATTTATATTTAGGACGGGTGCAGAGCTCAAGAGCGTACGGGTATATTCTTTTTGAGGGAAATTAAATATAGAGCTTGTGATATTTTCCTCAATTAGTTTGCCAAAATACATAATTCCAACTCTGTCTGCTAAATATCTGATAACATTTAAATCATGAGATATAAATAGGATAGTTAAATTCCTTTGTTTTTTTAACTCTTTCAAAAGATTAATGATTTGAGCTTGAATACTTGCATCAAGGGCGCTTACAGGCTCATCTGCGATTAAGAGCTTTGGATTTAATATTAGAGCACGTGCTATTGCAATTCTTTGTCTCTGCCCGCCGGAAAACTCATGCGGGTACAAATCCAATGAAGATAATGATAGTCCGACATCTTCAAGAACTTCTTTTATTACTGCTCGCTTGTGATTTGTAGAATATTTTGTATTTATATCAAGCGGTTCTTTTAGAATATCACCGATTTTCATTTTAGGATTGAGGCTTGAATACGGGTTTTGAAATACCATCTGAACTTTTGAAGGATATTCTTTTTTTTCTTCTTTGGTCTGCTCAAAAATATTTTTTCCTTCAAAAAGAATTCTGCCAGCTTTTGGATTTACAAGCTTTACAATAGCTTTTGAAAGAGTTGATTTGCCGCATCCAGACTCCCCTGCAAGAGCATAAATCTCCCCTTGTTTTATGTTTAAAGATACATCATCAACTGCTACAACTGTAGATGCTCTCTCATTTTTTATATTTTTATATTCAACGGTTAAGTTTTTTACTTCAAGTAAATTGTCCATGCAATTATTTTATCATAGATGATTTTATGATAAAATCCTCATAAAGGATAAGGAGCAATAATTATGTTTGATGTTTTTGTAAAAAAATATATTACTGTAAAAAATATTATATTCTTTATTATAGCAATATTGTTTTTAATTTTTGTTACAAAAATTAAAGATATTGCGATTTTATTTTTTGCATCCTATGTAATTGCCTGCTCTTTAAATCCTTTGGTAGATAAGCTGACAGAGAGAAAAATGGGGCGTTCATTGGCTTCTACTATTGTTCTCAGCGGAGTACTTATTATCTCGGCTTTATTTGTTATTCCAATGTTTATCATAGGCGGGCATCAGATAAAATCGTTTTTGACTCAGCTTCCTGAACATATAGTAACTGTAAAGGGATTTTTATTAAGCAGCCCTTTATTTAGTAAATCTATTTTGTCCCAGCTGGATATGGGCGCTGTAATCTCTTCTACATCAAACTTTACGACAAAGTTTGTAAACAGCTCTATTGACTTTAGTATGGGGTTTGCTTCTGCGATTGTTTATTTCCTTGCGGCTTGTATTATAATCTACTATTTTATGGCAGATAAAGAAATTGTTAAAAAAACATATTTAACTCTTTTCCCGAGACAATTAAAAAGTAAGGCTGATGATATTATAGAAGTTATTTCCAAAAAAATCGGCGGTTACGTTATGGCGCAAATTGTAACAATCGCAAGTGTTGGTATTATAATGACAATCGGGCTTATGATATTAAGAGTTGATTACGCATTTATTTTAGGGGTTTTGAATGCCATTTTGGATTTGATTCCTGTAATTGGGCCGGGAATAGGGCTTGTAATAACGATTTTAATGGCATATAAGATGGGGCCTTTGACGATAGCACTTATTATTCTTGTATTTATAATTGCTCAATGGGCAGAAAATAATCTTGTCAGACCCTATATTTTTGGTAAATTCTTGGATTTACATCCGCTTATAATATACTTTTTCTTATTTGTTACGGCACAATATCTGGGGGTTGTAGGTGTAATATTTGCACCGGCGATTGCAGCTACGGTTTGTGTTTTGGTTGAAGAATTGTACATAAAGAATATTAACTAATGGAAAAAGTCTTATACAAACCTAAAAATGGCAGTTACAACCTTTTGATGGCATTTCCGGCATGCGAAGAGTTTGCATTGGCTTCTCTAGGTTATCTCTGGCTGTTTAAGACGGCTGATGAATTAGAAGGGATAAATGCTCAAAGAGCTGCAACTGATAGTATTCCTAATCTTAAGAATATTGATTCTATAGCGTTTTCAATGTCTTTTGATTTTGATTTTACAGGGGTTTTTGAAATTCTTGAAAAATTGAATATACCTTTTTATTCCAGAGACAGAGGTGAAGATTATCCGCTTATTTTTGCCGGAGGGCCTGTAATAACAACCAATCCTAGACCTTATGAAGCGTTTTTTGATTTTATGCTTTTGGGAGACGGGGAGGATAGTTTTTTAGAGGTTTTAGAAATCTTAAAGAATAATACCCGCCAGGAGGCTCTGGAAAAGCTGAAAGAAATCGAGGGTGTTTATTTTGCCGGCAGAAAAACTAAAAAAGCAACAGTAAGCCTTGATAATATTATCTACACTCCGATATTGAGTGACAGAAGTTATTTTAAAGATACATTCATAATTGAGGTTTCAAGAGGGTGTATGAACCGATGTGCTTTTTGTACAGCATCATATACTAATCTGCCGTTTAGATATTATGAATATGAAAAAATTATAGAAGCTATTGATTTAGGGTTAAAATATACTGATAAAATAGCTCTTTTAGGTGCGCAAATTAGTGCCCATCCAAAGTTTAATGAGATTATGGAATACTTAGAAAAGAAAATGGATGATAATAGAAATATAGAACTGGGGATTTCTTCTCTGAGAACAGATTCTGTTTCTCCGCAAATAGTGAGAACTCTTGTTAAAGGCGGTCAAAAACATTCGACTATTGCAATTGAGGCAGCAAGTGAAAGATTGAGAAAATTCATTAATAAAAATCTTAAGGAAGAACAAATCCTTTCTGCTGTACAAATAGCAAGAGAGAATGGCTTAAAGGGGCTTAAGATATATTCAATGATAGGGATTCCGAATGAAAATGAGGAGGATATTGAAGAATTTTTGCGGCTTGCTAAATTACTAAAAGACAATAATAAAGGATTTTCTATAGAGTTTTCATTCTCTTCATTTGTTCCAAAACCACAAACTCCTATGCAGTGGGCAAAAAGAGAAGATAATAAATCATTAGAGGCAAAACAAAAATTTTTAGAAAAAGGGCTTGCAAAAATTGGAGTAAAATCAAAGTTTTCTAGTATAAAATGGGATTATTGGCAGACTGTTCTTTCGAGAGGTGATTCTAATCTTGCTCCATTTTTAGTTGAAGTTTATAGGTGCGGAGGAAATTCCGGCGCTTACAAAAAGGCTTTAAAAGCATTAGATATAGATGTAGAAAAAACAATCGAGGGGTTTTGTCTAGAAGAAGCTTTACCTTGGGACATAATTGAAAATTACCCATCTAAATCGTTGTTGAAAAATGAGTATCAACGCTTGTTAAAACGTATATAATCAGCTTCTAGCTTGTTTTTTTCTCGTGATAATAAGAATAACTCCAGTCAAAACGGCGATTATTCCTGTAATAATTCTTAAAGTCAGCTGTTCATGGAAAACCAATACACCGATGATTATAGCCGTAATGGGCTCAAGTGAGCCTAAGATAGCCGCTGTAGTTGAACCTATGAGTTTGATGGAGATTGTGATAGTTTCTATTGAAATAATTGTCGGTAATAGTGCAAGCCCTAATGCATATCCCCATAAAATCGGCTTGTTAAGCGGCTCAAGGTTGATACAGAATTTGAGGTTTATAATATATACAAGCAAGCCGAATAACATTACATAAAAACTCATTTTAGCACCATTCATATGTTTTACAGCTTTAATATTTTTTACTCCAACAATATAAAGGGCATACAAAAGGGCAGAGCTCAATACCCATAAGATTCCTTTTATGCTTAGCACGGCTTCTCCTTTACCGTGATAAAGGAGAGTAATTCCTGTAATTATCAAACAGGTAGAAAAAATAAAAGTTTTCGTAATTTTTTCTTTGTAGAATACTGCCATAATAAAAGCAACAATGACAGGGTATATAAATAATATTGTGCAGGCAATTCCGGCTTCAATGTATTTAAAAGCTATGAATAAGGTTAAAGAAGATAGCGAGAAAAATATTCCGAGGAAGAATAGCGGCAAAATTTCCTTTTTAGAGATTTTAAAAGAAGTTTTTTTCTTAAATTTAAGCCACAATCCATAAATGATAACAGCTAAAGCGTATCTGTAGAATAAAACAGAATTGGCATCTATTCCCGCTGAATACATAGGAAGGGCAAATAAAGGGTTTGTTCCATAACTTGCAGATGCCGCAGCGCCTAATAATATACCAGTAGCTTTTCTTCTCATAATATGAAATCTAGCTTAAAATATCATAAAAATCAATCAATCTCATGCTTGAGAAAATTTATATTATAAGTTATACTATTTTGTGAAAAACAATTTGAGGTGTAGATTTATGCTAAAACGATTATTATCCTTATTTACTCTTTTTTCAATTATTAGCTTAAATACTATCCCGGTATTGGCTGAGACTTGCGAAAAGACAGTAGCTGTTGAACATCTTGATGTTCACAAAAAAGCCCCTTGTAACGTAGTTACAATAACAAATTTGAGAAAAACTGTAGAAAAAGGTAATGTTCTTCAGTTTGTGTTTGATGAGAAATTCTTCTCCAAATGCGCACAAGCAGGCCAGATGGTACATTTTGTTGTGCCGCAGGCATTGTATACTTGTGAAGGTACTTTGATACTGCCTTGTGGTACGAAGATTGTTGCCGAGATTACAAATGTAGAAAAACCAAAATGGTTTAACAAAAATGCTCGTGTAAGCCTTATTTTCAGGCAAATTATACTTCCTGACAATACTTGCATAGCAATAAAAGCAAGACCTTTCACAAAGGATTGCAAGCTTAAAGAAGGGCCTTGGACTACAGCAGGCAAACTTACACTTTCGACTCTTACGTTGGGTATAGTTGGTGCCGGTGCAGGTGTCGGTTTTGCATTTATTCCTAATCCTGCTGAGATTGGTGCTGGTTTGGCAATCGGTATCCCGATTGGCTGCGGTGTCGGTTTTGTTGTAGGTTTGATAACACCAGGATGTCATTATAAGGCTAAAAAAGGCGAAGCTGTCTATGCATTGTTAATAGATGAGTTTAGCGTTTGCAATAAATAATTATTTTAAAATTAACTAAAAATGTGTCTTAATTTTTTAAGACACATTTTTTTATTGTTTATCTATTTTTTGTTTAAGTTCCTGCACTTCATATTTAAGTCTGTTAATATCGCATTTAACAGGATCTGGGATTCTGTTATGCATTAATACTCCATCGGGATTCATAAACTTCTGCTGCACAACTCGCCCAGGTACACCAACTACAGTACAGTGTTCAGGAACATCATCAACAACAACAGAGCCTGCTCCGACTCTTGTATTATCTCCGATTGTAATGTTGCCTAAAATCTTCGCTCCCGCACCTATAATTACGTTGTTACCGATAG
>CALUSJ010000081.1 GCA_944323405.1 Candidatus Gastranaerophilales bacterium
GTTTCGTGCGTTCATACTTTTCACGTGCCATGAGATTAATCTCCTTCTTTGATTAAATATACTACGTCAACTTACTATACTAAGTTATATTATAATTTTAGCCTCTAAAGAATTCTTGTCAATGGATTTGCATGAAAGTTTCGGTCTTTGTTAATTTCTAAATAAGCAAAAGCAGCCAGAATACTGTCTGACATTTACTATTTACAACATATAATAACTGCTTCACAAATCTTATATAACCTTTGTTGGCATATTCTTAAAGAGTCTATTATATTCCTTTTCTTTAATTTTATGCTGCCTTTCAAGCCATTGTTCATTACGCCGGTCACTTGCAATAACAGCTTTTCGATATTGGTCTTCCTGATTGAAACTCTCATTCTTTAATAAATTTTGAGCTTTTTTATATTTATAATCTGCCTTTATTTCATAATATTTTAAAACTATTTTGTTAAAAAAACTCCTGATTTTTGGTAGTATTTTTTTATCAGATTTTTTCTTTGTGTTTTGTTTTAGTTCATTTATATCTATAATTCTTTTTTTGGGGAATGGTAACGCTATTTCTTTCTGCTCTTCTTTTATATTTAATGGCTCTTTTGCTTTCTTCTTTGCTCTAGCTATTTGTTGCGCCATACGCTTTTTCAATCTTTTTATTATATTCTTTCTGTCTTTATTGCTCAAATTATCAAAATCAACAACATCATTTTGCGATATAATCTGCGGGTTTGAGGAAGTAGATGGTACAACAATCTCAGTATTTGGTTGAGCTTTTGGAGAAACTGGAGCTTTTAATCTTTGCTCTGCTTTTTGTTTTGGCGTACTCTTTAGTAGAGTTAACCGTGGCACAAAAAAATGCTTATTCTTTTTGCCTACACCTGAGCTATCAGCTTCAGTTTCTTTATTTTTTTTAGCCTTTTTCTTTCCTTCCGCATTATTACATTCCTTTTGGTTTATTCGTGAACGAAGCGAATTATTTTCTTTTTTTAAATCATCATTTTGTTTTTTTAATGACGCAAAAGTCTCACTTTCAATATTTTCAGGAACTTCTTTCTTTACTTGTTCCTGAACTTTGTCTGCTTTTGCCACAATTTTAGCTTCTGCATCTTGCAGCTTCGTCTGCAAATCCTCAGCTTTCTTTTCTGCCTTTTTTAGCTTATCATTTACCTCTCCAATTTCTTTTTTAAAGTTCTTATTTTTATATAATGCAACCCCCGCAACAGTCAATGATGCAAGGATTCCTACACCAAGAAGTATGTCTTTTGTATTTATTTTTCGAGAAGATGAAGCTAATGTATCCTCTTTTATTTCCGCAGATTCAGCTGGTAATATATTAGAATCTGGTTCATTCATATTGGGTGTTTCATTAATTTCAGCTTTAAAAGATTTATTATAATAAACATTGGAAGAAATTGGTAATACTTTCATTTATACATCCTAAATTCTCTAAATACACTACTAACATAAAACAGCAAAAAAAAATTTTTGCTAGTATACTTACCATTATTAACAATTCTTAATAAATAGAAACAATATCTTTAGTTTATCTATCATTTAAATGAGCTTTAGAAAACAAAATAAAAAAAGAACCGCTGTTAGACTTTATATCTGATAATTTTTACAGGATTTCCGGCTGCAACAGCATTTTCAGGAATATCTTTCAATACTACTGACCCCGCTCCTATAATCGAATTCTTGCCGATTTTTACTCCGCCTGCAATTACACTGTTAGGATAAATCGTTACATAATCTTCTATCAAAGGAACTGCCGTTTTTCGTTCTGTATTATACTTTCCCTGACCAATAGTTACATTCTGAAAAATTGTACAATTTTTGCCGATAACAGCTTTTGGATGGATAACTATCCCAATAGGATGCGGAAAATATACATTATTAATCTTTAATTGCTCCATATTTTGTATGCAACAAACATCTTCCAGCTGGTTAATCAAAAAACTCTTAAATTTCATTTTAATGCCAAAAAATTTTACAATAATTTGAGCATTTTGTCTTTGAAAAGCAAACAATTTTGATACAAATTTTTTTAACATAAATCAGTATTTCTTATTCTTATCTGTTGATTGCAATCAACACATATTAGAAATTATACCCTTAAAATTATTTATATGCAAGCAGATGATAAAGAAGTACTTCTAAACAAACAACAAGAACTCATTAGGGCAATATCGTCAGTAGTAGGAGAGCTAGTAAAACAATCTGGTAAAAGCGGAAGAAAAATCTCAGAAGAATACGATATCGGTCTTGGTGTAATCTCTAAACTTGAAAGAAATCTTGTTTCAGATATAAAAATTTCAACTATTTGGAAATTGATAAATGCTTTTAATATATCACCTGATGCTTTTTTTAAAAAAGTATCAGATAATCTGCCAGAGAAATTTAATTTCTTTGAGTAAGATATTTTATTAAAAAAGAGTGGCTCTTTAGCCACTCCTAATTTATTATCAAAAAGTACTTATTTTTTACTTTATATCATCTTTGATTACAATCAAATTTTTAACAATTTTCATTGCACAAGTTGGAAGTACGACTTCAGCTAAACCATCTGCAATACTTATAATACTTCCGGCTTTTAGAGTTACATCCTCGCCTTTGTACTGGAATACATAATCATCTTTTCTGTCTGATCTGATTGTGATTTGATTGTTCATAGTCATTTCCTTCTTTTATTATGTGCTAAACAAGGAATGGCAAAATCATTCCGCCATTCCTTAAAAATACTTATACTGACTGTTTGCTTAAATTAGTCAAATACATAATCAATGATTGCAGCTTCTCTAGCTCTTTTTATAGCCTTTGTAATCATTCTTTGGTGCATTGCACAGTTACCTGTAACTCTGCGAGGAATAATCTTTCCTGCTTCAGTTAAGTATCTTTTTAACTTTGCTGCATCTTTGTAATCAATGAATTCAACGTGATCTGCACAGAATGAGCAGCTCTTACGTTTTTTTCTTTCTTGGATTTCTACTTTTGCCATTTGTTTATTGCCTTTCTAGCCTTATACTTAGTAATTAGTGAATTGCAATTGGTGAATGGATTCCATTAAAATGGAATTTTGTCCTCACCAATTAGTTCATCAGAAAATTCTTCCTGAGAAAATTTTACAATATCTTCATTAGAAGATGAAGCAGTCGAAGCTGTTGAAACACCGCTTCCGGCACCCATCATTTCTATTGTATTTGCATCTATTTCGTAAATTCTTCTTTCTGTGCCATTATCATTTTTTACAGTCGTAATCTGAAGTTTGCCTTCTACCAGAACTCTATCATCTTTTGATATACCAGAGACAAGCTCATCTAGAGATGCTCTTTTTGATATAACCCTAATTAACATTTCATCTCTTTCACCAATGTTCAAAACAAAAGACGATACTGGAACATTGTTCTGAGTAAAACGCTTTTCTGGAGACCTAAATACTATACCGCTTACTACTGCTTTTGCTAATGACATTTTTTTCTTCACTTTCTAGATTTTATTATCACTCCACCGTATTTTGCAATTTCTACTACTAACCTGAAATTAAAACTGCTTTGCAAAATACAGCATTGCACCAGTTTTTATACCATCTGTGCTTTCTTTGACAGTTCCATAAACATAAATCTTAAAACATTCTCATTTAATTTAAGATTTCTTTTGAATTCTACAACCTTCTCTCCAGGAATAGATAGAACCATTGTTGTAAAATAGCCATCTCTATAACCTTGAATGTCGTATGCTAACTTCTTACGACCCATTTTGTCTATTGCAGATACTTCACCCTTGTAAGATTTTATTTCTTCTGAAATTTTATCTACAACTTTGTCTAATTCTTCTGAATCAAGACTTGGCTTAAAAATTGTTAATAATTCATAATTTTTCATAAATAATTCTCCTTATGATAACATACTACCATGAAAAGGCCCAAATGCAAGAGGTAAATACTCACTCCAGGGAATAATTGTACAAATATTGCACCTACGGGTAATATCTGATATCATGAAAGAAGACTGGAAGCTATATATGACATTCAAAAAAAATATTCCCACTATTACCCCGCAAAACTATTTAAAATACTATTATGATATTCCACAAGAAGGCAAGACTTCAGCAGGGAAACCTTTAAGAAAATTAAAAGATATTACTTGCCCTTACCGTGGAATTAAAATCATTCCAAGTGAAACAATAAACAGCTTTGAAAAAAAATTAGCTCAATGTTGTACCGCACAAGATGGTGTAGAACTTTTGAATAACTTTAAAAGTTCTATGCTGCCAACAGAAAAAGCTATATTTGCTATTTTCAAAGATTTTATATTAATAAACCCAGATGATGATCTCCAAAATTGCCTAAAAATGATTAGAGCAAACTGCCTTACCAGATTGAAACTTGAGGAAATGGAAGTCTTAGATGAGGTTGATAGGCTTACAAGAAAACTCTCTCCTCAATCAGCATTAAAAATAAGAAGTAAAACAACAAAATGTAGACAAATCATTATCAACAGTGCTACACACGATACTTTTAAACGAAAAATCTTCTTAAACTCTCTTGCAGAAATTATTCCTAAAGAGAACGAAAAAGAAATACTAAATAATATAAGAAACAAAGCTCTGTTCCTGCCTACATCTGAAAGCAGCAAAAATGCTTTTGTCGTTAAGTATTCTAAAAGAAAACAAACTGAAATAATACGACGGATATTTATTGCATCTACAGGCTCTATTGAACATGTAACCCCAGCTTCTAACGGAGGCTTGAATACAATAGGAAACTTTCTGCTCACATCTGCTAGCGGCAATAGATATAGAGAAAATATGCCGCTAGTTGAATACATAAAACGACATCCAAAAATTCCTGAATATATGCAATTATATATTGATGACATTATAAGAGAAATTCATAAAGGTAATTTACAAGGGAATGAAACATATCCATATAAGATTAAGAAAAAACTAATGGAAGAATCTGAAGGTAGAATAATGATTAGTCTTGGATTGTACAAATATTCAGAAGAAGAAGCCGCTCTGGCTGTAGAAAGTTTTGAGCATAAATGGCATAGATAATGCAATAAAAAAAATAAAAAGTGCGGGAGTTACCCCGCACTATAAACATTACTCTTCTTTTTACTCATTTTCATTTTTTTCTTCACCGCCGACAACCAAATCTGGCGCACCAAACATACCTTCGATTTCTTCTAAGATAGCTGATGGCTTTCTTGCCTGATTCCTTTGTGCTGCACGCTTTTGAGCTTCTTTATCACGCTCTTCGCTTGCGCAAGACAAATGGTAGAATCCGGTTCCGGCAGGTATCAAGCGACCTATGATAACGTTTTCTTTCAAACCTCTCAACAGGTCTTTCTTACCTTCTACTGCGGCCTCAGTCAAGATTCTTGTAGTTTCCTGGAATGAAGCGGCTGAGATAAAGCTTTCAGTATTCAATGAAGCCTTTGTGATACCTAATAACATATATTCACAAGTTGCTTCCTGACCATCGTGTTCTTTTACAGCTTTATTTTCATTCTCAAAAGTCTGAACCTCAACCAATTCGCCAGGTAATAAGTTCGTATCGCCAGCATCAACGATTCTTACTTTCTTAGTCATCTGACGAACAATAATTTCGATGTGTTTATCAGCAATTTCTACGCCTTGAGAACGGTAAACACGCTGAACTTCATCTACTAAATATTGTTGAGCCTCTTCTGGTCCGCAAAGTCTGATTACATCATGCGGATTCAAAGGACCGCTTGTTAAAGGCTGACCTTTTTTGATTTTTTGTTTGTGTTGAACAACGATACTTGCATCAATTGCAAATTTAATCTCAGTTCTGCTTCCGCTGTCACTAACTAAGAACAAGCGAGGAACATCATCTTCAATCTCAATTTCTGCTACACCGTCTGTTTCAGCCAATATCGCACAATCTTTCGGTTTTCTTGCTTCAAGAAGTTCTTCTACCCTCGGAAGACCTTGAACGATATCGCCTGTTTTTTCTCTTTCAAATACCAATGTCGCAAGCATATCACCTCTAAGAACTAGAGAGCCTTCTTCTACCTGTAACATTGTACCTGGGCTAATCAAATATGGACGACCATTTCTGATTGTAACAGATTTCGCATCCACTGCAACTATTTTTCCTGAAACTGTTGCTGTTTCACCAGATTCTGCAACAGGTGAATCCAATTTTATAAAGTCACCTTTCTTAACTGTTGGCTTGGACTTAGTCTCAATTACAGTCTCAAAGTTTGCACTGTTCAAAAGTAATCTTCTTGATTCACTTGATTCATTTTTTATTGAAGCAACACCGTCATTAAGTGCTAAAACTTCCGTTTTTGCAATTGGAGTCTTAGGCTCAATAACTTGTCCATTTCCTACTAAAAGCTCGGTCTGTAATGAATCATTTAGTTTTGAATTACCTTCTAACTCACGACGAACAATTAATGTTTCCAATACAACAATTTTCAATTCGCCTTTTTCATCAAGCTCTACAAGACCTTTCAAGTGTGACAAATAACCTTGCATTTGGAGAACTAAACTTGTTCTAGTTAAAGTTGCACCGTCTAAGTTCCTTACTCTTGCACCATCTTTGTACTGCAATTGAGTTACAGGAACAATATTAATTAATTCATCAGTTGTATTAAATTCAATAGAAACATCCTTTTGATCAATAAACATTGGCTGTACAGGACGTACCAGAATTTGAACAGGTCTATCTTCCAATGATTCTTCTTCTAGAGATGTTGTATCAATTTCTTCATCCAAATCATCGATATCTAAATCATCAAATTCCATTTCCATTAATGTTACAATTGAAGTTTCTTTAGCTTTAATGCCCTTCGCAATTACAGTACCAGCTTCTACAACAGCACCTTCTTCAACTTTAAGCTCAGAAACATTTGGAAGCGTATGAACTTCTCCAGGTCTAATTGTTACTTCGTGTATAACATCGTTAAATTCTTTGAATTCAACAATACCATCAATATGGCAATATACATCTTTTACAACTTCCGTACCAGCTGTAACAAAAGTTCCATTCTCTACCATCTTAAGAGAAGAATCTTTATTTACCTGATGAACCTCTTCTGGAACAAAGACTATGTTACCTGGTCTTGTAACGATTTGGTTTTCATCAACTTCAATATCAACATATTTTATTTCACCTGAAGATGAAACAGAGCACTCATCATCGATAAGCTCGGCTATAATCATACCATTCTCTACTGTTGTATCAATCGGAGCTTTAACGATATACTTTTCACCCGTCTTCTTCACTGTCCATAATTGCTCTTTCTTAGTTTGTTCAAAAGACGCATTTGAAGGCGTTAAAGATGCAATAACGATTGTGATTTCTTTACCTTGAACAATCTTATTAATCTTATTTTTACCAGATTTTACAGCTTCAACAACTAAATCCTCAGCATAACGAACTTCACCGCCGTGCTCAGATATCATAATTGTTTCAGCTAACTTATCACCTGCTTTAACCTTTTGTTCATCCTTAACAAGAACTTTTGAACCGCCAGGCAGGTTATAAACATCACCGCCTATAATCCAAACAATACCATTCTTGTTTGCTGTTCTTGAAATATTCCCTTGTCTGTCTTTCTTTTCATCAGCAACAAAATCTTCAAACAATACCATACCTGACATATCAGCATTAATATCTTTTGTAGCTTTTTCTGTCAAACGGCCGCTATCATTTGAGTTAGGTTTGTATTCTGCAAGTTTAAAATTCTTATCGATCTTCATACCATCTTCAAAGAAAACAGTAGCACCTGCTGGAATATGATAAGTAGTCGTTTTCTTGCTTTCTTTAACTTCAATATCAGCTTCATATATAGAAACTCTAACTACGTCACCATGACGAGTTCTAAGTTCTCTTGTTTTTAACTTAGAAGAAACCACACCGCCGTCATTAGCGTGAATTTCTTTTGTTGCTTCCTTAACACCAACAGCACCGCCGGTGTGGAATGTTCTCATCGTAAGCTGAGTACCTGGTTCACCGATTGACTGAGCTGCAATAATACCAATTGCTTCGCCTACATCAACAAGCTTTTGAGTAGTCATTGCCCAACCATAGCACTTTTGGCAAACACCATATTCTAAACCACAGGTTAAACCTGAACGAACTTTCAACTCCTGAAGATTCAAGTGAGCTATCTTCTTGATATCTTTTCTGTCTAATGTAGTATTTTTAGCAACTAATAATGTCTTGCCATCCTCATCAAAAATATCCTGAGCAACTGTTCTTCCTAATAATCTGTCAATCAATGGAACAATAACATTGTCACCATCACAAATTGGCTTCATATTAATATACTTATCAGTTCCGCAGTCAGCATCACGGATAATTACATCTTGAGCAACATCAACCAGACGTCTTGTTAAGTATCCTGAGTCAGCAGTCTTAAGAGCTGTATCTACAAGACCTTTACGTGCACCGTATGATGAAATGATGTATTCAGTACAAGAAAGACCTTCTTTAAAGTTTGATGTAATCGGCAAGTCGATAATCTGCCCTTGCGCATCTGCCATCAAACCTCTCATACCGACAAGCTGTGATACCTGAGATAAGTTACCTCTTGCACCTGAAAATGCCATCATATATACAGGATTTAATTTATCAAAGTTCTCAACAACCTGTTCTGTAAGTTTAGCTGTCGTTTCAGACCAAGTATCGATAACTTTTGTATATCTTTCAACTTCCGTAATCTCACCTTTAAGATAACGGTTAGTTGATTTTTCGATTTCTTCTTCAGCTTCTTTTAATAATGCTTTCTTCGATTCTGGTACTGACAAGTCTGCGATTGAAATTGTTACACCTGATTTTGTAGCATACTTGTAACCCAAATTCTTAAGCGTATTAGCAAGTTCTGCTGTCTTTGCTCCGCCGTATTCAAGATACATTTGGGAAAGAAGCTTTTTCAAACCGCCTTTATCCATTTGTTTGTTAATAAACGCCGGAGTTTGTTTTGTATGTGTATAAGTATTTTCCATTTCTTATATTTCCTTTTATTCTTTTACTTATTTCTTAAACTAAAGCTGATCTAACGGCTTCATTAAATATAATTCTGCCGACAGTTGTTTCGATTCTCTTACCCTTTTCATCACGAACAACGATTTTATCGTGAAGCGTAATTACCTTAGCTTCAAGTGCAGATATTGCATCCTGGAAGCTGTAGAAATAACCTTGAATTTCTTGTTCAGGGTTCTTCATAATTGTAAGATAATACATACCCAATACCATATCTTGAGATGGTGTAATAATCGGCTTACCGTTAGCTGGAGCAAGAATGTTGTTAGTTGCTAACATAAGCATTCTTGCCTCTGTTTGAGCTTCTATAGAAAGCGGAACGTGAACAGCCATTTGGTCACCATCGAAGTCAGCGTTGAATGCTGTACATACCAATGGGTGAAGCTGAATAGCACGACCTTCTACAAGCTTAGGTTCAAACGCCTGTATACCTAATCTGTGCAAGGTTGGAGCACGGTTCAAGAGTACAGGATGACCGTCAATAATTTCTTCTAATATATCCCAAACTTTTGCATCGGAGCGTTCAATCATTTTCTTTGCTGATTTAATGTTTTGAACAAATCCTCTTTCAATAAGTTTATTAACTACAAACGGCTTGAATAATTCAATTGCCATTTCCTTCGGAAGTCCGCACTGGTTAAGTTTCAATGTCGGCCCTACTACGATAACTGAACGGCCTGAGTAGTCAACACGTTTACCCAACAAGTTTTGACGGAAACGGCCTTGTTTACCTTCAATAATGTTAGATAAAGATTTCAAAGCTCTGTTATTTGGCCCAACAACAGTTCTTCCGCGTCTTCCGTTATCAATAAGAGCATCAACAGCTTCCTGTAACATACGTTTTTCGTTTCTTACGATAATTTCAGGAGCGCCCATTTCCAATAATCTTTGCAAACGATTGTTTCTGTTAATTACTCTTCTATATAAATCGTTCAAATCAGATGTAGCGAATCTTCCGCCGTCTAATTGAACCATTGGTCTCAAATCTGGAGGTGTTACTGGAAGTATATCCATTATCATCCAGGTTGGATCAGTTTCTGAAGAAATAAGAGAATCTAATAGTCTCAATCTCTTAATCAACTTACCTTTTCTTTGAACAGATGTTACATGACCTGCTAACTCAGTTCTTATTTCTTCAGCTAATTCGTGAATATTAATTTCACCTAAAAGTTTCTTGATAGCTTCTGCACCAATACCAACTTCAAGCTTAGAGTCTTCATTTTCCATAATGAAATCTTCATACTCTTCTTCACTCAAAAGCTGTAATTTTCTGAACGGACTGTCTGCCGGGTCTATAACAACATAATTATTGAAATAAATTACCTGTTCTAAGTCTTTTAAAGTCATATCAAGTAAAAGACCAAGATAAGAAGGAATACCTTTCAAGAACCAGATATGAGAAACAGGAGCTGCAAGCTTGATGTGTCCCATTCTGTGACGTCTTACTTTTGAATCAGTAACCTCTACACCGCATCTTTCGCAAATGATACCTTTATGACGAACTCTTTTATACTTACCGCAATAGCATTCCCAGTCCTTTGTTGGTCCGAAAATTCTTTCGCAGAAGAGACCGTCTCTTTCAGGTTTTAAGGTTCTATAGTTTATAGTTTCAGGTTTTGTAACCTCGCCGTAAGACCACTTCAAAATCCTCTCAGGGGAAGCGATACTTATGCGTATATAATCAAAATAATCAATACTTGTAGACAATTTCCTATCTCCTTATATTTCACCTAACGTAGCTGATGTATCAAAGAAGTTGATATTTAACAACTCCGAATCAATATCTGATAATGTTCTCTTTGGAGCTGCTTTGCGCAGGTCATCCATATCAGACATCAAGTCAACCTCAGTTCCGTTTTTCTTAGCAACTGTAATATCTAAACCGATACTTTGCAATTCTCTTACAAGTACCTTAAATGATTCAGGAATACCCGGTCTTGGAATATTATCACCCTTAACGATTGCTTCATAAGCTCTATTACGTCCGTTAACATCATCTGATTTGATTGTTAACATTTCTTGCAGAGTATAAGCAGCACCGTAAGCTTCCAATGCCCAAACTTCCATCTCACCGAATCTTTGTCCGCCGAACTGTGCCTTACCACCTAACGGCTGTTGAGTTACTAATGAGTAAGGACCAGTTGAACGAGCGTGAATCTTATCATCTACAAGGTGAACAAGTTTCAGGATGTAAGATAAACCAACTGCAATAGGCTCATCAAACGGTTCACCAGTTCTACCATCAATTAAGTATACCTTACCGTCTTCTCTTACCCAGTCGCATCCTGATTCTTTTATACCTCTTAAAAGTTCAGCCTTGGTAGCGATTTCAGATTGGTTATCACCGTATCTTTCATCAAAAGAAGGTGCTTCATAGTGTTCACCTGTTAAATATGCCGCCAAACCTAACAAGCATTCATAAGTTTGACCTACATTCATACGAGAAGGAACACCAAGCGGGTTAAGAACAATATCTACAGGAGTACCATCTGGTAAGAACGGCATATCTTCTTTTGGAAGAATTCTTGAAACAATACCTTTGTTACCGTGACGTCCTGAGAGTTTATCACCAACAGAAACCTTACGTTTTTGAGCGATATAAACTCTGATTACCGTATTAGCTCCCGGCGGAAGTTCATCACCTTTTTCTCTGTCGAACACCTTAACATCAAGTACACGACCACCTTCACCATGAGGAACTCTTAAAGAGTTATCTTTAACATCTCTTGCTTTTTCAGCGAAGATTGCTCTTAAAAGTTTTTCTTCCGGCGGATGCTCGCTTTCACCTTTAGGAGTTACTTTACCTACTAATATATCGTCAGCATAAACTCTTGCACCAATACGAACAATACCTCGTTCATCTAAGTGTCTCAAAGCTTCTTCAGAAACATTCGGAATTTCTCTTGTGATTTCTTCAGGTCCGAGTTTAGTTTGACGAGCATCTATTTCTAATTTTTCAATGTGAACAGATGTAAAGATATCATCATGTACACATCTTTCAGAAAGCAGAATAGCATCTTCGAAGTTATATCCTTCCCAAGGCATGTATGCTACCAAAATGTTTTTACCGATTGAAAGTTCACCACAGCTTGTTGAAGCACCGTCTGCGATTACATCGCCTGCCTGAACCCTGTCTCCTTCATTTACAATCGGTTTCTGGTTAATACAAGTATCTTGGTTTGAACGTACATATTTCATTAATGTATGTAAATGATGTTTGCCTTTCTGATCCGTAATAACAATTTCTTCACCTGTTACACGGGAAACAACACCGTCAACTCTTGCACAAACTACCATGCCGGAGTCTTTTGCAACTCTTCTTTCCATACCAGTACCTACAACAGGCCTTTCTGTAATAAGAAGAGGAACAGATTGACGCTGCATGTTTGATCCCATCAATGCACGGTTAGCATCATCATGTTCAATAAACGGAATCATTGATGTAGCGACCGATATAATCTGAATCGGGCAAACACCCATATAGTCAACTTTTGAAGAATCACTCATAATGAATTCTGAGCGATAACGCACAGGAATTTGTGCTGCCTTAAATGTTTTATCAGGATTTAACTGAACATCAGCCGGAGCACATCTGAAGTTTTCATCTTCGTCCGCTGTCATATAAACAACTTCATCAGTAACCTTGCCGTCTTTGA
>CALUSJ010000082.1 GCA_944323405.1 Candidatus Gastranaerophilales bacterium
ATAATCACAAGGAAACGGCGCACACCAATCAAACGCCATAATAATATCCGCTCCGATTGCCTGCTGAATTTCCATTGAGATTTCTGGGCTTATAAAATGTTTTTTGCCGTCTTTCGGGTCTCTAAACTCAACCCCTTCTTCTGAAATCTTTCTTAAATGAGCGAGAGAAAAAACTTGAAACCCACCAGAATCAGTTAGAACAGGTTTTTGCCAGTTCATCCAGCCGTGAATGCCTCCGAATTTTTCAATAAGCTTATGTCCTGCTCTCAAATAAAGATGATAAGAATTAGCTAGAATTATCTGTGCGCCTGTATCATATAGATTATTATTTGTAACAAGTTTCACTGTAGAATTGGTTCCGACCGGCATAAATATCGGCGTCTCAATATCTCCGTGCGGAGTATGCAAAATTCCTGCACGGGCACCTGTGTTTTTATCTATATGGATTAAGTCGTAACTAAAATTTGACATAAGTTATTTGTTTAGGAGTTGAAAAGTTTAGTAGTTTAGTAGTTTAGAGGTTTAGAAGTTGAGAAGAATTTAAATTCGCTAACGCTCATAAATATATATAATTTTTAACTTCTTCTAAACTACTAAACTCCTAAACTTCTCAACTGATTTTTTTACCCCTGAAACCTTTCTTCGTTATACGTGATTAACTCCAGCATAGACTGCCAGTTGTCATAAATTTCTTCAGGCTTAAAATAGAGATTAATCTCTCTTTGCGCACTATTTGGCGAATCAGAAGCGTGGATTACATTATATTCCATCACCTGCGCAAAATCAGCCCTTATTGTTCCTACATCAGCATTCATAGGATTCGTAGCCCCTACAATATGACGGACGCTTTCAATAGCTTCATATCCTTCAATAACCATAGCTACAACCGGCCCGCTTGTTATATAGTGTACAAGCCTGTTATAAAAAGGTTTTCCTTGATGTTCTTCATAATGCTTTGCAGCCAATTCAGGCGTTACCTGCAATAATTTCATCGCAACAATTTTAAACCCCTTATTTTCAAATCTTTCAATAATCTTCCCGATAATACCTCTTTTTACTCCATCGGGCTTAATCGCTACAAATGTTCTTTCTTCTGTTTTCATAACCTCTCCTAAAATGTCTCATACAGGCGAAAAAGCACCTGCCTGCTTTTTATTAGAGCATGAAAATTACGAAATGTAAAGATTTTTAAAAGCTATGGCAAAAAATACTATCAGCATGTTTAATATAATCAAAGAAGGTCTAAATTTTATGTCAATGTTTGGAGATTATAAAGCTTATAAACATTATGAACCGGCTTACGACAGCTGGAAAATGGGACGTGACATAATGGAGGCTAAGCGGTTAGAGTATTTGAAACAAAATCCGCAGGAATTTAATCTTGAAGACGTACAGCGTGGTAAAACCCTCCTAAGAGCCATTGATATCATGGACGAATATTCCCAAAAACGGGCAGAAGATACGGAAATTGCGACAGAAAATACAGTTGGCTGGGGAGTCGATTTGGCAATATTTGCAGGAGGTGCTCTGGGTTGTTATTTATCAAAATTTGAAGTTGTGCAAAAATTTTTAAGTAAATTTATCGGCAAAGGTAAATCGGCAAAGGATCTAACTTCTATAACTTCTAGTGTTATAGGTATTGTGGTTGCTATAATGGCGGCATTTCCTCTATATGCGTGGGCTTCAAAAATAGAAGTGTCTGCTTCTAGAAGAGGGCGTTTTGAAGCCATGAGAAAAGATTTGAAAAATCCAAACGGCTTTGCAATTCTTACTCCAGAACAAATTAAGCAGGCAAAAATTATTTCCCAAAATATTCAAATTCCAAAGGAAAAGGATTCATTATTAGATTTTGGTTCTGGATTTAAGAGTATTAAGGACATGATTAAGGAAAATGAAATATACAAGGCTCAAAGAAGAGAATTTGAAGCAAGACTGGAAGATGAAAAAGTTCATTTAAATGACAAAATGACTTCGGAAGAGGTCGAAAAAGCTAAAAAAGACCAACAATTATTAACAAAACTTGTTGAAAAACTTGATATAGCGTCTCAGGATTATGCTGAAAATGTAGAACTTTTAACAGGAACTGCAACTGTAGGGCTGATGGCTTTAGGTTCTTTATTTTCTGCTTTATTAAGCAAAGTTTTAAATGCATTAAAAGTAAAATCTGCTTCAAAAATCGCTTCTATTTCGTGGATTGCGTCCTTTTTATCACCAATTATTTTGTCGATTTTTGCTGCACAGATTCAAAAAGAAGCAGCCAGAGTTGGAAGATATAAGGCTAAAATGGAACTTTTGAAAAATCCTGAGCAGTTAGTTTATGTTTCAGATGAAAATGCTAATAAAATCTCTGCGTTTACCCTTAATACTAAGGGGAAAACAAGTATGATTCAGTTTATTAAAGATATATGGAAAGATACACAAGCGTATAAACAATATAAAAAGAACGAGGCATCGGAAGAAAAGAAATTTTATAAAGCACTGGAGCAAATAAAACTATCTCCTGAACAGCTTAAAGATGCTCAAATGTTACAAAGAAATACATTTAAAACATTTAATAAAGTTGATGAAAAATCTCAACAATATGCGGAAAGCATAGAAGCTTTGGGAAATGCGGTCAACATACCTGTAATGTTAATATCTTCGTCAGCTGGACTTCTGCTTGCCGGAAAAATTTTAAATAAAACATTATCAAAAGCTAAGGCGTCAAAACTGGAACAGATTGCCGGACTTAGCAAGTCCGCATCAATAATGCTGTTAAGCTGTATTCCCGGTATTTTGTTAAATGCTTATATAACAAGAGAACAAAAACAAGCGTCAAGAATTGCAGATATGCTTGCGATTAATGAATTATCAAATTATAGACAATTTAGATAAAATTGGATTTCTAGAATATACTTTTATGTTAAATACTTTTAAGAGGATTGTGGAACCCTAGTGTTTTCTAGTAATTAATGCAGAATAATTATTTCTAAGAGCATTTAATACTGCAATCAAAGAAACTCCGACATCTGCAAATACGGCACCCCACATTGATACCATTCCAAATCCGCCTAAAATCAGAAATATAGCCTTAACACCAATTGCAAATACAATATTCTGTTTTACAATTGTCATTGTTTTTTTGGCTGAAATTATAGCATTAACTACCTTAGACGGCTTGTCGTCCATAATTACAACATCAGCAGCTTCAATTGCTGCATCAGAACCCAGCCCGCCCATTGCTATTCCGGCATCTGCTCTGGTTAATACCGGCGCATCATTTATACCATCACCCACAAACACAACGCTGCCTTTAGATTTTTCTATAACTTCTTCAACTTTTCCAACCTTATCTTCTGGTAAAAGCTCAAAATAAACATTATCTAGATTTAATTCTTCCTGAACTTTTTGAGCACTGCCTGCCGAATCCCCAGTAAGCATTGTTGTTTGAATATTCATCCGTTTTAATTCTTTGATTGCATTTTTAGAATCATCTTTTATTTTATCTGAAATAATAATATGTCCTTGATAAACTCCATCTATAGAAACATAAACAACAGTGCCGGCTCTATCTATTTTTTCACTTGGAGTAACTAACTTTGCATTTCCAGCAAGAATTTCATGCCCGTCAATATTGGCTTTTATCCCCTTACCAGCAATTTCTTTTATATTCAACCCCTCAGGAATATCTTTACCGTAAGCCTTTTTAATTGCCAATGCAACAGGATGATTGGAAGCGCTTTCTGCATAAGCAGCATATTTAAGCATATCTGGGTTTTGTGAGCTGATTTCCGTTACTTCAAAAATACCCTCAGTCAGAGTGCCGGTTTTATCGAATAGTATATTTTCCGTTTTAGCAAGTGTTTCAAGGTAACAACTTCCTTTAATTAAAATTCCCTGTCTGGAAGCACTTCCAATACCTGCAAAAAAACTTAGCGGGACTGAGATTACGAGAGCACAGGGACAAGAAATTACAAGGAATGTCAATGCTCTTAAAACCCAATTTCCTGCAAAGAAAATCGGCGGGATTGTTGCAATAAATAATGCAGAAACAACTACAGCTGGAGTATAATATCTTGCAAATTTAGTTATAAAATTCTCAGTTTTAGCTTTTTTTGCCGATGCATTCTCAACAAGTTTCAAAATTTTTGAAGCTGTAGACTCGCCAAATTCTTTAGTAACACGTATTTTTAAAACTCCATCGAGATTTATACATCCGCTTAATATTGTATCACCGGGCTTTACATACCTTGGCAAAGATTCTCCCGTAAGAGCAGATGTGTTAATAGATGCTGTACCCTCAATTATCATTCCATCTAAAGGAACTTTTTCTCCAGGATTGACCGTTATTATATCACCCAATCTAACTTCCTGCGGAGCAACTTTCTTCCCTTGCAAATTCGCATAATCAGGTCTTATATCCATAAGCTCTTTAATCGAATGACGGGATTTCTCAACCGCTCTATGCTGAAAATATTCTCCAATCTGGTACAAAACCATAACCATAACAGCTTCTGGGAATTCTTTTATTGCAAGCGCACCTAGTGTTGCAGTTGACATAAGAAAATTTTCATCAAACACACGACCCTTAACAATATTTTTCAGAGCTTTATAAAGCACATCCCCGCCTGCAATCAAATATGCTGCTATAAAAAGCGGTTTAAGTTTATAGCCTCCTGCAAATAGGGCAAGCGCAATCAGAGCCCTCAGTATTGTATAGTTTTGTTGATGTTCATTGTGAATATGTTCTTCGTGTTCGCACATAATTGAGTCCTTTTATATATATTATAGTTGAACAACCGTTCAACTGTCAAGTGTTGATTAATATTTTTTTACAATCAGAATTTGTGATATGAAAAATTTACTTATTAAAAATTATCCTTAAAGAATATACAAACGAGTAATTCTTATAAATAATAAAGGATTAATAATAGTGATATGAAAAGAGTTTTGAGCATATTATTATCAATATATTTATTATCTTTTCCCGCATCAGCCGCAACATTTCAGGGTGGAGTAAGCGAGCAGGGAAGAGGGAGTTCTAGCAGGATTATTGATAAACAAACAGGCGAAGGAGTTGGCGGAGCTGATATAAGATTACCAAAACAGAATTATGCAACAAAGACAGATAGGAATGGTTTTTTTGAGCTTGACACACAGCTTAACGGGCCGAGCATAATGTCGGTTCAGAAGCCGAATTACAAACCTTTCACTATGACAGTGGATGATAAAACTTTTAATGCTCCGATAGTAGTTGGGATAGAAAAATCAAACGCATCCGGGAAAGCAATTGATACAAATATGTATCATTTAGGAGATAACAGTTTTTCCGAATTATCAGCCAACGCAGGCGAGTTTACAATGCAGGCGATAGGGCCATTTTATACTAAAAGATTTACGCTAAAAGATATAAACATAGCCAAACCAGTTTATATGGTAATAGGTTCAATAATAGGGATTGATACAGCAATGGCACGTTCAATGGGGCAGAACATGATACCAAATGCATTTGCCTCACCGCCGGAGGTTTATTTTAATGGAAACAAAATCTCTGAAATTCAGCTGAACGGGGATGGACAAAGGATAAGACTTCCCAAAAACTTAATCAGAAAAAATCAAGTTAATGAAATTACAATTAAAACTGGGCGAAATTTAATGCAGACAGCATACATTGATTATGATGACATCGAATTTATGAATATTTTCATTGAAAACTAATAGGTTATTTTCCCTAAAACCGTGCGTTTAGTTGCGCCGGTGCATGATGGAAGGTTATTAGGGATATTATAATAAGTGCAGTAACCTAAGAGTGCGAAAGCCATAACTTCTTTAAAATTATTTGAAATTCCATAATCTTCATGAGTTTTCAATTCAACATATTTAGGAAGATACCCTTTCAGCAGTTTCATTAATGCTTTATTATAAGCCCCTCCGCCTCCTATAATAACTTTGTCATATCTAAAAGGAATAAACCTTTCATAAGCTTGAGCAATAGTTTTAGCAGTTAAGGCTGTTAGCGTTGCAATAATATCTTTAGGCTCTTGCGGCGCTGTTTTTAGCATATTTTCTATATATTTCTGTGAAAAATACTCTCTTCCAGTTGTTTTTGGGGGATTCAGAAAATAATATTCATCTTCCAAAAGGCAATTAAGCCAACTTTCTGAGATAATACCTTCAGAAGCTATTTTTCCATCTTCATCGTATTTTTTATTAAAGAATTTTTGCACACAATAGTCAATCATAATATTTCCGGGGCCGGTATCAAATCCGAAAGTATCATATTCATCAGATATAACAGTTACGTTGGAAATCCCTCCGATATTTTGCACAAGAGCATTTTTAAACCATTTTTCATCAGCAAAACATACTAATGGTGCACCTTGGCCGGAGTATGCAATATCTTTTTCCCGAAAATTGGAAATAGTCATACATCCTGTTTGTGCAGCAATTACAGAGCTCTCTCCAATCTGAAAAGTGCTTTTCAGAGAGACATTATCAAGCTTTGTATCAAAAGGATAGTGATAAATAGTTTGTCCGTGGCTTGAAATAAAATCAGGTTTACCAAATTCTCCGATTAAAATATTTGCTGCATCAGCAAAACATTGACCGACTGCAAAATTAAGCTGGCAGATTTCTTTGACGCTTAATTCATCTCTGAACGCCGAAAATATTTTCGCTCTAATATGTTCTGGATATGGATGATTGATACCTTTTATAAGCTTTACAGACAAATCGGGATAAACTTCACAAAGCCCGGCATCAATAGAATCGCAGGAAGTGCCGGACATAAGACTAATTACTTTTTTGGTTTCTTTTTCTTCCATAAATTCAATTGTAACATGCAAGCAAACAAAGTGCACACCTTTCCTCTATAAAAAGCTCTTCTTATATCCCGCACTCCACTCTTCACCAGCTCCCCATTGATTCTTTTATTTTTGAATGGTATTATAAATAAAAAAATAAAGGCTGTAGCATTGAGTTTAAAAACAAAAATTACCAGACTGCATTATACAAATAAACCAAATGGAATAGTATTTAATATATTAAAATCCTGCTCATTCTTTTATGGTCAAGCTAGCAGTTTCAAAAATTTTTTGTATGACAAAAACATTTTACACCCTAAAAAAGTAAGCGCATTTGTGATTTCGGTTGGGAATTTTACCACAGGAGGCGTAGGCAAAACCCCGGTTACAGCTGAGATTGCGAAATATTTACTCCAAAAAGGAGAACGTGTTGCAATTGTTTCTAGAGGCTACGGCGGAAAACTTGACAACAAAAAAGTAAATGTAATCTCAGATGGAATAAATTTATTTTACAAAGCGGATTTAGCAGGAGATGAGCCATATTGGTTTGCAGTAAACCTTAATATGTGTGCTGTTTTGACCTGTGCTGACAGATATAAAGCCGCTCAATATGCGATAAAAGAGCTTGGAGCTACAAAAATAATTCTTGATGATGGTTTTCAACATCGAAAAATGCACAGGGATTTGGATATTGTACTTGTTGATTCTGAAAAAGTTTTTGGAAATCAATACCAGCTTCCTGCCGGGCCGTTGAGGGAAAGCTTAAATGGTTTTGATAGAGTAGACAAACTTCTAGTTGTAAGTAAAAATATAGAGCATTCAAAAGCAGAAGAGCTTGCTTCTTCTCTTGCCGATTTTGATGGTAAAAAACTCAATACGGGAGTTGTAAAAATAGAGCCTGATTATGTTTATAATATAATCTCGGGCGAACATCTCCCAAAAGGCGTAGAAGTTACTGCAATATCAGCTATCGGCCAGCCCGAACAGTTTTACAAGTTTATTGAAAAAGATTACCAAATCAAGAATAGAATAAGCTTTGATGACCATCATCAATACTCCAAATCAGATCTTGAAAACATTGAAGGCATAATTCTTACAACAGAAAAAGATGCTGTAAAACTGGCTCTTTTAAATCACCCAGATATTTATGCGCTTAAGCTCAAAACCGTACTAGACACAGCCAGTTTGAATATCCCAATTTGCAATGAATAAATTAATTATTCTTATTCCAATTCAGACCGTTCTATTTCTTTTTTAGTAAAGAACTTAACAATATCGCCTTCTTGGATATCATTGAATTTTACAAAAGATATACCGCATTCAAACCCTTGAGCGACTTCTTTAACATCATCCTTAAACCTCTTAAGCTGATCAACAGCGCCCTTAAAGATTTCTCTGCCGTTTCTATATATAGTAGCTGTATCATTTCGGTTAATCTTACCTTCCGTAACATAACAGCCCGCAATCTTTTGAATCTTTCCTATCGTAAATATTTGCCTAATCTCAGCCTGACCAGTTGCAACCTCTTTAACCTCAGGAGAAAGAAGTGAAATCATAGTCTTTTCCATATCTTCTAGTGCTTGATAAATAATATCATATTTCTTTATCGTAACACCTTCTTTCTCAGCAGCAGCCAAAGCATTTGCGTCTTCTTTGACTGTGAAACCTAATATTAATGCATTAGAAGCAGATGCCAGCATAACATCAGCCTCCGAAATATCACCCACGCCAACGTGGATAATCTTTGTTGCAATTTCTTTTGACTCAAGCTGAGCTATACCTTGAGAAACAGCTTCTGCTGCACCGTGCGTATTTGCCTTGATAATCAAGTTCAACTGAGGAATTCCGCCATCTGCATCGCCAGACTCTCTTCTCATATGTGCAGGAAGCATAGCATCTAAACGCTTATTGCGCTCTTTTTCTTTACGCTTATCTACAATAGCTTTCATTTCTTTCTCGTTCTTAACAACCTCAAAGAAATCACCGGCATTCGGTACTTCTGTTAAACCTAAAATCTCAACAGGAGTAGAAGGTTCAGCTTTCTGTATCCGCTCACCTGAGTCTGATAAAAGAGCCCTGACTCTTCCGCAAGCAGTACCAACAACAATACAATTACCTGTTCTTAAAGTACCATTTTGGACAAGAAGTGTTGCCACAGGCCCCTTGCCCTTATCTAAGTTAGCTTCTATTACAACGCCGGATGCTTCTGCTTTTGGATTGGCTTTCAAATCCTGGATATCTGCCACTAGTAAAATGTATTCCAAAAGCTCATCTATACCCGTACCCTGTAATGCTGAAACTTTTACAGTAATTGTATCCCCGCCCCACGCTTCTGGAACAAGACCGTGTTCGGTTAATTGCTGTAAAACTCTGTCTGGATCAGCACCTGGCTTATCAACTTTGTTAACCGCTACTATTATTGGAACTTCCGCTGCTTTTGCGTGGTTTATTGCTTCTATAGTCTGAGGCATTATACCATCATCAGCTGCTACTACAAGTACCGCTATATCAGTAGCCTTTGCACCACGTGCCCGCATTTCCGTAAAAGCTTCGTGGCCAGGAGTGTCTACAAAAACAATCTTTTTATCGTGGTTATTATCTAAATATACAGTGTATGCACCGATTGACTGCGTAATTCCACCAACTTCGGTCGCTACTATCTTGTGTTTTGATGCCCTGATACTATCCAATAGAGTTGTTTTACCATGGTCTACGTGCCCCATTATACTGACTACTGGCGCTCTGCGCTTTAGAAGCTTTTTATCTATATCTGTTATTGCTTTTTTCTTCTGCTCTTTTTCCAGCTCTTCCTCTATATATGCATCAATATCTTCTTCTAATACTTCTAATTCATATTCATTACATACTTTTTTAATAGTTTCAACATCAATAAGCTGGTTTACCGTAGCCATTATACCTTGGAACATTAGAAACTTGACAATCTCTGCCGGTGTCTTATGAATCTTATCGGCCAATTCACTTATTGTCATTGCCGAATTAACTACAATCTGCTTAACCTGCTCAGCAGCTTCTTCTTTGTGAGATTTTTTCTTGTGTTTCTGAGCAGCAGCTTTTTCAAGAGATATCATTTCCTGATCTTCTTTTTTGGAATTGTAATCCTTGTCTTTCCGTTTTGAATCATTTCTTTTTTTAGACGGAGCACTGCTTTTGCCTTCGTATATCTCCTGTGGAATGATACGCCTTTCAACAAGCTTCTTCTCCTGAGCCAGATTCTTAGAAAAAGACTTTTTATCTGAAAAAGATTTTTTCTCTTTATTATCTTTAGCAGCCTCGCCTTTTGAATCATTTTCCGGCTTTGGCTGTTTGGGCGGAGCTTTCCTTACTATTTCAATTCTTGACAGATATTTCGGAAGCTCTGTCTTTGAACGTTCTACTCTTACAACACCGCTATTTGAAGCTTTTGAAACTTCTGGCTCCTTCGAAATCTCTTCTGCCGGCTGTAATTCTTCTTCTTTCTTCTCTTCTATTTTTTTCTTCTTTTCTATAACAACTTCAGACTTCTCTTTTATCGGCTTCGACTTTTCTACGTCAGACTTCGGTTTTTCAGCCGGTTTTGCTTTTTTTATAATAAAAGCCTTCGGTTTGCCAGAAGACTTTTGAGGCGTAATACCTAAATGCTCTTTTAACTTCTTTAGCTGTGATGATGAAACAGTACTGGAGTGTGATTTCACGATTATATTTATTTCTCCAAACTTTTCTATAGCTTCCTTGCTGGTTAAACCTAATTCACGTGCTGCTTCACTAACTCTTATACTGTCCATCTAATATTCCTTTCAAGTCCTCAGAGGTTTTTAATACTCTGTTTAATTTTGATTTTTTTAATGCTGATTCTATACAAGATTGATTATAACAAAGATATGCAGATCTGCCAAATGTGAAGGAATCCGGGTTAACAACTACTTTTCCGTCTTTATGGTTTTTTGTTATTTTAATCATCCCTTCACGGGGTTTAAGCTCCCCGCAGCCTACACATTTCCTTTGCTTATTCATACATTTTTTATACCATAAATATTATTTACAGAAAAGTCTTATCAGCACAGGTGGAAAACAAACTTATTTAGATGCTATAATAGCAAAAAACAGGCATGACAGATATACAACAATAGATAATAAAAAGCCGTTTTTAATGAAAATCAGAAAGATATAATAGATGTTTCAATTAACTG